>JAHZKF010000031.1 GCA_022600575.1 Gammaproteobacteria bacterium | reverse complement strand
GTGACACCGATAAACCTAATGGCGCACATACAAAATGGGCTCATCAAATTTATACAGCCTATACACGGGCACAACACACTCTTTACATTGTTGAAGAAAATAACCGGACCAATCAGCCCTTCCTTGAACTCGTTCGGAATGCTGTTGATTTAAGCGTTACAAAACATTCAGCTGAAGAAACATTAGAAGCACCTCCTCAAGTATTGCCCGAATCAAACTGGGCTGAACAGGAAGAAATACATCGCCAAGCAGGAAATACCGACGCTGCAGATGAGATTCGTAAGAGGTATTTAACAGCCCATGAAGTAATACCTGCTCAAGTAGCACCCGAACCTCATCCGGTAGAAACTTCAGATATGGCCTCTCCAGCAGAATCTAAAGGCGCATCCGATAGCGACAGCCCTACGGAAAGCACGTCTGATAAAAACACACCTAAAAAGAAATCCAGAAAGAGCTCTAAGAAGAAATCTCAAAAAGCTTCGCCCCCTAAACAAACAGAGCCGGAAAAAGAAAAAACCGTGGTGTTCAAGAAAAATTTAGGGGCGCAGTTGTTAGTTGCAGCCACAAACAATAATAAAAAAGAGCTAACCAGACTACTAAAGAACAAGGCGTGCAATCCTAATCAAACAAGTAATGAAGGCATTACTGCGCTGATGTGCGCCTCCCAGAGCGGGCATGCCGATATCGTAGCAGCCCTTCTTGCTAATGGAAGAGTGGACCCGAACCAAAAAGACAACACAGGCATGACTGCGCTGATGTTTGCTGCTCAAAACGGATACGCTGATACCATAATAGCCCTTCTTGCTGGCGGAAGAGTGGACCCGAACCTAACAAATAAAAGCGGCTGTACCGCACTGATGCGTGCTTCCATAACAGGACACACCGATATCGTAATAGCCCTTCTTGCCGATGAAAAAGTGGACCCTAACAAAAAAGAAAACAGCGCAGGCTGGACTGCACTGATGTTTGCTGCTCAATACGGGCATGCCGATATCGTAGCAGCCTTTCTTGCCGATGAAAAAGTGAACCCTAACCAAAAAAACAACGAAGGCTCGACTGCGCTGATGTTTGCTGCTCAAAACGGATACGCTGATACCGTAAGAGCCCTTCTTGCTAATGGAAGAGTGGACCCGAACCAAAAAGACAACACAGGCGAGACTGCGCTGATGCACGCCTCCCAGAGCGGGCATGCCAATATCGTAGAAGCTCTTCTTGCTGACGGAAGAGTGGACCCGAACCAAAAAGACAACACAGGCGAGACTGCGTTAATATATGCCTGCCTGAAAGGGTATACTGATATCGTAGAAGCTCTTCTTGCCGATGAAAAAGTGGACCCTAACAAAAAAGAAAACAGCGCAGGCTGGACTGCACTGATGCTTGCTGCTCAATACGGGCATGCCGATACCGTAAGAGCCCTTCTTGCTAATGGAAGAGTGGACCCGAACCAAAAAGACGACAAAGGCTGGACTGCGCTGATGTGCGCCTCCCATAGCGGGCATGTCAATATCGTAGCAGCCCTTCTTGCTAATGGAAGAGTGGACCCGAACCAAAAAGACAACACAGGCGAGACTGCGCTGATGCTTGCTGCTCAACGCGGATACGCCGATATCGTAGCAGCCCTTCTTGCTGATAAGAGAGTAGAACCGAACCGAGAAGACAACACAGGCGAGACTGCGTTAATATACGCCTCCCTGCGCGGGCATGCCGATATCGTAGCAGCCCTTCTTGCTGATAAGAGAGTAGAACCGAACCGAGAAGACAACAAAGGCTGGACTGCGCTGATGCTTGCTGCTCAACGCGGATACGCCGATATCGTAGCAGCCCTTCTTGCTGATAAGAGAGTAGAACCGAACCTAAAAGACGACACAGGCAGGACTGCGCTGATGTATGCTACTCACATCGGAAAACTTGAGATTGTCAAACTACTTTTGGGTAATGAAAATCTACTTAATCGCACCCTGAAAGATATTATAAGCCCGGATAGTACACATACACTTAATAAAGAGCTCGAAAGCAACCCCTTTCTTCTTGCTCAGCTTATACTTCATGCCAGTCAAATCTGGGAGCAGTTAAAATCCCCTGAGAAAATGGGCTTAACAGATGAGCAACATACTGCATTGCTTCAAAATATCCTTAATCCTGATCCCGAGCATCCGCTTCGGACTATTCTCCTCAGAAAAAAATCAGATGGTAGCTTTTTTAAATCAGAGTCAAGCTTTATTTTCGACGAAATGGTGGCGCTTGCTCATCAAAACATGCCGCCTGCCACAGATGCCCCTGAAGGTAACGTTGAAACACCCTGTGCCAGCGCGAATATAGCTGCGTAATGAAAGCCCTCCCTTCTTAAGAACACTCTAAAAGTATTTAGACTTACAAAACCGGCTCTCTATCCATTTTTTGTCATACGACGAGAATCATTCGCCCCTTCTTGTGCGCCTTTAGCCACTAAACATCCTTCAAAATCTGTTTTCTCGTCTTCAGTTAAATCGCCTCTTCCTCTTAATAAAGCCAATGCTGTTCTTCCATTAATATCCACTTGATTGATGTCACCGATATGTTGTGTGCAACACAGCTCAAGCATTTCTTTTGACGCTGATTGGGCCGCAAGATGAAGTGGGCATTGATCACTAACATTTAGATAAGTAGCTGTCTCAGGGTCTAAATCAAACAGTGCCTCAGCCACATCTAAGTAGCCATTTCCAATGGCCGTATGAATAGGATAATCCCGGGTATTATCAAACAAATGTTTCGATGCAAGCCCTGGCTCTTTTGCTAATACTTCACGTGTTAACTTATCAAACCCATCAGCTGCCATTAAATGTAATATCGTCCCGCCTAGTTTATCTTGGCATACACGTATTTCAGGCGTTGTTACATCCCATAACTGATTAAAAATTCTCTCACGCCCTGGAATCACCTCAGGTCCTGCCGCTGCAGAAAGCCTTAAGACACCAAATAAAGCAGGCTCTCCTGCATGATTTAACTGATCAGGATGAGTACGCGAGTCAGCTAAAAGTTGCTGAACCCTTGCTGAGTCACCGCGTATTGCCGCAAGATGTAGGGGCGTCATGCCTGCTGAATTAATGTCTGATGCTTTTGATTCACTCATCATATCCTCACATGATTATAAATTACTGTTTAGAAGGCCTAATCTCATCATCTTCAAGCCTATCACTCTCCGTCGCATCACGCACTTGCGACATTTTTTCCCTATATTCTTGAGAAGTCTCAATTACAGATTGTGCCTCTGCTTTTTCTTGCTCATACGATGCATGAATCGCTTCTATTCTTGTATGAAATGCTGCAACCGATAGGCGGTTGGCTGGCCTCGCTTTATGGGTGTCTTCAATTAACGCTTTATATTGAGCACCCGCTGGCGTTTGAAAAATAGGGAACGAAAAATCAAGTTCTGAAGCATCCATTTTTGGAATATTACCATTATATAAAAGATCATCATCCCCACGCGTTAAGTAGAAATACAAATTTCTGCCCAATATATAAGCATGCATTTTATCTGCCGAAATATTAACAGTATCTTGCCATTGCTCTGGGGCGCTTAGATACGGCGACCTAACACAAGAATCTATTTCAGTGGCCCGAATTTCTCTGCTCGCATTTGTAAACATAAATGATTTTCCATCGGCAACTCTTAACTTTCCACTTGAATCTACCAACCAATTAGTAACTTTCATATCAGGAAAGGCACACCCTGCAGCTTCTATTTTAATTAAAATGTCTGACATTTGTGTATAGATATCTGCAGCTCCCCTAAGCCTTGCTTCATCATCATTTCCAAAATCCTTTCCATGCGTCTCTACGTTATTTCCTTCGCAAAATTCAGTCACTACTAAATTTCCTTGCACCAGCCTATCACGTCCAGGATGATAATATGTGACTTTTTTTCGAGCAAAAATAGGCGTGAAAACCCCAGATAGCTCAGCATGTTCTCTTAAATATAACTCTGCAGCTTGGCCACGCTGTGCAAGATACTCTACTTTTAAAACTTGCTTCTCGTTTGTATCTAACGTGGTTACTGAAAAAAGTTTAGAATTGCTAGATGGTATTATTCCAACTTCATGCGTCATTAGAAAAACTTCGAAATCCACTCCTTTAGGATGATCTAATGGATAAAGTGCGCGTAAGTTACTTTTTAATGTCGTTTTACTATTGCTATTCATTAAAACATGGGTCAAACTTTTCACGTCGTCATGTGACATACCCTCTACAAGCTCTGAAAGCGTTTTGGGTGCTGCAAGCGCATCAACTCGCCGCTGCTTCATTACGCGAGCTGCCTCTAGAGCTTTCTCTGCTCTTATTTCGTCAGCCAGTTTACCCAAAATATCTTCACAAAAAGCTTGATACCTATTTACAATCGCTACCAAAAGCACTAAATCAGGTTCTGTCTCTCTTAAAGTTTGTAGACTAAGCACGATGGGTTCTAATATTTTAGCTTTATCTAATTTAGGGTCTGGATCGTTATAAAGATCAATCGCGTTATTAAGCGCAACAACCTGTTTATTAATATTCTCCTGAAATGCTTTAGCTGATTTTTTATTAAACCTAAAACTGGACAGATTGAGGTCTAATTCTGGAATGCTTGTAAGTGGCATTATCAGCGCCTATTTCTGATTAACATAATTATATTATAGGCAATAATTGAACTATTTTTGCAAGCATGCCTGAATCGCTTTTTCAATCCCTTGAAACGCACGCTGCAATTCTTCGTCTGTAATCACCAACGGCATTAACGTCCTTAACACATTACCATTTAAGCCTGAAGACATTAGAATAACGCCATTGCTTAAAGCAAGATCCATGACCTGATGCAATAAATCAGCATCGGATTTTCCTGTTGAGTCAACAAACTCAATGCCTATCATCGCCCCTAAACCACGAATGCTCCCAATACACTGATATTTTTCTTTGATGCCCTCAAAAAAAGCTTTGGTTTGATTGCCAATGTTAACCGCACGGTCTGCTAGACGCTGCTCTTTATAAATCGAAAGCGTTGCTAATGCAGCAACACAAGCCAAAGGATTACCACAAAAAGTTCCGCCTATCCCCCCCACGTGTGATGCATTCATCAGTTGTTTTGTTCCGACAACCGCCGTCAAAGGCATACCGGATGCAATCGACTTACCTAAAACCATCAAGTCAGGTGTGATATTAAAATGCTCCATTGCAAACCATTTCCCGGTACGACAAAATCCTGTCTGAATTTCATCAGCAACCATTAAAATACCGCGCTCAGTGCAGAGTGTTCGTAAGTGTTCGAGAAATGTGCCTGGCATCGGAATAAAACCACCTTCCCCTAACTCCGGTTCAAAAATAATAGCGGCAACCTGTTCTGCTGGAACATAACTACTAAAAATATGCTCCCAATACGCTGCATAATCTTGAATGGAAACCATAGCAGGATGTGGCACACGATAAATTTCTGGTGCATAGGGGCCATACCCATACTTATAAGGCTTTGTCTTGCTGGTCAAGCTCATGGCCAATAAAGTGCGACCATGGAAAGCTAAGTCGAAACAAATAATAGCTGGGCGTTTTGTCGCATAACGCGCTATTTTAACCGCATTCTCAACCGCTTCAGCCCCTGAGTTAAAGAGCACAGCTTGTTTGTCACCCGCTCCTGGTGTGATTTGGCAAAGCGCTTGTACAAGCTCAAGGTAAGGTTGATAATTAAATACATTAATTGAGGGTTGAATATATTTTTCCGCTTGTGCTTGAATGGCACTCACTACGTCATCAGGACAGTGTCCTGCATTAACACACCCAATACCGCCAACAAAATCAATATATTCTTTGCCTTCGTTATCCCATACACGTGCACCTTTTGCCTTACTAACCGCAATAGTTGTCAGTTGAAAGACCGCTTTTGGAAGGTAATTTTCACGCAAGGACTGAAGTTTTTGACTGGAAAAATCCATTCTTTTCCCCTTGACGGGTTTACTTTGTCTAATTTAAAAGTAAGCCTTCAAGTGGGTGCCGTCAAGTGAACATACAAAGCACTTTAAGTTTCAATCACATCAAGCTGGCATCGTTTTGAAAGCTTCCAAATGGCGAGTTTTTTATGCTCGCCCATTTGGTACGTTTTAGACCCAGAACAACGCACTTTCCGCTTACCATAAAAGTAAACTTGCTCAAACTCTAATACATAAGTACCAGGTTTAAATAATCCCCCACTCTTACAATTGATTTGTTTCAGATGTGCCGGATTAATCGAATCACTACTGTCACAAGCTGCATCTCCCAAAAAATGAAAATGATAAAACATCACATCTTTTGTTTGATTAGCAATCATATGCTTAATAGGATAAAAACTTTGGGTATGAGCAACACTGCTCATGCTTAGTAAAAAGAAAGCTAAAAAAGCGTTAATCTTCATGCTCATGTCTTATATCCTCAACAAAACGGGTGGCTTGATCTCTTGTCAGCCCTGCAATAATGAACTGCTCTCCCAAAGAACTCTGAATAATAGAAGAAGACACCAAGTTATTATTTAAAACAATATTAAGGCTTTTCCCCATATTATTTTGTGTTAACTTCTCAAACTGCTTTGCCGCTGCAGGCTTCAGTCTAAGCTCTATGCCATAAAAGTCATTCTCTGTTTTAGGTGGTATCGCTTTTGCCGTTTCAATTGATTGATTATTAAAAACGATTTGTTGTTCAACCACCTGAAATAATATCTCATTAGAGGTAGCTGCCTCCTCAGTCGTCGTCCCTTCTGAGGCAATGGCAACACAAGAAAAAAACAGGCTTATTAAAAATCCTTTTAAAAGAAGCTTCATGTTTAACTCCCAATTATGATAAATCGGACAACACATCTTTAGCTAAAACATACTCGTAATCTAAATCACGTGCAACTGCCTCATGTGTGATTTTTCCTTGGTGTACGTTTAGGCCAGCTAACAAGTGAACATCACTTAATAATGCCACTTTTAAACCCTTCGTCACCAAATTAAGAATAAACGGTAATGTTGCATTATTAAGTGCAAAAGTTGAGGTTCTTGGAACAGCCCCTGGCATATTTGCCACACAATAATGAACAACCCCTTCTTCTACATAAGTTGGTTGTTCATGTGTTGTTGGACGACTCGTTTCAAAGCATCCACCTTGATCAATAGCAACATCAGCCACCACAGAACCGGGTCTCATGGCTTTTAACATATCGCGCGTCACCAAACGAGGCGCTGAGGCTCCAGGCACTAACACAGCACCAATCACTAAATCCGCATCTGTTACATATTGCTCCAGCGCCTCGGCCGTTGAATATATGGTATTAAGCTTTGAGCCAAACTGAAAATCGAGTGCGCGAAGACGAGCCAAAGACCTATCTAAAACCGTTACACGTGCCTCCATTCCCATCGCCATTCGAGCAGCATTAGTCCCAACCACACCAGCACCAATCACGACAACATTAGCAGGCGAAACACCCGGTACACCACCTAATAAAATCCCTGAACCACCTTCTACCATTTCAAGACAATGCGCCCCTGCCTGAATCGACATCCGTCCTGCCACTTGCGACATAGGGGTTAACAAAGGCAAACCTCCCCCTGCTTCTGTGACCGTTTCGTAGGCAATCGCACTCACACCAGACTCTTTTAGTAATCGCGTTTGCATCGGATCGGGTGCCAAATGCAAATAAGTAAATAAAATTTGTCCTTCTCTGAGACGCCTACATTCACTGGGCTGTGGCTCTTTTACTTTAACCACTAAGTCAGCACGTGCAAATATCTCGTCTGCCGTATCAACTAAAACAGCACCCGCAGCCTCGTATGCCTCATCTGTAATACCAATCCCACTGCCTGCGCTTCTCTCAACAATGACTTCGCTACCAGCACGTACAATCTCACGAACACTACCCGGAACTAATCCTACACGCGCCTCTTGTGCTTTAATCTCTTTTGGAACACCCACTAACATCTTCTTTACCCCTTAAGTTTATCCATTAATTCAGGCACCAACGTGAATAAATCTCCAACCAGCGCATAATCTGCGATTTGAAAAATAGGAGCTTCTTCATCTTTGTTAATGGCAACAATGACTTTGGCATCTTTAATGCCGGCCAAATGCTGTACTGCACCTGAAATACCCACTGCTATATATAAGCTCGGCGCTACAATTTTACCGGTTTGACCGACTTGATGATCGTTTGAGATAAAACCTGCATCAACTGCCGCACGTGATGCACCAACAGCAGCCCCAAGACTATCTGCTAAATCTTCAATTAACTTGAACTGCTCAGCACTCTGAAGTCCTCGCCCACCCGAAACAACACGCTTTGCAGCAGTTAGTTCTGGACGCGTTGACTCAGGCTTAACCGCATCAATAAATTGTGTGTTTGCTGCTTCAAATACAGCATCCAACACTTCAATCGGACAAGCTGCTTGCGCGTCTATGACTGCATCAAATGCCGTTGTCCTAATACTCAAAACTTTAAGCGCATCTAACACACGCACTGTTTCAATTGCGTTACCTGCGTAAATTGGATGCTCGAATGTCTCGTTATCAATGATTTTAGTCACATCCGAAAGTTGTGCTGTATCACACATCGCTGCCACTCTTGGTAACACATCCTTACCAAAGGTTGTTGCGGGTGCTAACAATGCATCAACCCCTTCTAACATGGATGCAATTAATGTGCTTAAATTCTCGGCTAATGGATACGCATAACAAGCAGCATCAACCAAACGCACTTGAGACACGCCTGAAAGCATTGAAACCTCATCAGCAACTGCCCTGCAATCGTGCCCCGCAACCAATACAATCACTTCATTACCCAATGCGCCTGCCGCACTGAGTACATGTGCTGTAGCAGGGTGAAGCTGTTGATTATCATGTTCTGCTAACACTAAAACACTCATACTATCTACTCCCTTATTAAAGCACCTTTGCCTCATGACGTAATTTTTCTAGTAATTCCTCAATAGAGGCAACTTTAACACCCGCTTGTCTCGCCAAGGGTGGTGTCACCGATAATGTTTCTGTATGTGGTTTTAAATCAAGATTTAAATCGGCCAATGCTATTTTATCCAGCGGCTTCTGTTTGGCTTTCATGATATTCGGTAAGCTTGCATACCGAGGCTCATTTAAACGTAAATCGGTACTCACAACAGCGGGTAAGTTAACAGCAATGGTTTCAAGACCTGCGTCAACTTCGCGTGTCACGGTTAACTTATCATCAGACATTTCAATAGAGGATGCAAAGGTTGCCTGTGGCCACCCTAAAAGGGCCGCAAGCATTTGGGGCGTTTGGTTATTATCACCGTCAATGGTTTGCTTACCCATCAATACTAAATTGGGCGATTCTTGTTGAACAATAGCTTGCAATATTTTTGCAATATGGAGCGAGGCGTGAGCTGCATCTGTTTCAACTAAAATACTCCGATGCGCACCTAACGCTAACGCATGCCTTAACGTTTCTTGGCACACTTCAGGACCAATAGTGACCGCAATCACTTCATCTGCAATTTGCTTTTCAACCAAACGCAGCGCTTCTTCAATTGCAATTTCATCAAACGGATTCATCGCATGTTTGACATGCTCTGTCTCAACACCATCATGACTCGGTTTTATGCGTACTTTAACGTAGGGGTCTATCACCCGTTTGACCGGCACCAAAATCTTCATTGACATAAGCTTCGTCCCTCTCTACATCGCAAAAACAAAGGGAGCATCTTGCCAGAGATAGAAGAGAGGCGTCAACCAGTAATCTTTAATTCTTCACCTGCCATGAACCATCTGCTTTACGGCATGCTTTACCATAAATTTGCTCTTGCTTACCCCCAATGTTGGCATATGTAGTGTATTCTCGACAAGGCTGCTCGTTACGATAATAGGTCCTTGTTGGGGTAACACGATACCGATTACCAGAATCTGGATTTTTCCAAGCCACTGACTTACCAGTTGGTGAATTTTCTAAGGCACGCTGCACTTCGAGCTGGTCTTGCTTGTCCATGTACTGACCTATTTTACCGCCCAAAACCGCCCCAATAAATGCACCGGTTGCAGCCGCTGCCACCTGCCCTGAACCACTGCCTATTTGACTCCCTAAAAGGCCCCCTGCAACGCCACCTGCAACCATACCTACTTCTTCGTTTTTAACAGGAATGCATCCAACCAAAGCACTTAAAAAAATAATATTTACATATTTTATTTTACTCATAAGCTATTCATCCTCATTCAAAATCACAGCCTGCGCACGTACCCGTGGAGACACCTGACAAATTAATTCATAACCAATGGTTCCTGCAAGACGCGCAATCTGCTCTACTGGGAGGTTACTCCCCCAAAGCTCCACACGGCTTCCGAGCTTTATATCTTGATGATCCGTTAAATCAACTGTTAGCATATCCATTGAAATTCGGCCAACAATAGGCACATACTGCCCCTCAATATAAACGGGTGTACTGGGCTTAATATGCCTTGGGTAGCCATCTCCATACCCAACCGCTACAACGCCAATTCGTGACGGCCGTTTTGCCTCCCATATTGCACCATAACCCACTCGCTCGCCTGGCAAATAGGTATGCACCGCCGTCAATGCCGAGACAAACTGCATCACCGGCTTTAATTCAATTGAGCTACCATCTTGTTCGAAAAAAGGCGATACACCATAAAGCATAATGCCAGGCCTAATCGCATCTGAAAGCACTTCTGGACACGACAAAATAGCGGCCGAGTTGCCAAGGCTTTTTGTAAATATACCCTCTGGTAAATGAAGATGATTAAATGCTTTAAGTTGTACGTTGTTTTGCGGACTGTCTGGTGTGTCTGCCGAGGCAAAATGCGTGATAATACCAATATTATCTTGAACCCATGGCAAGGCTTTTAATGCTGTCACCACTTCTGGTACTTCATCAGGCATAAATCCTAAACGATGCATCCCTGTGTCTACTTTAATCCAAACTCGAATGGGCTTATCTAGGGCCGCATCTAAAATCCATTGAAGCTGCTCTTTTTGATGAACGACAACTTCAACATTTTCTTCTACCAAAGAAGAAAGCTCATCCGGTGTAAAAACCCCTTGGAATAAAATACAGGGTTTATTTGTATATCGCCGGACTTGCCGTGCTTCTTCAAAACAAGCAACACCAAAAGCATCCACCTCTGAATCAAGTGCTGGAACAACCGCTGGCACGCCACAACCATAAGCATCAGCCTTAACCATTGCGATAACTTGTTTACCCGGCGCACACGCTTTAACACGTTTAACATTATGACGAAGAGCCACCCTATCAATCTCGATTCGGGTAGGCCTAGCCATGATTAACGCCCCCATCTGATTGATAGCCTTGATACGCTAAATCTTCAAATCGTGTAAATTGCCCTAAAAATGCAACACGAACCTTTCCAATAGGACCATTACGTTGTTTTGCAATAATAATCTCAGCACTGCCCTTGTCTGGACTTTCTTCGTTGTAAACTTCGTCTCGATAAATAAAACAAATTAAATCGGCATCCTGCTCAATTGCCCCAGATTCCCGTAAATCAGACATCACAGGCCGTTTATCTTGTCGCTGCTCAAGACTTCGATTTAACTGAGACAATGCAATCACTGGCACATTAAGCTCTTTTGCAAGCGCTTTTAAGCTACGTGAAATCTCAGAAATCTCAGCTGCTCGATTATCTGCACGAAACCCTGGTACTTTCATTAATTGAAGGTAATCAATCACAATTAATCCGAGCGGGCCTTGCTCTTTCACCAAACGCCGCGCACGTGCACGCAATTCTGCTGGACTCAAAGACGGCGAGTCGTCAATATATAAATTTGATTCCGAAAGCATATGTACAGTTGAAGTCACCCGTGACCAATCATCATCATTCAGTTTTCCGGTTCGGATACGGTTTTGATCAATCCTGCCTAAAGAAGACATCATTCGCATAGCAAGTGAATCAGCAGGCATCTCCATCGAAAACACTAACACAGGTTTTTGTACTTCAAGAGCTGCATGCTCTGCAATATTCATCACCAAACTGGTTTTACCCATTGATGGCCTACCCGCAACAATCACTAAGTCAGATGCTTGAAGCCCTGAGGTTAAATCATCTAAATCTGTAAGCCCCGTTGGTAACCCTGTAATAGAACTCCCCTGATGAAAGAGAGCATCAATCCTTTCAACAGCTCGCACCACAACCGACTGCATAGCTTCAGGCCCACCCTCAGCTGCTGTTTGCTCTGCAATAGCAAACACACGTGTCTCTGCAAAATCCAGTAAATCAGATACCTCACGCTCACCTGGTTGATACGCTGCATCCGCAATTTCACCCGCTACGTCAATTAATTGCCTTTGAACTGATTTTTCACGCACAATCTCGGCATAAGCCGACACATTTGCAACACTCGGTGTATTGTTCGCAAGCTCAAATAAATAAGCCTCACCTCCTGCTTCATCTACCTGATTATTTGATTTAAGTCCATCTAGTACTGTGACCACATCAAAAGGTTGATTTTTAGCAACCAAATTTGAAATACATTGAAACAATAAACGATGTTCTGTCCGATAAAAATCGGCATCACAAAGCTTATGCCCTATTTTATCCCACCCTTGATTATCAAGCATGAGTCCACCTAAAATCGCTTGCTCAGCTTCTGCTGAATGCGGTGGACGCTTTATGATATCGGGTGTTTTTTGTCGTGCTTTTGTTTCTACCATAATTCTTAATTCATCAAGCCAAGAAGACCTGTAGTGTAACGCGTTTTAGATGATTTTATAAACATTTAAAATTCATCGAGGCTCTCAATGTCATTCTATATATTCTTTTTCTCTACAATGCTACTCTTTGTTACTTTGTTTATTGCTAGGAAGTATTAGGAAGTATATCGAATGAAACCACTCACACAATTTAAATGGATGTTATGGTCTTTTGGAAAACTGAAAGTACCCCTCATTAGCTATGTAAGACCTAAACTGCTTCAAATTGACGATGAAAAAATTGTCATCAAAATACCCTGCCGCAGACGAACTAAAAATCACCTCAATTCAATGTATTTTGGTGCACTTAGCATCGGGGCTGATCTTGCAGGTGGCTTTCATGGTTTATACCACGCAAAAAAAAGCGGACTCAATATCTCTTTGGCCTTTAAATCGTTCCAAGCCAATTTTATACGCCGCCCTGAGGAGATCGG
>JAHZKF010000030.1 GCA_022600575.1 Gammaproteobacteria bacterium | reverse complement strand
CTTAATTATTCAGCCAGTACTCCTGAAAAAAGAGAAGCCTTAGAGGCTTTATCTTCAGATATTACACAAGACAATTTTGTTCATTATTTTTCTATTTATTATAATATTGCGCTTTCAGGGAATGTTTCACAAAAAGCGCAGTTAGAGCGTTTTTGTAAGACATATCTGATTACACATCGTTATATGGCACTCAATAAGCAAGAAACGGTTATTCCTTATTTGTCTAATTTTCTTTATCGCGCATTATCTAACCCAGACACCTTAAAATATATTTATCGTTTTAAAGCTTTGGGTGAGGCATTATCAAAAGCGTATGTACCACCTATTGAAATATACCAAGCCAAGGATGTATATCACGAGATACTTACCACTAATCAAGCGATTTGGGATGAGTTATATGATGCCACTTCTCATCAAGGCACTATGCCTTCACTCGAACCCATTCACAGCACATCACTGACAACGCAATTAGGGCTTGATGAGCAATGCCATGCCTACCGTCAAGAAGAAGTACAGTATCAACATGCATTAAGCAATCTTATCAGTGCACTGGATGATACGAAAGCAACAGTTTCTCAAATTAACTTGGCTGAACAGCAAGCAGGCGAGTTGCAGTATCAATGTATTCAAGCACAACGGCGCATTGCCGAAGCAGTCTTGAGTTCATCAGGCACGCGCTCAATACTGTTTGAAAAGGCAGACGTATTAGGACGCGAACAAAGAGCACATCTTACAACGCAATGGAAAAAAATAGATAGCCTTGCTAATCAGGCAATACGTGACCCACTGCATCCTTATCACGTGCAAGTAGCAGCAGATCAACGTCATGAATTAACACAACAAACATTGCTCTCGCTTTATTTACATGCTGATTGCGCACAGTACATGGAAGTAACAGGGTTGTCAGAGATGGAGTGTAAAAAACTGCATCAATTGATTCATGAAGGATTATCGTTAGAGGTAAAAAATCAACAAGTGTTACGCTTATTAGATGCGCTTGAACGTGCGGATTCTGAACCCAATTTAGTTCATTTTCAGGCTATTGCAAATGTGCTTATGGGAGAAAGTGATATTACTGCGGAAACTGATCCAGCACTGATGTTATTTCAATACGCAGACAACAAGTTACTTCGCGAAAGACAGGCCGATGCGTTAAGTACGTTATTATCGACACCTGATGATCCTTATCATTTTAATCAATGCATCGAAAAAATTACGATGGGTGGTGGTAAATCGAAGGTGATTTTACCGTTGCTTGCCGCTAAAAAAGCAACTGGGTTAAACCTTGTGATTGTTGAAGTGCCTTCGGCTTTACTTGCGACCAATCATGCTGATTTAAACAGCACCTCACAGCGCTTATTTGGACAAAAGGCACATCGTTTTGAATTTAGTCGTGACAGTGATTGCTCACCTAAACGATTAGAAACCATTTACCAGACCTTCACGGACATGATGACAAATAAAGAATATCTTGTCACAACAGGTGAGGCGATGCAGTCTCTGGAGCTCAAATATTTAGAGCTTCTTTTATTTCGTCCGGACAATCCTGAAGAACGAGAAGAATGGGAAAAACAAGTTTATTGGGCCGGTAAAATTGTGGGTTTAATGAAGCAAAATGGTGATGTCGTGATTGATGAAGTTCACCAGGGGTTATTGCTTAAGAAAAAATTAAATTATACCGTAAATGATAGTTTAGCGATTAATCCTGAACTCATCCGGCACAGTATTGCGTTATATCGCTTTACCGGTACATTGCCTGAGCAAACATTGACGTCAGAACTGCTGATGACGCATCCAGAGAGTCCATTAGCGCCTTATCTTCATCTCTTGAAACAAAACACTGACTCACCTGAAGAAGTTGAACAGCAATTACGAGCCTACCTCAATAATCAGACAGAATCTGTGATTTTAAACCAAGCGCCCGATGAAGTGAAAGATGCGTTTGCCTTTTATAAAGAGCAATTAACGTTATTTAAGCAAACCAACGCACGTCATCATAAAGAGCATTATGGCCCGTCTGTACGTCAACCGAGTGCTTTGAAACGAGCATTAGCTATTCCTTATGTTGCAAGTAATAAGCCTAATGAGCGTAGTCGCTTTGGAAATCCTCTAGAAGTTATTAATTATACGATACAGTCTTTGTTGGTTGATGGTCTTAATGAAACGCTCTTTAAAGAAATTATTTTACAATGGCAAAATGAAGCGAAACAAGAATTACTGATGAGTGTTGGTGAGTATTCCTGTCTTGATGAAACGCCAACGGCAAAACGTATTAACGCTTTACTTGAAGAAACAAGTTGCTCGCTACAAACAATCAATATACAACAAGAGGCGCAAATCAGTCATTTATGTGAGCAGTTAAAACATAAAAAAGCGCTCTTATATGAGATACTTGAAGAAACTATTTTACCACAAATTACAGTTCAACCTTCTATTTTACACAGCGATGCTTACAACCATGTTGATATTTATCGTTCAAAACAGGGATTTTCTGGAACACCTTCAAATCACACCACGTACCATCAAGATTTTCAGTATAATCGAAATGCGTCACTGGGTTCAGATGGCTATATTCAGACAGTACTAAGAGAAAAACAAACGACACTTCATCAAGCATCACTTGAAAATCTAGATACATTCCTATCATCCGTATTAAGCGGTAAAGACAATGTGCGGGCAATGATTGATGTGAATGCAACGTTTGCAGGCATGAGTAATCTCACGGTTGTATTGCATTTAGCCGATTACGCAGTAGGGCAGAATAACCCTAAACCCATCGAATATATTTTGTATTTTAATGAGGAAGATATTCTATGTGCCTATGATGTGACTAAGAAGAAAACAGTAATACTTGCAACGAGCGATCCGGACGAGATTGATCAGAAGTTAGGGTGTACGGCAGAATCTCGTTTAACGTATTACGATCAAAGTCATACCATTGGAACAGATCTGAAACAGGCTTCTCAGGCACATGGTATTGTATTTGCGGATGGGAATACACATTTGCAAAGTTTTTTACAAGGTTGCATGCGTATGCGCGGGCTTGAAAACCAGCAAACGATTAGTCTTGTTGTCCCTGAAAATGCACCATCTTCGTTGAATGAATTGATGGATTCAATGAATACGAAAGAGCAAAATCAAATTCAAGAAGATAATTTTTTTGCAGCCATTGCCAAAATGAATAATGTGGTTCGCCAAGAGGCATTAAAATACCTTGCGCTGATAGATGAGCATGATATTGATACAAAATATGAAAAGGCACAATTTTTAAAAGATTATTTCATTGAAACCAACCCACAAAATATCTTTGAGCAGTATGGTGGTATTTATGTGGAGCAGGAGACAGCAAAGCTATTGTCTCAACATCAAGCATCATTAATGAAACAGTGGGAATACGCTTTAAAACAAGCATCATTTCCACGGGATCAAGCTGAGATACATCAGTTAGGAGAGCGTTTAGACTTTATTGTTGAGCAAGCCGTTCCTTTATGCAAACCCATGTCAATGAGTCGTCTCAATCAACTGAATAACAAGGAAGTGGAGCAACAAACGATTCATGAAGTGTTGATAGAAAAAGAGATGCTGAAAGAAGAAATGTGCTTTGACACAACAAAGACTGAAGTCAAACGACATGCGTGGATACCAACGGCGCTTTCTGCGTTTCTAACAGAAGGTAGAACGCCTTTAATGCATCCACTGAATGATGATTGTCGTGTTGATGAGTATCCAGAAGCAGGGCTTTTTTCAGGAGAGCTGTTTGTTGCTGATAATTATGCCAAGGTTTACGAGGGGCAAGAGCACATGTTAGGTCCTTATTTAAAACCTGTGCATGCCATTTTATTTCGAAAGCAGGGTGATACAGTTTCTGCTTGTTTAATGACGGTAGAAGACGCTTATGAATTAGAGCAGCATTTAGAGGATATGCCCCCAGGAGTTGAGGCATGGATTGGGACCACGCAACATACAAGGCTGGAGGGGGTGGTGCCTGAAGGTATTTTAGATAATCCAGATTATCAAAGTTTAATTGAACAAGTTCGTTTTTTTAACGGTGAATGTAATATGCTGTCTGAACAAAAGACCTCTTTGCATTGGTTAAATAACCAACGTCATGAAAAACTAGATTATTTTGAACAAAATATCATGCCTTATCGTCAAACCACCGTAGGTGAATTGCGACATTTGAAAAATGTGCTGGATAAACAAGAGCAGATGATAAGTCTGTCAGGTCATGCACGTTCTGTATCAACCACTGAAGCAACATTGAGTGGTAAGCAAAATGTCATGAAAGATGCTGTAAGCAGACTTAAAGCGTCATCGCAGGCGCTTGATACGACAAATAAGAGAACACCTGATTTGAGTTAGTTGCTTAATTAATATGTATTAAGAACAAAGGGAGGTTTTGGTATGGCTGAGCATATTAGGTTGCTTGTGACCGAACATGGGCTATGTATTCAATTTCAAAATTTAGAAACAAAGCATGCTTTTTTAGAGGTGATGAAAAACGAAGAAATTGGCATGTTTACCGATGAAGAAGGTCCTCATTGCTACATTAAAAAATATACTGAGCAACAGCATGCAGGCCAATTTGTATCTCCTGAAAATCGTCTTGCACTTTCATTTCCTTCTGAAGAAGCCAAATTTAGTTTTAAAGAAAGCCTTGGGTTAAACAGTGCTTCGTTTATGGATATGGGGCCAGGATATGACGAACAAATGCATTTTAATACAGAAATATTACCATTCCGTGAAGGGGCTGCAATGATTACACGCATTGAGGCAATTAATCATATGCCTTCTCCTCACCCTTAACAATAAAAGCCCGTTTTGATCATATGTTTAAGGATATTATCTGATGAGTCCAAAGCAAATTGAAATAAAAGACATTCTAATTCAAGGCGAAAAAGGTCAGCCGAAAGACACGTTAGATGCTTTGGTGAAAATGAATATAGATCCTAGTGCATTGACTGCAGAAATGCTCAAAAGTCTTTTTAATAAACAACGGTCAATTCTTTATTATAATCATGTACTCTATTATTTTGATGGTAAGGCGGAGCCGCCCCTTTCTTTAATTGAAGTAAACGCAGATAATCAAACGGAAATAAA
Organism: Gammaproteobacteria bacterium; assembly: GCA_022600575.1. Taxonomy (GTDB): domain Bacteria; phylum Pseudomonadota; class Gammaproteobacteria; order Legionellales; family Legionellaceae; genus JAALKW01. The sequence goes on along the minus strand of JAHZKF010000030.1, from coordinate 3,717 downwards.
CACTTTACTTGAGCAATTTAATGAATTACCCACGCCTGCAGCACGTACGCCAGAGCAAGCGACACTAGATATTTATCATGCATTAATGCAAAAAAAACCGCCGGTTGTCTCTCCTTATCGCGTACAGGAAGTGGCCGATTTAATAAAAAAGATTGCTTTTCATACCAATACATATCGCGAAGCAGGTTGTATCACCCGGTCCATTACAGACGAATTCTCTTTTTATCCTAGAGTAAGTCCTTTTAGCCTTGATGAGTATCAACAAATTATTAATGAAGCAAGCCTTATTGCTGAAACCTTAGCGCCAGACGTACATCTTGTGTTAGCAACGTTTCCTGTACTTTGGCCTGATGGTGGTATTCATAATTGTGGATTGTATGTGCAGTCCCCTAAAGGACCAGGTGAGAAACCCATCATTCATCATTTTTCAAAAAAGAGTGTTTCAAATATTGATATAACCTATAAAAAAGCAGATGGGACTGAGTATGACTTAACAACTGATAGTGATTGTACGGAAGAACAATTACCTGATGTTCTTTTAAAAGATACGAAAGTGATGACGGCAGATACCAATCAATATCAGTCTGCACTGAAAGTACAGACGTCAGATGATCGAGCGCTTATTGTGAGTATCGGTATTTGCCTTGATCATAGCAAAGGTGTGGAACGTACCGAAGTGCATGGATTAATTAGTCAACTAGAAGCTGCCGAACAAACGATTCCATTACATTGCAGTCATGTCATTACTTCTGCAAGCATAGACGAAAAAAAGGAACACACTTTATCTACTTTATCTCATGCTGATCCCAAAATAAGCTTTCGAAGACCTGAATCGTTTCCAAATCGTAGTGGATTTACCCCAGCTTCAATTACAAGTTCATTTTCAGATACCTTAACAACAGAAGTTTACCCACCTAAGCCCATTGGTACATTACACAGTGATTTATTTCAACATATTGTGGCTAATAAAACCGAATCTGAATTAAAAACGATGTTTAATCAGCAAAACCCAGACGATGGAAATACCATGCTACATCAAGTTTTTCTTGAGATAGATTTTGATAATGAACTCATTGCAAAAAGATTATATATCCTTGTTTTAAATGGCGGTGATCCTGATATTAAAAATAAAGAGGGGCAATCCGCGAGAGATTTGGCTGAATTAATAGAAAGATCAATACCAACTAAAATGCTAAGTAAAGCAATAGATGCTGCTATTGCATGGAGAGAGGCTATCAAAGCACAAAATAATGCAGTGTCTACTGATAAGCGCACATCACTCACTCGAGAAGCACGCAGTTATAAAATTCGTGAATTGCCAAATTACATTTTGAATGGTGCCAACCCATATGCTAAGGATGGGTATAATCAAAGCTTATTAGATGTGCTACATACGATGTACCCTAAAGATATAAGAGCAGAGCTTGAAAGTATCATATTAAAAACTTTCCAACACATTCAATATGGCTATGGAGAACAAGTGAGGGCTAATGCTGAAAGTAGTTGGTTTGATTCGCCACCACCGCCCAAAACAAAAGTCATTATAGATGCGTGCTGTGTGCTATTGGAAAAAATGATAGTGCTGGAACCTGCAAATCTAAGTATTTTAAATTATGTTCAAGAACAATTTAAACGTATTAATATGCATCAAGACGATAGTCAGCAACTCTCCGGCATTGAACAGGATATTCAATTAAAATTAGAAACCATGCAACCGAGCAGCAAAGCAAAATGTCAAGAGACTAAGGCTAAGCTAAAAGCGTTTGTTGATGAGTCTTCATCAGGAAAAAAAGAAGAGGACACAGACGAAGCTGATGATGTGACTAAGCAAAGGCCAGATTAATAACTTCGGCATGAGTAGTACGATTGTAGTGTAAAACAATGCCTCTTATTAACCCGTTTGTATGATTTGAAAGATTGCTTTATTTGAACAAAGCATGTATGATTCGACCATTTTTTTTGGTGTAAAAAGTGAACAAATCAACAGAGCATCTTAAGAGCCTCTTAAATATACCCTCACCTCCTACAGCACTTGAACAACAGGTTGAAACTGAAGTAACAACGCAAGCCCCACTTAAAGAGACACTCAGACTTCTATCAGAAAGACTAAGCGCCTTGCCAGACAACGCTTATGATGATATCAGGCCAATTGTTTACCAGTTAAATGATATCGTTACAGAGATTCGTCGGCCGCCAGAAACATTCGTCGAAAACCAGGAAAGTATTAGAATCTGCTTACAGCTTGCTGCTGCGTGTTGTAGTAAGCTACTGAAGCAATCTCCAATGCCGGCAAAATCATTCGCTTGTATTGAAAGCACCCGAAATATGTTCATGTACTACTCAAAAAAATGTAAACCTGATAGAGACATCATGAAGCTTCATGGCAGATTTTTGGATAGGGTTAATGGTGTAGAAGATGACTTGGAATCTCTTATAACAGACAGTGTAGAGGGGCAGGCACTAGAGGAACATGTCTCAACACCAAGGTTAACTGATAAAAAATTTGAGCGAACAGCTGAAGAAGTTACACCATCCTCCTATGAAGCGCTTAATTTGGACTGGGAGAAACTCGCTGGCAAACGTAACACCCGCTCAACGGCCGGCCAAATTAAAGACTTAGCCCATCAAATAGCGAGACAGGCTCATCAAATGAGGCAGGACCGATCAGAACAAGACAAGATCCAATTACTCACCTTAGGTTTAGCTGTTGAGGAGCGTCATATTCAGCAAATGGAACAAACGAATAAACCCTTAGATGCTATATCTAAAGCCCTAAAAAGAACCGGACAATATTTTTATTCTCTCTCGCAGTATCATCGTTTTCGTGGTGAGGGAGATATAGCTGATAAAATGCAATTGCAGTACCTACTCACCGCTGAGCGCGCAGAAAATCTTTCTGGTATCCTTGCTTGTCGTGACGTTATCCATTCCAATAAAACCACTGCTAGTGAAAAAACGCACGCTGCCGAAAGAGAAAGAAAATTTCATTCAGAAAAGCCCGACAATACTTCAGAGCTATGCGAGCAATATTTTGAGCGCTACCTAAAAGCGAAAGAACATCTTAACAAGGTCCAGTTTAAACTATTAGAAATAATACAATATGACCAGCTTATCCTAAGCTACAATGCATTAGACGAAGATCATGAACAGGAGATACCTTTAGAAGTACAAGGAAGACTGTTTGATTTATTTGAAACAGAGGCAGTACAAGAACTTCAAGATGCCATCGAGTCTTATTATAAAGTTAAATGTGACTACTACGATAGCGTTGAACAAATCCATCATACGGTTGAGTCGATTAGAACTTTGCGATTTCGAGCAGAATTTCAAAGACAAGCCTATGCGCTTCTTTTTGAAAGATACACAAATTCAGAAGCACCTGATGATCCAGCGCTTTTTATACGAAACTGTCATGGTATTTTAGATGAGAAGGCTAAGAGTTATAGTACACCACTGCTTAATGCTATGGTAAGACAGCAGCTTGATATTTGGTCTGTAGAAATGCCAGACCCCGACGACGTTTCTGAACACAGCGAACCTGAAGCGGAGCATGCACAAGAAAAACCGGCTTCAAGAATCAGAAGATTTAAACCAAACGCAAAGAAAGCAAGCAACACTGTAGCAGTAGCGCCATCTGTTGAAGAAGATGAAACAATCTGGGAGCAACTTAGTGCAGCACACCAGGTGTGTGTTATCGATTTTTATTCGGTTATAGAT
>JAHZKF010000029.1 GCA_022600575.1 Gammaproteobacteria bacterium | reverse complement strand
TATGTTTCTTGAACATTGACGGGTAATTCCAACAAAGAAAAACGCATGAGCTTAGACTCCATTTGAAGACCACGTGTCTTTGCCGCACTCAATGCATTCATAGGCGTTGGCGATACTGTTAAATTAAATTGTGGTTTTTTCCCGCCAGTGACATCAAATAGCGCGTTTGTGCCATATTGCCAAACTAAAAAGTGTTTAGGCAAACCTAAAACGCCTGTCTCTGGATTGAGATAAAGCCACGACTGACCATTATATACGGCCAAAAACCATTTTATTTCCGCTCTATTTTCTTGTTTTAAATAAAACCCTTGTACCGGTAAGGCTTCTATTTTTGCCTGATTTAAGACTTGAATTATCGCTTGAACCAGACCTCGCTCACTGCCATCTCCTCCCAATAAAAGCTTTGCATTCCCATCTTGTTTATTCAGTTCTTGAATCGTACTTTGAGCAAACGTCTGAATATCAACCGACGATTGGCGGGCTTGCGTGATAATGGTTTCTGCAGCTGCTTTTTGATTCTCAGGTAAGGCCTGAACCTTAAGATAAGCAGGCTTTCGTAAAGTACCACTTTGGTGTTCAGCCTCTCGAAAAATCGCACGGTAGTAAAGAGACTGTGGCCCTGAGCTACGACGTAAAGACCAAACTGCTTGACGATTATCGCCTAGAAGGTTAGTCATTACGCCATAATTTTGAGACACAAAATATTCATCTAAGATCACCAAATAAGGCGGCATATACGGAATGGTGAAACGTGCTTGCACAGGCCTATTACGGTCTGCCGTAAACCGTAAGTTAGCTTCTACCATCCAACTATTGATTGTTTTCGTCTCCGTAAGCGGCACATCTAAAACTAAAGAGCGATAAAGAAAGATGCCAATGCCAAGCATAAGCAATATTCCAATCAAGCCATAAAGATGGTGCGTACGTGATTTCATCGTGTCATAACAGTTTTGTTAAGTGTGAATTTTTGTTCTGGGTCGACCACGCCATTAAATGCAACCAATGCTTCTCGACCTAATAAAAGAGGGTAAGTAAAACGCCTACGATTAGCTAAATTTACACGAATCGTTCGCGTTTCATGGCCCAGCTGTATTGGCATATTCACAACAGGCCGTCTGATAAATGGATTTTTTATTCGAACACCTGCTATTTCACCCGAACGCGCTTTAATGCTGACATCCCCTACATGCGCGCAAGTAAATGGCACATCACCGGTTTTAGTCGGCACAACAAACTGAAGAAAAGATTTGCCTTTTATATCAACATAACGAATTCGTTTTGCATAAAGTGATGCTGACTTTGCGCCCGTATCTAACTTTGCTTTAAGCAACAACTGCTTATCTGGAAGCACTGCTTTTTCAAGATAACCGTAAACTATTTTTGACTGAACTTCTGAATGAGCAAATACCTGCCCAAAAAACAACAGGCCTAACAAAAAAAGAGGCATACGGAAAAACATGACGGCTCCCAAAGCAACCTAAATGAAGACAATCTTAGCAGATTTGAGTATTAAAATAACCCCTGCAATTGCTCAAAAACCCGAGTTCATGATAAGCTCGAACCGATTTAAATATACCCCGCGTACCTCGCTACTAATATACGTGTACGCGGACCAATACCTAGGACATTATTATTATGAATATTATTACACGTATTATCCAAGCCATTCGCCGTTGCTTTTCATCATCTAATACAGGAAAACAACAGGGTATTATCAAGTTTTTTGACCGTAAAAAACGTTTTGGTTTTATTATTGCAGGCCAGAAAGAATATTTTTTTCACGCAAGTGCCGCAAAGCCTGAAGACGTAAAAGGCTTAAGAGACGGAGCAAGTGTTTATTTTACGCTGATTCAAGGAAAAAAAGGACCGCAGGCTGACTGTATCGAAATTGCTTAAAACACAATAGGGAGATTGAAAGAAACATGTCTTCAGATAAAACCGTCAAAGACACCATTTTAACCCTACAAGACACACTCAATGCACAGGTGATTGGGCAAGAAGCCTTGATTTCACGACTTCTGATTGCCCTGCTCGCAGACGGACATCTGTTGGTTGAAGGGGCACCTGGACTTGCTAAAACACGTGCGGTCAAAGCACTTGCCTCAGGCATTGAAGGTGATTTTCACCGCATTCAGTTCACACCTGACTTGCTTCCCGGCGACCTCACAGGAACAGATGTGTATCGTCCTGAAGACGGATCCTTTGTATTCCAACCAGGACCACTACTACATCCTTTGATTTTAGCCGACGAGATTAACCGTGCGCCGGCTAAAGTACAATCAGCATTACTTGAAGCGATGGCTGAACGCCAAGTCACCATTGGTGGAAAAACCTATCCTCTTCCTGAGCTTTTTTTAGTCATGGCAACTCAAAATCCCATCGAGCAAGAAGGCACGTATCCCTTGCCTGAAGCACAACTTGACCGTTTCTTGATGTACGTCAAAATTGACTACCCTGATGCATCTGTTGAACATGATATTTTGATGCTTGCTCGAAATGAAGCAAGCAAGACACCGCACAATGAAGAAGCGTCTCTTAAAAGCCCATCCAAGCCCGTACCTCAAGCGACCCTATTTAAAGCGCGTCAAGAAGTCTTAGATGTACATACAAGTGATGCCTTAGCCACCTATTTAGTCGAGCTTGTTGTTGCCACCCGAGACCCTCGCCGCTACAGTGATGATTTATCCCGCTGGCTTCGCTTTGGTGCAAGCCCACGTGCAACCATTTCCCTTGACCGATGCGCTAAAGCACATGCCTGGCTTCTTGGCCGTGATTACGTCACTCCTGAAGATATTCATGTTATCGCACACGATGTACTTCGTCATCGCATCATCTTAACCTTTGAAGCAGAAGCTGAGGGTATTAGTACTGATGCTTTTTTAGATGAACTACTCCGTTTGGTCGCCCTCCCATAAGGAGCCAGCTTCATGAATGACGGTACAATAGCGACGCTCCCTGAACTCATTGCCCTTGAAGGTCTTGTTCAAAAAAAACAACAGTTAGCACGTTCAAGTGCTTCTCATATCGGTCACCGAGAAACACGCCTTCGTGGCCGAGGCATGGACTTTGCTGAAGTCCGAAATTATCAGGCTGGCGATGAAATTCGTCATATGGAGTGGCGCTCAACGGCACGTACTGGCCGCCCTCATATCAAACTTTATCAAGAGGAACGTGAACGCCCGGTTGTCATACTCGTTGACTTTAATCCCTCTATGCATTTCGGCACACGAGATACCTTTAAATCTGTGCTTGCGGCACGGCTTGCCGCTTTACTCGCCTGGATTGCATCTACCCAGGGCGATCGCGTAGGGAGTTTTTTATTTTCAAGTGAACATCACGATGAGCGGCCCCCAAAAAGCCGCCACAAAGGTGTATTACCGCTACTTGCAAGCCTTTCTCACTACACCCATATGCTTCATCAAACACCTGATGTCACACCAAGACCTCTCAATGAGGTTCTTCTGCAAGTAAAACGTGTTTTAAAACCCGGCAGCCTACTCATCTTAATCAGCGATTTTTATTCACTGAATGATGCTTCAGAGCCTCTCTTAAACCGCCTTAAAAAACACAATGACCTTATTGCCTATCACATTGCAGATCCTCTCGAATTGACTGCACCCAAACGTGGTCTCTATCCTATTACTGATGGCACAAACACAGGCTATTTAGATCTTCGAGGTAAAAAAGCTTGCACTGCCTATACCAATACACTAACTGAACGCATGAATACCATTGAAGCACGTTTTAACCGCTTAAGGACGCCTTATTTTTTAGTGACAACAGAAACAGATTGGGTAGCCCTCGCTCACAAAAGTTTTCCAAGGAATGTGCATGTCTAATCCTGCCCAAGCACTTGAAAATCTACGCGACATCCACCTCCCAACAGCTGTGAGTGCCTGGCCACCAGGCCCTGCTTACTATGCGCTCATAGCGCTTTCAATTGTTTTAATCCTTGTCTTGATTCAACGAAAACGGCACCAACAATATACAGCGCCTAAACGTGAGGCTCTTATTGAACTTTTGCAAATCAAAAGCAGTTACCTTAAAAATCCAGATTCTAAGCCCACGGCAGCTGCCATTACTGCTTTATTAAAGCGTGTCGCCCTGGTTTATCATCCACGTGTTGATGTTGCAAGTTTATACGGCGAGGACTGGATAACATTTTTACACAAAACGAGTAAGCAGATTGATTTCAATCACCTTAGAACCAGTCTACTGGATACGCCGTTTAACCCGGATTCAACCGAAGATTTAAACCCGTTGCTACTTGCAGCACACCAATGGATCAAACAACGGAGAAAACGATGTTTGAACTAACAACACCTTTAGCCCTTATTGCTCTGCTGCTGCCTTTTTTAATTTGGCTACTGCCCAATATGACGAGCACCCACCAAAGTACACTCAAAGTTCCGTTTTTCAATGCGATTGCCCCCATTCAATCCCACACCAAACAAGCCGCAATAGGCACACTTTTATGGTTATATCTTATCTGGATGTTAACCGTTTTTGCGGCTTCCGGACCTCGCTGGGTTGGCGATCCTATTCCTCTTAAACACGAAGGCCATAATATCATGTTAATTCTCGATATTTCGGGTAGCATGGATATTCGTGATCGCGTGCAGTTTGGTCGCCCAAGCACACGTCTTGACCTGGTCAAACATGCTGCTGAAGCCTTTGTTAAGCACCGGGGTGACTCTCACATTGGCCTTATTTTATTTGGTACACGTGCTTATTTACAAACCCCTCTTACACAAGATCACGCAACAGTCTTAATGCGTCTTAAAGATGCAACCGTTGGCCTTGCCGGTAAAACAACCTCCATTGGTGATGCCTTAGGCCTTGCTGTTAAACATATGCAACATATTCCTAAAAAAGGTCGTGTTATTATTTTGCTCACAGATGGTGCCAATAACTCTGGTATGATGCTCCCCTTAAAAGCAGCACAGTTAGCCCTTAACAGTGATATCAAAATCTATACAATAGGGCTTAGTAGTGATTCTGGCGTACCTCTTTTTAATGGCGCACCCGTATTTACTGATGATTTAGACGAACAAACCCTAAAAACCATTGCAAACATGACTAAAGGCCGATATTTTCATGCAACCGATAAGCGCTCTCTTCTTGAGACCTATCAACTCATCAACCAACTTGAAACCGTAACACATGACAACGCGACCGTTAGACCAGAACACGCCTATTACCCTTACCCACTAGCACTAGCGCTGTTCTTATTTATGCTCTGGCTCACCAAAACAACGCTTAAGGGCAGACGCAGATGAACTATCAACTACATTTTTTACGCCCAGACTGGTTTTTTGCACTGATTCCTCTTGGCTTCATTGCATGGCGTCTTTTACGCCAGAAAGCAATTCCACATGCTTGGGAAACCGCCTGCGACAAGCATCTCCTGCCCCATCTTATTAAAATAAACGGACATATGGCTCGAAAACGTGCTCAATTTTACCTAATCTGTGCTGCACTTTTTATGATAATTAGTCTTACAGGACCCACCGGGAAACAATTACCTACCCCAACCTATCATCCCGTTCATCCTCGCCTTGTAGTCATGGACCTGTCAGACGCAATGCTCAAAAAAGACCTAACACCCAACCGCCTTACACGTGCAAAATTTAAGCTGCATGACTTATTCCAGCATCAAGATAAAGGTCAATTTGGATTAATTGTTTATACCGGCGAGCCTTTTATTGTCTCGCCCCTAACATTTGATGCGCAAACTATTGATGCACTCATTGATCAACTCGAACCAGGCATTATGCCTGTTGGTGGCATGAATCTTGCTCTGGCACTCAAAGAAGGCGAACACCTCATCAAGCAAACAGGTGCTATCTATGGCGACGTGCTTGTCCTCACCGGCACATCACCTTCTGAACTCGCCATAAAAGCAGCCGCTAAATTAAAGAAAAAACACATCCGAACCTCTGTTTTATCCCTCACAAAAAACCAAACTGCCGCAAGTGCTTTTAATGCCTTTGCAAAAGCTGGTGGCGGACAAAACATTCTGTTTCAAAATACAGAGGCTGATCTCAAGCAATGGCTTTCTCAAAAATCACCAGAAGAAACCTTTCAAGAAAACAAAAACAACACCATTCCAACTTGGCGTGATGACGGACGTTGGTTCTTAATCCCTGCACTTTTATGCTTTATCCCCGTTTTTAGACGCACTTGGCTCATGAGGATACAATCATGATTCGTTTTTATTGTCATCTTTTTTTATTACTCTTTTTCCTACCTACAACCCAAGCTTACGCCTTTAACATTAAACCTTGGTTTGAAAATATAAATCAACGTGCGGCCCGTCTTTTAACAGAAAAAAAATATGCCGAAGCTGAGAAAACATTCACTCGCTCCGACTGGAGGGCAGTGGCTACCTATCGAGGAAAAGACTATGACAAAGCAAGCAAACAATTTAAAGCATTAGGAGGAGACTTAGGGCTTTATAATCAAGGCAATGCACTTGCCTACCTCGGTCAATATCAAGAAGCTATTGATGCCTACGAAAAAGCACTTAAAATAAATCCAAATAATGCCGATGCTAAATATAACCGTGATTTATTAAAAAAATTACTCAAAGAAAATCCACAAGAAGAAAAGCAACAGGAACAAGATAAGAAAGACCAAGATCAAAAACAGCAAGAACAAAATAAGAAAGATCAAAAGGGAAAACAGCAAGAGCAAGATAAAAAAGACCAAGATCAGAAACAACAAGAACAAGACAAAAAAAACCAAGATCAGAAACAACAAGAACAAAAACGCCAAGAACAAAACAAAAAAGAACAAGAGCAAGCGCAAGCACAGAAACAACAAGATCAAAAACAACAAGACCAAGAACAATCACTACGGCTTATACCAGATGACCCAGGTGGATTGTTACGTGAAAAATTTTGGCGAGACCATTGGCGTCGCTTAAAAGCGGAGCAGTCATGAAACGAAATAACTATACGCTAACCTTTATTTTAAGCCTTTTACTGTTTACAAAGGGGGTCTTTGCCACAATCCTTTCAGCCCATACAGAACCCTCGGCCGTCGCTCCTGGTGAGCCTTTTAACTTTGTTTTAGAGCTTGACGAAAATGCACCTGCCGGCTTGCCTGACTTTGGACCTCTTAGCTACGATTTTCATATTCACGGCACAGCCCACAGTGCTTCCTACGTGTTTACCAACGGCCAATCTAAAGCCTCAACCCGCTGGAGTGTCACACTGGTTCCAAAACATACTGGGAAAATCACGATTCCTCCCATTCAAGTCGGTCAAGCACGTAGTAACCCCATTACCTTGAATATCGCATCAAATCCCGCACCCAGCACTCAACAACCCACATCCGGCCACCATGACCAAGCGCTGTTTATTAAAACCCGTCTTTCTGATACAACCCCTTTACTCAATCAACAACTCATATACACCGTTAAAATTTTTCACTATTCCTCTATTTTAGACGCGGCTTATCAACCTCCTAGTCTAGCTGATGCACTCATTATACCTATTGGAAATAACCAACAACATCAAGTCATTGAGAATGGACGCCCCTACTTGGTTGAAGAACAAAAATATGCTTTTTTTCCTCAAAAAACGGGCACGCAAATTCTCTTTCCTCCTAAATTTCAGGCACTCATTTATGATGATATCCCAAGACGCGCACAAGCCAGTGGTGACTCAGCCTCTCTCGATGTTAAAACAATCCCCTCAAGTTTTACGCAAAGCGCTTGGCTGCCAGCCAAGGCTGTTTCGCTCCGGGAAAACTATGATGACTTAAAAACGAACCTAACCGAGGGCAGCACCTTAACACGTACCATTACTTTAAAAGCAACCGGACTACCTGCCGAGCTACTTCCACAATTAGAGCTCACAAAAAACGATGATTTTAAAATCTACCCTGAACGCCCAACACTCAATAATACAGTCGAAGGCGACAATGTTGTTGGCAGTGCCACAATTAAAATTAATTATCTTTTAAATCATCCAGGTCCCACTACACTTCCTGAGCAAAAAATAGCCTGGTTTAATACTCAGACCCATCAAAAAGTTGAAGCCACATTACCTGCCCGGCGCCTTCACATTACACCTGATGCAAATAACACATCATCTGCCACGCCTACACTGCCTAAAACATCCCCATTAGAAACCACATCGGTCATAGACCAACCTCTATCCATCAAATCAAACACTTATCATCGAATCATATTGCATGCCGCTTCATTACTTGTTTTCCTGCTGCTATGCCTACTCGGTTTTATCCTTCATCAAAAAAATTCTCATAAACAAAAAATAAACCAACACAAACACCTTAAAAAATTAAAAAAAGCCTGCCTTTCCAATCAGCCTCAAACAACACGTGATGCATTACTCGCTTGGGCAAAACACGCATGGCCGAATACAAACATCCTAAACCTTGATGATATTATTAAAATAACTGCTGATGAAGCGGTCACTCAAGCACTACATACACTCTCAAAAGCCCTTTACCACCCGGAGAAAACCATCTCTTGGCAAGGTAGTACGCTATGGTCTGCCATTCAAAAACGTAACTCTCGAAAGCATCAGCAAGCAGCCCCTAAATCAAATCCTTTGCCTCCCATGAACCCCATACATTAAAACAATTTCAATGCGTGTTTTATTGACATTAAGCTTCTCTATGAGAAAATAGTTCTTTCCTTCATATTTTACTGACAACATTTTTCATGCCTCGACTCCATGTCTGTTATACCACGCCCTTCTGCCTCATCAGTTCACACACTTATCTAGAGGGAGATTATATCTTGCTCTTAGGTGCCCAGGAGGGTGCAACCCCTTCCTTAACTATTGTACATGCTGAAATAGCAACTGATGACTGTGGTCAAAAATATATCAATAAATATTCCCAGCTCATCGGGACCATAAGTACAACAAACAACTTTATCGTTGATGAGGAAACACATTTCAAGTTAATTAAAAATCGAGGAACAGAAACAGCCTTAGAATTTACAGAGGAAAAAATGAGGCAGTTGTGTAAAGGCATTCGCTTCCCTTCACCAACAAAAGCACTCACATTTGGCTCATTATCTTTTTTTCAAGAAGAAAGAGGAGAAGAAGCTTCTTCCGCATATGGTTCTCCGCCTAAGATGACAAATGAAAAACCGCCTACTCCCCCACTTTAAGATACCAAGCATCGAGGACTTGATGAAGCACATCAAGACCTTGACGCTTCAAAGATGAAAACATCTGTACACTCAGCAAATTTTCATACGCGGCATAGTGTTTTTGTACTTTAAATACCGTACTCTGCGCCTGACTTCGACTGATTTTATCAGCCTTTGTTAAAAGAACATGTACCGGTAGATCGCGCCCAAGGGCCCACTCAACCATGGATTGATCCAATGGCATTAAAGGATGTCGGATATCCATTAGCACCACCAAGCCTTTCAGGCTTTTTCGAACCTCAAAATAATGCGCTAAATGTGCCTGCCATTCACGCTTCATCGCATGTGATACTTTAGCGTAGCCATAGCCTGGTAAGTCAATTAACCGATACAGTTCATCTTGCAAAACAAAGCAATTCATCAATCGCGTTCTTCCTGGCGTTTTGCTGGTTCTTGCAAGTTGTTTAATACCTGTTAAGCAATTAATTGCGCTCGATTTTCCTGCGTTAGAACGTCCTGCAAAAGCAACTTCCACACCGATATCTTCTGGTAATTGATTTACTTTTGCAGCACTTTTTAAAAAAGTCGCTTCTGTATACATCATCGTATTCATGTACCTATCATCCCCAAAAAAATCACTTATATATCATTTGAATACGTTGAAGACGTTTGATTATCCACATTAAACCTATCCGAAAACTGATCAACAAAATGCTGGCGCTGTTCATTTGAATACTTTTCGAATTGATTACGCTGTACATCCACATTTGACACCGTATCTGGAATGGCTTTCATCAATTGTATAAATTCATCATAAGCGAAGCTTTTACACAATCGATTATGAGATAAATCAAGCTGTTGAATAGAGGGCGGAATAGCCAATAAAAAAGCCCTCAAATCATTAAAACCCTGCTTATCCAGTATGTTATGCGCTAAAGCTAAACGTTTAACCGTACCCACTTCCAAGACTTTGGCAAGTATGTCCAAAAGGAAAGACAATTCATTATTCCCAAAACCATTTCCATCTAAACACAAATCAGTCACGGTTAACTCAGATAATGAGTGCATCAGTATATCTCGTGACATGACACCTTCACGTGTATCATCTTCAGGGAATCCAAGCCAACTCAGATCACCCTCTTTTTTAACTGGTAATGCCGAAGTAAATCGCTTAAACATAGCCGAATCTGCCATATAATATTAATTGATAAGACAAAAGTTACTTATATATTAGCATAATTTATACAACCATCCCTAAGCAATGTTATCAAAATCAGTTGAATATGTGCATAAAATAAATTGTGAGCTAAGCTTATAAGATATATACATATATTCTATTTTAACTCCATGGAAGCAAAAACAACGCTATCTAAGCGCAAACGCTCACTTGAAACCATTCCTCAATTGCCACTTGAAAAGCGGTCTAACTACACTCCTTTTTTAATCGGAAACGATACCCCTTTAACCAGCGAGCAAATAGCTGAACATCAAATTAACCAAGATTTTATACTGGTTGGGACAGCTTTATTTCGCTCTATTGATATTGCTTGTAAACTGGCACAAAATGAAGGCGTTTTTCCAACCGTTGTCATTGTCGACAATAGCCAAAAAGTCAGTGAAGCCTGGGAAAAAATCAAAGCTTTCTTTGCCGAAGAACAAGACGATATTGTCGATGATACCCTAGATTTTATACTCGATGAACTGATGGATATTGCCATCATTGATACTACAGGCTTTCAAACAAATTCGGCCTCTTTCTTTACTCATCTTTTTGAAAAACACTCACCTGAGTATGTCAAACGTATTATTTCTGAGCTCGTTGTCCTTGAGCAAGACTGGGGCTCTAAAGCCACTTTCAGCGACATACAACAACATGCTGGAGGGATGCCAATTGCCGTATATGCATCCAATATTATTTCTTATGTACCAGCTGAAGAGCAGGCCAATGTTTTAACTGCCATCCACGCTCTGAGTCCCTGTGTATCATTTTGTACTAATCTGGATGCCACCCAACGCAAACCCACACAAAGTTATGTGTTCCCAGATTCAAGCCCCCATGTCATTGCAAGCGCATTAGCATTATCTCAAGCGGTGCAAGAAGAAGTTAGTAGGAATATGATGACAACGGCTCCCTTACAAGAGCCACCCCCACCTCCAGAAACAGAACAACACATTGAAGTGGGTATCAAAAGACCTCCGCAAGAAGAACTTCCTCCACCCGAGAGAGCACATGGAACAAACACAAGAAATCCTTTGCAACAGATAGACGCAAATCTACCCAAAAAAACAACTGCCGCTAAAGAGAATTTAACGCAACGATTTAAAGACGAGCTCCGAATAGCTGTCGAAAAACATGAAAAAGAAAACAAAAAACCAGGCCCAAATTAAGTCTAAGTACCCTTAACTAGCCGCCTCAGGCAAAATGATGTACGATAGACCGGCAAATTGCTTTGAGAAACATCATGATTGCTATTCGATTTCTTCTTTTTTGGATACTCTTTAATACTTGTTATGCCTCAGGCAATAACCTCGTAGGCAAAGCTGTATCTGCTCCTTGCGCTGCTTGTCATGGACAAAACGGTCAGAGCTTAAACCCAGCCTGGCCTCATCTTGCAGGGCAACAAACAGACTATTTAAAAAAACAACTCATGGACCTCAAAGCAGGTAAAACACGTCACGCAGACGCTGCCATGCTCCCTTTTATTTTACATTTAACCAATGAGGATATCACAAACCTTGCTCATTTTTACGCAAACCAACCACGGCCTGCCGGAAGTCACCATCTTCGACGAAAAAATCAACAAGGCGAAGCGCTCTATCGCTTTGGAAACCCTCATAAAAATATTTTAGCTTGCATCGCTTGTCACGGAGAAGACGCAAAAGGTAACGGTCTACCCGGTTTTCCTGCCCTACGAGGCCAACAAATCGACTATGTTACACATCAACTGGAAGCCTTTAAAACAGGAGAACGAGATAACGATCCGAGTCACACCATGCAACGTATCACTGAAAACATGAGCCCTGATGACATTCATGCACTCGCTCATTATCTTGCAAGTTTGCCGCGATAAGACTTAAGCGCCCTCAAGCCCCAATGCAGACACCTGCCGCAACCCACGAGGCAATAAGTGGCCTCGGCGCGCGCGCTCACCAACATATGTCGTCCAATCAGCAGGTTTCAATGTAAAGTGTCTCTTGCCGGCAAACACCGTCAGTTCACTCTCAGGGGTAAGTGCTTGCATATCGACCACATACTCATCCCCCTTTAACTGCATCAATTTGTTGCCTTTTCCTCTTAATAATTCAGGCAAATCAGCCAAAGGAAAAATCAGCAAATGCCCAGCACTACTGACACAGGCCACATGCTCTGCCGCATCCTCTGCAATCACGCGGGGTGGCAATACACATGCCTTATCCGCCACCTTCAAGCAAGCTCGTCCATTTCTGCTTTTAACATATAAATCTTGAACTTTAGTAACAAAGCCATATCCTACATTACTTGCAAGTAACACACGTTTTTCGGCATTCGCTGCCAGTAATGCAACAAACGTCGCCCCATCTGACGGATTCAGCTTACCCGTAAGCGGCTCGCCTTGCCCGCGTGCCGAAGGCAGCGTATGCACAGGTAAACTATAGGCTTTACCTTCACTATCTAAAAAAATAACCTGTTGATTACTACGCACCGACACTTGCGCCTGAAAAGCATCTCCCGCCTTATAATTCAGTGCACGCCCATCAGCATCAAACCCTTTAGCTGCTCGAATCCAACCTTTTTCTGACAACACAACCGTCATCGGCTCATTCGGTAAAATATCTGTTTGCTTTAAAGCTTGAGATTCTTGCCGCTCAACAATAGGGGAACGACGTGCATCTCCAAATTGGTCTCTATCTGCTGCAATTTCATTTTTGACCAACGTTCTAAGGCGTCGTTCACTCCCTAAAATAAGCTCAAGCTTATCTCGCTCACGGGCCAACTCATCACGTTCAGCTGTCAATTTTTGCTCTTCTAGTTTTGCCAAATGTCGTAACTTAATTTCTAAAATAGCATCTGCTTGACGCTCGCTTAATTCAAATCGTTCCATCAATGCTTGTTTTGGCTCATCTGCTTCACGAATAATGGCAATCACTTCATCTATATTTAAATAGGCAATTAACAAGCCTTCTAGCACATGCAACCTATCAAGGACATGATCAAGGCGAAATTGCAAACGGCTTCGAACTGTTTCAACTCTAAAACCAAGCCATTCATTTAAAATACCCATTAAATTTTTAACACGTGGCATTCCATCCAAGCCAATCATGTTAAAGTTCACTCGATAGCTTCGCTCTAAATCAGTTGTCGCAAACAAATGAGACATCATGCCTTTTAAGTCCACTCGATTTGAGCGAGGGATAATCACCAAACGTGTTGGGTGTTCGTGGTCTGATTCATCCCGCAAGTCATCTAACATAGGTAACTTTTTCTGCTGCATTTGTGCTGCAATTTGTTCAATAATTTTAGCCCCTGACACTTGATACGGCAGTGCTGTAATCACGACTTGATTATCTTCAACCTGATAAACTGCCCGCATTTTGACAGAACCGGTTCCTTCAGCATAAAGCTTATGCAATGCCGTTTTAGGGGTAATAATTTCAGCTTCGGTTGGAAAATCAGGTCCTTGTACAATGTCTAATAAATCATCAATTGATGCCTTAGGGTTTTCAAGCAGATGAATACACGCATTCGCAACTTCAACTAAATTATGCGGTAAAATATCGGATGACATCCCAACCGCAATTCCTGTTGCACCATTTAAAAGGACATTAGGAAGACGTGCGGGTAATAATGCCGGCTCTTTCAGGGTCGCATCAAAATTATCTAGCCAGGTAACAGTACCTTGCCTCAACTCTGAGAGTAATACTTCTGCATACTGAGACAAGCGCGCTTCGGTATAACGCATGGCAGCAAATGATTTAGGGTCATCTGGTGAACCCCAGTTGCCCTGCCCATCCACAAACGGGTAACGATATGAAAAAGGCTGCGCCATTAACACCATGGCTTCATAACAAGCTGTATCACCATGGGGGTGAAACTTACCCAATACATCCCCGACAGTTCTCGCTGATTTTTTATGCTTAGATGCCGCTTTTAACCCAAGCTCTGACATTGCATAAATAATGCGGCGCTGTACAGGTTTAAAACCGTCCGCTAAATGCGGTAGGGCCCTATCTAAAATCACATACATTGAATAATCAAGATACGCTTTTTCAGTAAAATCTGTGAGTGGTTTTTGCTCTGTCATCAGCGTCATAAAAGACTTGCTCTAATTAAAAAGGTTGGAAGCACCGATCGTAGTGCAAATAGCACAACACATCAATGCTTCTATAAGATTAAAGCCTTTTCTAACAATTAGCGTCAGCAGGGAAAAAGGCAAGAGAGGCAAATTTTTCATCTCCCGTCTCACCACGCGCATCTGCAACCAACGTTGCAACCCCTGTGTCTGTATTCACACTGACGAGTTTTCTTTTTGAGTCCCCTTTCATTTTTAAAAGAGCACATATCTCACCGGTGTTCGGGTTAGCTGTAATGGCTAACGCCTTATCAACGACGCCTCCTCCTGCCAGTGTCATTTTTTTAGCTGATACCGTTTCACCACTAGCAGGATCAAGCTCGTATAAATCGTTCGACCCAGGAGTGACGGCATAAATCCGCCCACCATAACAAGCAAATCCTCTGCGCGTTCCTATATTTTCTCTTATTTGAGTAACAGCACCGTCCGTTGTAAAGCGATAAAATACATCGTCAATTGATGAAACCCTAAAAGCACCTCTATAAAAAACAGCTCCAAATACCTCAGAAATAGAATCGCCATAAAACGGAATGGACGTTAAGGTTCGCGTATCCACATCAATGCTTTCAAAAGCCTTAAGGGGGTCATACCCTGTCCAGTGGTATAACTTTTCGCTATCTGCCGCAATAACAGCTCCATCACTATCGGTCATGCTCATTACAAACGTCCCAAGACCTGCATTGGGTCCTGTTGTTTCCATGGTATATAAACTATTAGGATTCACATCTGAACCTGCTCCAGTTGAAGCGTATAAGGTCAAATCCACACAATTAATCGCGACTGTTGATATTTTACCTCGAACGACACCTGTGGCATGACTTATCGTACATCGTTGACCTGTAGGCTGCGTTTTTATCCCAACCTCATAACGAGTATCATAAATGAAGCGCTCTTCAAATTGAAATGAGCTGGCATTAGCACGTACTGCTAGCTCTACTCCATCATTAATTTGTAAAACAAGCCCTTCCGCTGTAAGGCCTAAAATGCTCCCACCGACTGGATAGGTAGCCGTCTTTTTAATGCCAATACGTCGAGGCACGGCGTTGCTTACTGGAAAAACACAATAGTTACCCCGCATCGTGCTACAATTCGACCCAGGAAATTTAAACGTGTTTTCAGCTGTCCACAACCTTATGCCAGCCGTTTCATACCTTCTATCAGATAGCGTTGTTCTTACGTCTAAATTTAAAGCATTAATCCTATGTCTTTCGCAGGTTATACCTTGCCCGGATGCGTCCACATGCAAACAAGTCTCCACTAAAACCTCACCCGCACCATCTGTTCCTCTTATTTCAAAAACATTTCCTGCAACGACAAATGTCGACACCCCGAGCATCATACCAACAGCAATAGCTAGTTTAATCATCATCCGTTTTATCATGTTCCACACTCCTTCGTGTTAAATTGATTCTCCTGCAGCATATGCCATTAACTTACGCTTTAGAGGTGAGGCTTGATTCAAAAGTCGCATACCTATACCCCGAATAAAAGAAACAGGGGTGGCTGTTACCCCAAACAACATTTTAATACTTTGCATTAAAGCAATCACTGACCACACAGCATGCTTTCGCTCCCGTTGATAGGCGTTCAGCATTTGGTAAGACCAACGCCCCCCTTTTTGCTTATCTAGCAAATAAAGCCATGTTTTTAGATCTGCTAATCCCACGTTCAGTCCTAAGCCTGCAAGGGGGTGAATCGTATGTGCTGCGTCCCCTAACAGCATCCAAGCCTTCCCTGCATAGTGCGCTACATGGCGCATACGTAGCGGAAAAGACACACGTGCACTCAACACCTTAACACGCCCGAGCTTTTCTGAAAAAGCCCGTGTTAATTCAGCTTCAAAGGCTCCGTCTTCAAGCGCCATTAAAGCTTTAATTCGTTCAGGGGGGTGCGACCAAACAATTGAGCATTGATGAGGGTCTTTCAACGGTAAAAAAGCAAGCGGCCCATCTGCACAAAATACCTGATATGCTATTTTTTGATGCGATTTTTCCGTTTCAACAGTCGCGACCAACGCATCGTGATGATAAGACCAACTGGTCACCGGAATATTCAGTAAATCACGCGTATTTGAGTTCGCACCATCTGCAATCATACAGAGGTTTGCATCCCACACACGCCCATCTTCTACCGTAAGGCACATACCGCTTGCTGTTTCAACACACTCTAAAACACGCGCATGAGATACGAGCGTTATATCTAACATACCTGCCCGCGTAAGCAATGCTTCCCTGAGTACGGATTCTTCAAGAATAAATCCAAGCTCTGAGCGTGTTACATCACGCGCCTGAAATTTAATCTCGGCTTGATTGCCCGCATCCCAAACCTGCATGCCTTGATACGGCGAAAGCGAGTGCTCAGGTAAAAACGCCCAAACATCCAATTGCTCAAATAAAGCTTTTGATGCTGCGTTAATTGCATAAACACGTGTGTTTTTTATAACAGCTGATGTGTCTAACTTGCCGGCATCTAAAACAGATACTGAAAAGCCTCGGGACGCCATTGCAATAGCAGACGCAAGTCCGACAACCCCACCACCTACAATCAGTATATCCACAGGTTCAGACATCAAGAGGCCTTTATATTGGAATGAAGTGGGACACCACACACTAAATCAGGCACTACCCCCCCAAATCCTTTAGCATGTCGCAGAACAATATTCTTTAGAAAAACGCTATTATCTAAGGCAACAAGCCCCATACTCCGGGCCAAACCAACGCCTGGTAACGTGCTTTTAAATAAAGAAACCAAGCCATCCGTTGCCTTCGTTATGACTTTTTGATCTGATTTTCTAAATGCTTGATAGCGTAATAAAGCTTCATCTGTAAGACCATTATTTGCTGCACATTCAGCAAGCATCGCAACATCTCGAAGCCCTAAATTAAACCCTTGCCCTGCCACAGGGTGTAGGGTATGTGCCGCATTCCCTACAAAAACAGTCCTTTCTTGCACCTGCTCTTGCATCATGACTTGCCTAAGCGGATAAGTCATCCGAGGCCCAACAGCCATAAAACGCCCCGCACGATATCCAAAAGCATGCTGCAACGCTTTTAAAAACCCTGCTTCATCCTTTGCTTTTAATGATTCAGCTTGATTTGGCTTAAGCGTCCAAACCAGTGCCATATGAGGGCCATTTAATGGTAATAAAGCAAGTGGGCCATGCGATGTAAATCGCTCATACGCAATATTCTGATGCGACCGAGATAAAGCAATATTAGTTGCAATTGCATGCTCTGAATATACTTTATAATTGGCCTTGGCACCTATTAACTTCCGTACTGAAGAATTAGCCCCATCTGCCGCAACCACCCATTTTGCTTGCAGTTTCTTTTCTCCCGCATCTGTTTTAAGCACTGCAATACCTTTTTTCGCATCTAGTGCCGTAAGACGTGCGGGCATAAACACATCTTTTGCTTTTAAGTGCGCCTTTAAAGCGTCACTTAGCATATGCATTTCAACCACGGCGCCAAGAGGTTCATCACGTCCGTCACGGTTAAGACGCGCCTGCCCAAAACGACCCTGCTCTGATATATGAATACTATCAATAGATGCAGCATCAGAAGCTACTGTAGCCCACACCCCTAACTGTTTTAAAATACGTATGCTTGCAGGAGATAAAGCAATACTGCGTGTCTCTAATATGTCGGGGGTATTTTGTGTCGCAACATAAGCTTCTGCCAGACGTACACGTTTGCCAAGAGGTGCCAAGGCACACATCAGTGCCATGCCAATTAAGCCACCCCCAACAATCAAGATATCTATCTCTTCTACTCCCTGCACTGACTCATTACCCACGTACCAAACCCT
Source organism: Gammaproteobacteria bacterium (assembly GCA_022600575.1). GTDB lineage: Bacteria > Pseudomonadota > Gammaproteobacteria > Legionellales > Legionellaceae > JAALKW01. The sequence continues at coordinate 30,502 of JAHZKF010000029.1, read as the reverse complement.
CTAAATCATCAGGGCTCACTGCAAGCGCCCCTGTTAAACTCTCATGCCCATCCCTTGTAACTAACAAATCATCTTCAATCCGTATACCAATCCCACGCCACTTTCCATCTACTGCTTCACAATCTTTGGCAATATAAATACCCGGCTCAACTGTTAAGGCCATACCCGGCTGAAGCAGACGAGACGTTCCGTTTTGTTGATAAAGGCCGACATCATGCACATCTAGACCCAGCCAGTGACCCGCTGTATGCATATAAAAAGTCTTATATGCACCCTCAGAAATAAGTGTCTCTATATCTCCTTGCAAAAGCCCAAGTTCAACCAGGCCATGTGTCAATTCATTCACAACAGTCGCTTGAATACTATTCCACGGGGCATTAGGTTTCACACAGGCGATACCTGCCTTTTGCGCACGCCAAACAAGGTCATAAATTAAGCGCTGCTCTGTGCTGAATTCACCATTAACAGGATAAGTTCGAGTGATATCCGCAGCATAGTTCCCAACCTCAGCACCTGCATCAACCAAAAGCAACTCACCTGATTTAAGGGCTTGGTTATTCGCAGTATAATGTAGCGTACAAGCACGAGCACCCCCTGCAACAATGGCGTCATAAGCCATATCACGACAACCCGCCTGCCCTAATGCATAAACAAACTCAGCTTCAAGCTCATACTCGTTTTTTGCTTTTCTTGCAGCACGCATCACTTGCTCATGTGCAGCAATTGAAATACGGGCAGCCTCTCGCATCAGCTGAATTTCTTCTACATCTTTAATCAGCCGAAGCTCACCTAACATCGGTGTAATATCAGCAAATATTTCAGGGGTCATTTGCACACGACGCGCCTTACCTTTGGCGACATCCCAGGCTTCTCGCAATATCATTTCCTGCTTTACATCTCGACCCATCGGATAATAGACTGCCTGCTTATCAAGTAACAACTCTGGCAAACGTGTTTCCATTTCATCTAGTGGAAAGGCAGCATCAACTAAAAGCGCCTCTTTTGCTGCAGCTTGCCCCAAACGAGGCCCAACCCATTGCTCTTCAGCCGGATTCTTCGGACGATTAAATAAAATGCTCTCACTTTGTTCACCAGAAGTAATCAATAAGACCGCATCCGGCTCGTTGAATCCTGTTAAATAATAAAAATCACTGGCTTGCCTAAAACGGTAGTGGCTATCTCCATTACGCAGTTTCTCGGGGGCGGCTGAAATCATTGCCAGTGAATTAGCAGGAAGACGTCCCGCTAAAGCACGCCTGCGCGCTTGATAATCCATCATGTTATCTCACTTGAGTCACTTTTTTTTAATCATAACGGATTTGCTGGACCAACCCAAACTTGCTAGTATGCACGCATGCGAAAAATCAACCGCCTTGACCGCCTGCTTATCGAAGCCGATGCAACTTTGCGTACACTGAAAGCGCCTAAAACACGCGAATGTACCCGTGATAATCCAGCTGCATTTATTCCCAACTCGCAACTTAGTCCCTCAGAAAAAAAGCACGTTGCAGGGCTTATGCGTGTGAATCATGCAGGCGAGGTTTGTGCACAAGCGCTCTATCGAGGGCAAGCGCTTACCGCAAAGCTCGACACCATACGCGATCAAATGAATGAAGCTGCGGCTGAAGAAATTGATCATTTAGCCTGGTGCGAAACGCGACTTCAAGAATTAAACAGTAAGCCTAGCATGCTCAACCCTTTTTGGTATGCAGGCTCTTGGTTGATTGGCGCTTTTGCAGGCCTTATTGGAGATAAATGGAGCCTTGGTTTTGTCGCTGAAACCGAGCGCCAAGTTACGGCACATCTAGAACAACATCTTAAACGTCTTCCTGCGTCTGACCAAAGAACCCATGCCATTCTCTCGCAAATGAAAGCCGATGAAATAGCACATGCGGAACTTGCTCATGATTCAGGGGCTGCAAACCTTCCTCCTTTGATTCAACGACTAATGTATGCTATATCAAAAGTATTAACCAGTAGCAGTTATCACCTCTAGACGAGGAAAAATGCCATGGAACAAAGCACCCTCTTTATTGTAGGTATTATTGTTCTAGCTTATCTTTTTGATTTTATTAATGGCTTTCATGATGCGGGAAATTCCATCGCAACCATTGTCACAACGGGCGTCTTAACACCCCGTCAGGCGGTGTTATGGGCTGCTTTTTTTAATTTTATTGCCTTCGCTTTTTTTAGCTTAATGGTTGCAAAAACCATTGGGAAAGGCATTATTGATCCAAACATTGTGACCCCAAATTTAATTTTCTCAGCCCTTATTGGCGCCATTAGTTGGAACCTCGTCACGTGGTATTTTGGCCTACCTTCAAGTTCTTCACATGCCCTCATTGGCGGCTTAGCAGGTGCGGGTATTATGCATGGTGGCTTTAGTAGCTTACAAAGTGCAGGCTTTCTTAAGGTAGGGTTTGGTCTTTTTATAACCCCTCTCTTAGGCCTTGCCGCAGGTGCACTCATTGGTGTTTTACTTAAGCGTTGTTTTAAAAATAACGAAGAAGAACAGCTTAATCGTTGGTTTAAACGCCTACAGCTCACCTCATCGGCACTCTTAAGTTTGGCACACGGCAGTAATGATGCACAAAAAACCATGGGGATTATTACGGCCTTGTTAATGTCAGCTTCCTGGCTCGACGGCCCCTTCTATGTGCCTTTTTGGGTGGTCATCTCCTGTTATCTTATGATAAGCCTTGGCACACTCTTTGGGGGATGGCGCATTGTTCATACCATGGGAACACGAATCACCCACTTAAACCCCATGCGAGGCTGTGCAGCCGAAACAGGGGCTGCGGCCATTATTCTCGCCTCAACCGAAGGGGGTATTCCGGTTTCAACCACGCAAACCGTTACCGGTTCAATTGCGGGGGTAGGATTTTCAAATACCGAGGGTGGAACACATTGGCGAACGGTTAAAATTATTTGTGTGGCCTGGCTTTTTACAATTCCGGCCGCAGGGATTGTTTCGGCCGGCGTTATGGCTTTATTTTTAAATTAATGTTCGTCAACTGTTAGATTTTGTGGGGCAAGTGCACTATTTGAGCGACTAAAGCCGAAATAAACTATCATTCCTATCGCCATCCAAACAATAAAGCGAAGTAACGTTACCCAAGGCAAATTAACCATTAAATAAACACAACTAATAATACCAAGCAAAGGAACTAACGGTGCCCCTGGTGTTTTAAATGGCCGTTCTGCATCAGGTTGTGTATGACGTAATATAATCACCCCTGCACATACAACCGCAAACGCAAACAATGTACCGACATTCACAAGCTCTGCTAATTCACCAATCGGAACCCAACCCGCAATCAAAGACATAATAACCCCACACGTCACAAGAATTCGTATAGGGGTATGGGTGCGTGCATTTACCTTTGAAAAATACGCTGGCAACAACCCGTCACGTGACATCGCTAAAAACACCCTGCTCAATCCATAAAAAAGAACAAGCATGACCGTCGTAAGGCCCGCAATAGCACCAAGCCCAACGATAGCTGCAACCGCCGGATGCCCCAATAAAAGTAGCGCATGGCTAATAGGAGAGGCAACATTCAATAAATGATAAGGCACGGCACCCGTTAAACAGGCCGCCACAATAATATAAATCACCGTACAAATGAAGAGTGACCCAATAATACCAATGGGGAGATTTCGCTGGGGATTAATCACTTCTTCTGCTGTCGTTGCAACCGCATCAAACCCAACATAAGCAAAGAAAATAAGGGCTGCGCCATCAATCACCCCATTTAATCCAAAAGGTGCAAATGGCACCCAATTTTTTTGCTGGAACGCAAGCCCTGTGACAACAATCACCATCGCTATCACTGAAAGCTTAGTAAGCACCATCACATGATTAAAACGCGTACTTGACCGCATGCCAACACTCAAAAGCCCTGTTAATGTAAAAATAACGAACAAAGCCATGATGTTCACAATCCCCCCTTCACTTGGACCATGAAGTAAGGTTTTAGGAAAATGTAGCGCCAAACTTGAAAAAACATCTCCTACGTATGCACTCCAGCCAACAGAAACGGCAGAAACTGATACGGTATATTCTAATAACAAATCCCAGCCAACAATCCAGGCAAGTAACTCACCAAAACCTGCGTACGCATAACCATAAGCACTTCCGCACCCTCCAATCATAGCTGCTAATTCTGCATAAGAAAGTGCTGCAAATACACAGGCAAGCCCTGCTAAAACATAAGAGAAAACAATTGCAGGCCCTGCTTGCGTTGCAGCAACAACGCCTGTCAAGACAAAGACCCCAGCACCAATCACCGCCCCTATCCCAAGTAAGGTCAAATCAAAACCAGACAAACAACGTTGAAGCGTCAAACCTTCTGATGACGCACGGGGATCTTTCTTGCGAAACAGGTCCATGATAGTATGCTTCCTCAAGTTTTAAGCTTTAGTCTATCAACATTAACACTAAAGGGAGTTGCTGAAAAACCCCTCTGGCTGGTTAAATATACCATGAGACAAACCCTTTTTTTGTTTTTCAGTTTTTTACTATCTCAAACCGTGTGTGCAGAAACGCCCCCACATTGTGAGAACTGGCCTACCTGGCTTAAGCCTGTTTGTACCCGACCCTATCAAACTTGGACTGAAGGTGATAACGAACTCTATATCCCTGGATATGCTTGGCATAATCGCTATCAATATTCCGAAAGTAAACTTGGCACGTACAATGAGAATGCTTGGGGTGGGGGCCTCGGAAAAGGCTTTTTTGATGAAAATGGTGATTGGAATGGCCTTTATGCTTTCGTTTTTCTTGAATCGCATAGTAAGGTTGAACCGATTGCAGGATATGCTTTTCTTAAGACTTTCCATATTGACGAAAGCAGTAGCGCAGGCATTGGATTTACCGTTTTTATTACTTCAAGGCCTGATATTTTTAATAACATCCCTTTTCCTGGTGCCTTACCTTGGGCAAGCTTGAATTACCGACGCATTTCATTTATCGCAACCTACATTCCTGGCTCTCACAACGTTGGAAATGTTCTTTTCATGCTCGCCAAGTATACTTTTTAAGTGATTACGTGCAGTGTCTGAAATTTCCTACACAAAAAAGCAACCTTTAAAGTATGGTATGAGTTAGGCACATGATATGATCATTGGTTAGCTTTTTTTCTGTTTACGTAATATACAGTTTGGAATAATCCTTGCATATTTCTTCTTTATCCGTTAGAATTCTTGTCAATCTCAGCTACCGCTTCCCATTCAGATGGCAATGCCAAGCGCTACAGCAGGTTCACCCCCATTAAGGCAAGCTGCTTTTAAAAAAACAGCTGATCAAAAAACCGCGTCCACTAAAAGCACCGTCCCTCAAAAATCCTACGGCGAACGTTTAAAAAGCGCTGGCAAAAAGTTCAACGATGACAGCAGTATCTATAGCACCTACGGCTTCTTAGACACCGCGACCTTAGGCACTAATGTTGTCAAATATTATTACGACATCACCCACAGCATGGAGCCTTCTGATATTGTTTCAGAAGCCATGTATAACTGGCTGCGAACCCCCGAAGGAATCATTAGTACCTGCGCAACCATTATTCCCTTGGCCTTCTTTTCAGCCTTCGCTAATAGTCATTACAGCTCAGACACCGCCGCAGGAAAAGCCCTATACCGCGGCTGGCAAATGTTTCGTGATGCCGTTAAAGGGTTAAGAAACGCTTATCGCGGTACAAAAAGCACGTTAACGGCTATTCGATTACTTGCAACACAAGATTTTACATATTTACTCATGCCGCTTGGACTTTTGTTTGGTCTTATATCAGTAGGTAATCGCGTTTGGAGCCGTAATATGGTCAACGAACGCAAAGACATGCAAGATGATAACAAGTCACTCCTTAACATTTTAGATAACTGGGGGTCTTTCAGACAACTAACCGCGCTACCCAAAAGTGATGAGGACTTAAAAAAACATGGTAATGGTTTTCGCCTTATTACAAATGATGAAGACCCTTCTAAAAATGGACTTTACTACATCAGTTATAATTATGAAAACAAAAAAACAAAAGCCCATCATCTTATCCGTGAAAGAGCAGGCATCGATAATTTTTTAATCCGCCTCAAGCAGAAAACAGACGACGATACAAACCCACTTCGTCCAAGCATCCTTCAATGGCGTGATTTGCTACCAGGCATCGCTGAAAAACACTACGCGGCTTTTCATAAAGATATCGCCACAAAAACACATAGAAATCATCAATCTTTAGCACTTCAACGCCGTGCCTATGCATCGGCAAGCTATGCAGGCTTCATTGATGGCTTATATATGTTTATGGGGCTTATCTCAATGACCGCCCTGTCTTCATGGGCACTGATTGTTGTTTCTTCTGTTTCTGTTTTCTTTTCTGCTGCCTGTATTTTAACGCGCCTACACGAAGAAAAAACATTCCAGCAAAACTTAGTGATGTCACAACAAAAAACTGAATTATCTTTAACCGCAAAAACAGTTGAAACACACCTTGCCAAATTAATCGAAATTAAAGCAAAACTGATGCGCCTCGAAGCTGACGGCCAATCTACCAATAACGTAGACCACATCTACTTAACCAGATTACAGAAAAAGGCAGATATAGCACTTAATAAAACATTAGCAGAATTTCACGAATCTCGAAAAAAACTACATGATGCAAGCAAAGTATCAACAATGGATACTATATTAGTAGGCCTACGTCATGCCCTGGCTGCCTATACCGCCCTGGTTTGCATGGCCTTTGCAGCATCCATTTTTAGCGTACTCTTATTTGCAACACCACTTCCTGAGTTTGTAGCGCTTGCTGTCGTGATGACCGGCGCCGCATTATTTGCAGGCTTCACCTTGTATTCATTGAGCGTTGCAAAAGAACATGAAAAGAAACAAATAAAGCACAATGAGAATAAACAAGAAACCATATATAAGTTTATTGAAAAGTACAAAAACAAATCTAAAGAGGACTTGCTTAAAGAGTTCCCCGAAGAAGGTAAGCAAAGTGCATCTCAAAGCCTTTTCGAGTTGGGGCTTGATGTCGCGTTACCCACCTATTATCTGCTCAGTTGGACTGATATCTTACGTGCTCTTTTTTCAGGCTTGATGAAAGCTGTCAAACTTATTTTTTTCGGCCTGGCCCTGTTTGATAACCTCGATAGTTACGATAATAGTAACCCTTTGCTATGGCTTATGATTATCCCATCAGCCATTCTCTTTTCATTTGTCTGGGCAGGGCGCGCGCTTGCGAAGTATCACAAAGACTTGTTTAGTGATTCAACTAAAGACAAAGCACCTGCCAATCAAGACGCCCACGCAGAAAATGTTCCAGATGCTCCTGAAAAAGAGGCTGGCGTAAGGTCAGGTGACTCACATACATTTGAGGGAGCTGTAAATCAAGCTGCAAGCAACATTGATGATGAAGATAAACATCTTCCTAACTCAGCTCCTGCAACACCTCTACGAACGCCCTCTTCTCGCACAACCTTAGGCTTTTTTAATCGAGGTGCACTACCTTCATCAACGGATAGAACCAATCTAAGGCGTGGCTCAGCGTCTAATGCTGTGGAACCGCTTGCAGCTCTCTTTGATCCCTCAGAGCTGGAACAAAGAGAACGCACCTACAGCATTTAATATAACTCTGGATTCAAAACCGCAGAGTTATACATTTTAAATTGTCTGTACACTCGGAAGGTTCGCGTTTTATTTTCGGTTTCTTTTAATAATACCTCTAAACATACAGCAAGCTGTGTAAGCTGTGCATCTATCACTCGCAACTTTTGTAAACATATTTCACGATGTTCTACATCAACCTCTTGGCGCTGCGTTTGCTCTGCCATATGGTAATGTTTTAATGCCAAGATAGACAATCGATCAATCATCATCCCTGGAGTTTCAGAGTGTACAGAGCAAACATCAGGGCCTGCAGGATTTAATAAAGTCATTAAGTAATCATCCATTGCTTCCATACAGTCATTACGTTTTTGATTATACCCATCAATTTCACGCTTTGCGTGGTAAACAAACGTATGTCCCATATCTTCGCGACGCGCTTTATCTTCAGCATGCCAAAGTTGATAATTAAACGCATGATTTTGCTCAACAATTGCTAAAAACCCTGACGCTTTTAATGATACTTCTGAGGCCTTCCATCTCACAATAGTTTCACGGTGCAAGGCCAAAATATCCGAAACATCCACATTATTTTTCACAAAAACACCTAAATCAAAACTAAAAAACCAATCCTAGCACATCAACCCTTCGCATTCACCCTCGTTTTGCTTATCCTAGGTTCTTGCTTTATGCTCTATAAAAATACCTTCGGGAAAGAACTATCATGAATCAAAAAGTCTTAAAAGCAATCTTTTTAACCTTTTTCTTTTTAATCACCACACAACTGCGAGCAGAAGAAATATTTCCAAATAACTGCAGGCCTTTTGCAATTAAAGGTGAATCGATTAATCTACCTGCCGGAACACCTCGTCTTATCATGTTACACAACCTCTCCAAATTTGACCTTTGGATTACACACCCTTTATCTGAAAAAGAAAATAATGCAGGCTGGAGTAGTCGTCTTCAGGCAAACCGCTGGTCGGCCCTTTCACTCGGAAAAAAAACCTTTGAACTGAGTTGTATCGAATCAAGACCTGGTCATGAACAACAAATTTCTTGCGAACAAGCACTTGCTGTCTGTGAGTGGCCTATCACAGCCCGTCCAGAGAAAGCACATGGCGTTGTTTGGGCAGGCGAAAACATGCCGCTCTCTGCATTAACAGCTTATATTGGACGTCTCGGTTTTGAATTACCCCAAAAGACACAATAAATGTTAAACTAAACACTTATCCGTCTACTGCTCAGGGCACTGTGACTAAAAAATCAAAATCCTCGCGTCATAAGCAGGATCCATTTCATCAAAGAGAACGGGAAAAATACGCTGATCCCATTCCAAGCCGTGAGTTTATTTTAGAAACACTCAACACGTTTGGTCGGCCTATTTCTAAAAAACAGCTCATTGCCGCGTTAAAACTTTCAAAAACAGCTGAACAAGATGCACTTGGCTTTCGCTTACGTGCCATGATTCGTGATAGTCAATTAATGCAAGATAGACGTGACCGTTACTGCCTACTTAATAAAATAAACCTGCAACGTGGCACAGTACAAGGTCATCCTGATGGATTTGGCTTTTTTATCCCCGATGATGGAGAAAAAGACTTGCTTATTTCTCCACGAGAAATGCGTACAGTCATGCATGGCGACATTGTGCTTGCTCACCAAGTAGGAGCAGATAGACGTGGTCGCCCTGAATGTAAAGTTCACGAAGTCATTGAGCATGCAAACCCTCGAGTCGTTGGCCGTTTCTTCTCTGAGCAAGGCGTGAACTTTGTTGCGCCAGACAGTAAGCGTTTAACACAAGATATCTCTATTCCCGCAGAACACACAAACAATGCTTCCAATGGACAAATCGTGCTGCTTGAGATATTAAGTTATCCTAATAAGCGTACAGAAGCCATTGGCAAGATCATCCAAGTTTTAGGCGAGCATATGGCGCCTGGCATGGAAATTAAAGTCGCTGTTTTAGCGCATGGCATTCCAACCGAGTGGCCCGATGATGTACATACTTCACTGAAAAACATTCCTGATACGGTCCAAGAATCAGATCTTAAAAATCGAACCGATCTCCGTCATCTTCCTTTTGTGACCATTGACGGTGAAGATGCTAAAGATTTTGATGACGCGGTATATTGCAAGCCTAAACCCAAAGGCGGTTATCAACTCTATGTTGCTATTGCCGACGTCAGCCATTATGTGCCTATTGGTTCACCACTTGACCAAGAAGCAGCTCGTCGAGGTAACTCAGTCTACTTTCCTGAAAATGTCGTCCCCATGCTACCCGAAGTGCTATCCAATGGTATTTGCTCACTCAAACCTAAAGTCGATAGGCTGTGTATGGTCATGGAAATGGCTATCACATCCGAAGGAAAAATTCAGCGTTCACGCGTTTATCGCGGTGTTATTCATTCAAAAGCTCGTCTTACCTACACAGAAGTGAGCGAGTGGCTTAAAGCGGGGGCATGTCAGCTTCAAGATCAAGATGATATTTTCCCTGCATTACAAAACCTATATGCGCTCTACCATGTTCTGCTTAAAACGCGTAAAGCACGTGGTGCAATGGATTTTAATACTACTGAAACACGTATTGTTTTTGATGAGCACCGTAAAATCCAACGTATTATTCCTGTCATTCGAAACGACGCTCACCGCTTAATTGAAGAATGTATGCTGGCTGCAAATGTTGCAACTGCTCGTTTTCTCGAAAAAGCCAACATCCCAACACTCTATCGTGTTCATCCCGCCCCTGCTGATGATAAATTAGTTGCGCTTAGACAGTTCTTAGGAGAGTTTGGTTTAACCCTTAACGGTGGAAAAAAACCTACCCCAAAAGACTTCCAAAATACGCTCCTTTCTGTCGGTGAAAAACCCGAACGCCATTTAATCGAAACCGTTATGTTACGCTCATTGAAACAAGCTCAATATATCGAGGCGAACGGTGGACATTTTGGACTTGCTTATCCTGCTTATACTCACTTTACCTCCCCTATTCGTCGTTACCCTGATTTACTCATTCACAGGGCTATTGGACACCTACTCGACAATCAATCTCCCGAAGGGTTTTCATATGATGATAAAGAAATGAATCGCCTCGGAAAACACAGCTCTTCAACCGAAAGGCGCGCTGATGAAGCCACACGCGAGGTTGTTACTTGGCTTAAATGTGAATACATGCAAGATAAACTTGGCCAAGTGTTTCAAGGAAAAATTGCAGGTGTCACAGGCTTCGGTATTTTTGTAGAACTGAATGATATTTATGTTGAAGGCTTGGTCCATGTGACTTCTCTTAACAATGATTATTATGCTTTTGATCCAATTAAGCATCGCTTAGTTGGCGAGCGCACAGGCCACACCTATCGCCTAGGTGATCCAATGACCATTTTAGTTGCACGCGTTGATTTAGATGAACGAAAAATCGATTTTGAACCTGTTTTAGAACAACAATTAGATGAGAAAGAAAATGGCTGAACATTTGGTTTATGGCCTTCATCCGGTCTTAGCACTACTAAATAACCCTCTTAGACAAACCTATAAACTCTACGTTAGCAAAAATCGTAAAGATAAACGCTTACAAGAGGCACTTGATGTCGCACAACAGGCTAACATTCCTGTTGAGTCACTCGCGCCAGAAGCGCTCAAACAGCGCTTTGGTGAAATTTCACACCAAGGTCTTATTGCAGAAGCAGAGCCACTTAAACCTTATGTCGAAGCCGATTTACCTGAACTTTTAGAGGCTGCAAAAAAGCCCGTTTTAATTTTAATCTTGGATGGCGTGACCGATCCACATAACTTAGGCGCTTGCCTGCGTAGTGCTGATGCAGCCGGAGTTAACTTTGTGATTACACCTAAAGATAACAGCGCTGATATTACACCCGTTGTCAGTAAAGTCGCCTCAGGTGCTGCCGAATCAGTCCCTTTTATCCGTGTAACTAATTTAGCCAGAGCCATTAAAACGCTCAAAGAAGCTGGCGTTTGGGTTTATGGAGCCGCAGGTGAGGCAACACAATCCATTTACGACTTAGATTACAAAAAAACATCAACAGCACTTGTCATGGGAGCCGAAGGACACGGACTGCGCCGCCTAACCCGAGACATTTGTGACGGTTTATTTGCCCTTCCAATGCAAGGACAAGTATCAAGCCTTAATGTTTCTGTTGCAACCGGTGTTTGTTTATACGAAGTCTTAAGACAACGACTCGCTACTTAACCAGCAATAAAACGCTCAAACGTCCGAATAAATCGTGTGATCAGCTCCTCCATTTCTTCATCTGTCATGATGAGTGGGGGTAGCAAGCGCACGACTGATTCTGCTGTCACATTAAATAGCACCCCTTCTTCAAGACCAATTAACCGCATATCAGCAGCAGGTCTATCAAGCTCTATTCCAAGCATCAATCCTTTACCACGAATACCACGTATATGGGGGTGCTCCCCTATTTTATCCATCAAGGTTTGTTTTAATTTAAAGCCAAGGGTTGCTGCACGCGCACAGAGTTGATCGCGAACGATTACATCTAAGACTGTTCCTGCTGTAGCACAAGCAAGAGGATTGCCACCAAATGTCGAACCATGACTACCCGGTTTAAATAAACCACACGCACGCGCACCAATTAAACAAGCGCCAATAGGTACACCATTTCCAAGCCCTTTGGCTGTGGTCAAAATATCCGGTTCTATCCCCATGCCCATGCATGAAAATAAATCACCCGTCCGGCCATTTCCTGTTTGCACCTCATCAAAAATTAAAAGCCAATCATTTTCTTTACAAAGCGCCGACACAGCATGAAGATAGGCTTCATCAGCAACCACAACCCCGCCCTCACCTTGGATTGGCTCAAGCATTATCGCAACAATATCTGAACGATTAGCAGCAATTTTTCGAAGAGCCTCTATGTCATTATAAGGTGCTCGCACAAACCCCGGCACCAAAGGTTCAAACCCTGCTTGATGTTTCCGTCCACCGGTTGCTGTGAGTGTTGTAAGTGAGCGACCATGAAAAGCCCCCTCCATCACAATCGTCGAGGGCGTATTAATCCCTTTCTTATGCCCAAACAAACGGGTCAATTTTATCGCTGTTTCGTTCGCTTCTGAGCCTGAGTTACAAAAAAACATCTCAGGCATACCGGTTAAGCTCGTCAATTTTTCCGCTAACGCTTCTTGCTCTAAAATATGATACGCATTTGAAGTATGCAGTAACTTCGCTGCTTGCTTTTGAATGGTTTCAGTCACCTCTGGATGCACATGGCCTAAACCACAGACTGCAATCCCACTCAAACCATCAAGGTATGCCTTGCCTGCTTCATCATACAACCAAACACCTTTACCGTGGGTGAAGGCAACAGGAAGCGGCTTATACGTTGTTGTAAGCGCCATCAAACACCTTCCTATCCGCCAAGTTGTTCGCTTACAAAGTCCCAATTCACAAGCGACCAAAAAGCTTGTAGATAATCCGGGCGACGATTACGGTAATCAATATAATAAGCATGTTCCCATACATCACAGGTTAAAAGCGGTTTTAAACCTGATGTCATCGGATTTTCTGCATTACTTGTGCTCATAATACGAAGCGTTCCTTCTTCATCTTGCGCAAGCCATGCCCAGCCAGAGCCAAATGTTTTAATAGCAGCATCTGTAAATTGTGTTTTAAAATCAGCAAACGAGCCAAAGGTTTTTTTAATCGCTTCAAGTAATGCGCCCCTTGGTTCTGCATAGCCTTCAGGCGTTAGACATTGCCAAAAGAAGCTATGATTCCAAACTTGCGCTGCATTATTAAAAATACCACCTGACGCCGTTTTAATAATGTCTTCAAGTGTCATTCCAGCAAAATCTGTGCCTTCAACCAACCCATTTAAATTGGTTACATAGGTCTGATGATGCTTTCCATAATGATACTCAAGTGTTTCTTGCGACATATGTGGTGCTAAAGCGTCCATTGCATAAGGCAGGGCCGGTAGAGTAAAAGTCATTTATTGCTCCTCAGTACAAACCATTTTTAAAGTTATTTTCAATCTGCCTATAGTCTACCAAGATTACAATTAAACGTCTTCGTTAAATATGATATTACCCAGCTTTTGAAAATGAAATTAATGTCGTCATTGCTGTATAGGTTACATATTTCGTTGATAAAGTAGGATTACTAAATTAAGTAATTGCGCAAGCGTTACCAGAGCTTCTACAAGTACACTCTTGGGTTTGCGTGTTATAAGTACCGCCTAAACAGTATTGTGGGCAACTATGCATCACCGGATCATACTCATATTGGTCTTCACATTGTTGCCAACACCCTTCAGCATTACCTGAAAATATTACTACCTGACTACAATTGATCGGAGCTTGCCGAGATGGACATGCAGGTCCATCACACCCTTGTGCTTGGACTGGGTATATCTGCATACTATCATCGTATGAAGTTTGTGATGCAACCTTAATGGTACTGCCCACTTGAGTAACCTCAGGACCGTTTAAAATAGGACGACCTTTCATGAGCGCCCCATCAATAACTAAAGACAGTATACAAGATGCGCCTGGCGGTAAAACAAAATTAGGCGCATCACAAAACCCTGCTATACCACTGGCCTGTGTCACAGCAGGACCCTGACTTTGCCAAGCCAGAGTACGTGTGTACTGCGTCTTATTCGTTACGATATACACAAGGCCGATTGTCCTATCTGCTGCAAGAGAAAACTTCGGCATTCCGCCGTTATTATAAAGGGCAATTTCAAAAAGAGGACCGGCCCCTGAAACCATTTCATTTTCAGCAAACAACACTGTACTAAACATAAAACCCAAGGCAGAAATCACTGCCCAGAACAAACGCTTATTATTTTTCACTCCCTAATCCCTCGTACCATAAAGCTAAGACTGTAGCAAATTCGCTGACATTTAAAACACTGGATGGCCCGAACAAGTCGGGCCAAGTAGCAAGCGGATAAATTGTCAACACCCCCTAAAACTTAAGGTTGCGTTATCTTCCGAATACAACGAACCCCGGTTGGATTATCTCTTCCATCATGTGTCTGCAAACTATAGTCACTGCTATCACGTGGAAAATATTCAGTCCAAGCCACCGTTTTGTCATATCGATTATCAGGCGGTTCACTTTGGTATGCTGTTGAACTCCAATAAACACCAATTAAGGTCTCTGTATTACCTTCAGCATCAGTAGTGAACGCATCTAAATTTTGTAGCATGTTTTGTAAGGTAGGCTTGTCTGCTGAACCACATTTATTGTCTGGTGTGGGTGCCTGCGGATTTACCGTATAATATCCATTCTCACAAATGGAACCTAAATACCAGTCGTCAAAACCATCAAATCCTCCTTCTGGTCGACAAAGACCTGCCGCATAATAAGACCGAGGAATACCATTCCCATCTGAGTAATTAACAATAACATCTGTATTACAGTTACCATCAATATTTCCATCACATGCATCACCTTTGGCAACACGTGAGCTCTGATTAATCCCAGGAATAAGTGTATCATCAGCACAACGACGGTTAGGACCTAAACAATCCGTCTTACCATTAGAAAGCCATACAACACCAAGGGGCCGAGCGGCAGCTTGATTAGTCAGCGCTGCAACTTTTCCTTCAACGCTCTTATCTGCAGCTGTTGTATCATCAATTGCAAACACATAACCTGACTGATATTGACTCATATAATTCAAAATATTTAAATTGCTTGTAACTGCCGCGGTATTCTCACCCTGGATACTAAGCTCAATTGCTTCGGTCGTTGCGACCGTACCGGGTGTGACAGTCAATACACATGTGTCTCCACCTGCCATATCACCACAACTATCAGGGCTAATACTCGCTCCACTTGGTAATGGCGCACTGAGTAACCATTCAACGGATTTCGCCGTATTGGCTCCTGCATTTGTAATCTTAATCGTTCTTGCCTTTCCTGTTAAATAATCACTGCCATCTTTAAAAACCGATAAGGCAAGTGTACTGGCACTTGTAGAAAGCGTTGTACTTGATGTGCTACTAGCAGTTGTCACGCTCAAAATATCTCTCTCGGATGGTCCGTAAGCTATCAAACGACTACCATTAATAAATACATTAGGACCACCGGTATGAGCCTTTCCGTATAATAGAACTGGGATAACAGCTAAAGCCAAAATCCTTGATTCATGAGGAGGGATTATTTGTCCTCGCTTATAATAGGAAGAGTTAGCTGTATATTGCTGAATCCCTCTCACGTCATCGAGTGTAAATGAAAGTGGATTATTTGTTTCATTTGTCATAACATACTTAACAAACGCCCGGCCTTCAGGTGCCAATTGTCGGGTTGGTGAAAAACCAGCAACAGCTGCAAACGTTAACGGCGGTCTACCAGTATAAGCATTGCTCATCAGTAAAAACAAAAATACACTTAAATAATATTTACATTTCATGAACACATCCTTATGCCAAATAAACATTAAACTTACCTGTAAAAGTCAGGCACATCAAGAGTGGTTGCAGAAGCACGCAATTTAATCGATAATTAGGCACTCTTAAATTTAAGCGAATACAGGTGCTCAGTGGACACATTAGATAAAATTAAACAACAAATCGCAGATAACGCAATTATTCTATATATGAAAGGCACACCTCAATTTCCACAATGTGGCTTTTCATCACGGGCAGTTCAATGCCTTGAAGCCTGTGAGGTTCAGTTTGCAACAGTTGATGTGCTAGCAAATCCTGATATCAGACAAACCTTGCCCCAATATGCTAACTGGCCGACCTTTCCACAACTATATATCAACGGTGAACTCATTGGTGGATCTGACATTATCATTGATATGTATGAACAAAACGAACTGGCATCTCTACTCAAAGAAGCCAAAAACACCTAATCTAAAAAACCATTGGAGAAGAACATGAGCGTTTTAGTCACTCAAAAAGCCCCTGATTTTAAAGTACCTGCCGTACTTGCTTCAGGTGAAATTGTAGATGAGTTTAACTTGCACGAACATTTAAACGGTAAGTATGGCGTGGTTTTCTTCTACCCGCTTGATTTTACATTTGTTTGTCCGTCTGAACTGATTGCACTTGATCATCGTATCAAAGAATTTTCAGACCGTGGCGTTGAAGTTATTACGGTTTCTATCGATTCACACTTCACACACAATGCTTATCGTAACACCCCCATCGACAAAGGCGGCATTGGCCCGGTTCGATACACTATGGCTGCAGATATCAACCATGCCATTTGTAAAGCTTATGGCGTTGAGCATCCTGCTGCAGGTGTTGCTTTGCGTGGTGCTTTTGTGATTGATAACAACGGCATTGTTCGCTCACAAATCGTCAATGATTTACCGATTGGTCGAAACGTTGATGAACTACTTCGTATCATTGATGCCGTACAGTTTTTTGAAGAAAATGGCGAAGTTTGTCCTGCTGGCTGGAAAAAAGGTGAGCGCGGTATGAATGCTTCCCCTGAAGGTGTTGCAAACTACCTAGCTGAACACAGCGAAGGACTCTAATCTTAGACTAGTCTGACTGAGACGGCTGCCACGTATTGATAATTTTACAAAACAAGGCAGCCGTTTTTTCTGCATCATAAATAGCTGAATGGGCCTCATTCGCATCAAACGCAATACCTGCTGCAGACATCGCCTTCGCAAGCACTGTTTGTCCATAATGTACGCCTGCAAGTGTTGCTGTATCAAAACTTGTAAACCGATGAAAAGGTGATTTAATACCTGCTCTTGCCGCAGCCTCGTTCACAAACGACAAATCAAACCAAGCATTATGCCCAACAAGTACTGCTCGCTGACACTTGCTTTCACGAAGCGCTTTCCAAATTGGATCAAACAAACGTGTTAATGCTTCGCGCTCACCCAAAGCGAGCCGCAAAGGCTGAAAGGGATCAATCCCATTAAATTCTAACGACTTTTCATCAAGCAATGCACCTTCAAAAGGTTTGATATGCTCAAATTGCGATGCACCACACACAAGCTTACCTGCTGGATTAAACTCTAAAAGTACCACACACATTTCAAGTAATGCATGTTGCTTTGCATCAAGTCCTGCTGTCTCAACATCTACCACAACAGGCAAAAACCCACGAAATCGTTTATTCATCGAACACTCCAAGCAAACTGCCCACCGGCATGTACAGGTAAAACCGTTGTTTTTCCAAGCGCCATTTTCTCCGGAACCTGTACTGCTTCACGGACCAACTCTATCTGTTCATCTGACACCGAAAGCTGATAAAACTCAGCCCCAAACCGCCCTAAAAACGCGTTTAATTTAGTTTGTGCATCCATCGCTTCGAATACTTCTGCATACATCGAGAGAGCAAAAGGTGCTGAGTAAATGCCGGCACACCCTGATGCACACTCTTTCTGGTTTTTTCCATGTGGCGCACTATCTGTCCCTGCAAAAAATTTTGGGTTGCCGCTACTCGCGGCAACCTGTAACGCCCGTTGATCGCGCTCATGCTTTAAAATAGGCAAGCAATAATAATGTGGACGAATACCGCCTGCTAGCAATTGATTCCGATTATATAACAAATGATGAGGTGTTATCGTCGCTACAAGCGTTGGGGGTGCTTCTGTTACAAAATCAACCGCTGCTTTTGTTGAAATATGTTCCAACACAATTCGAAGCTTTGGAAAATCACGTATTAAATCTTTTAAATATTCCTCTATAAATAATGCTTCACGATCAAATATATCCCCTTTTAATACTTCTCCATGAATTTGTAACACTAAATTACTTGCCTGCATCGCTTCAAATACAGGATAAAGTGCACGCATTGAACGTGCACCTTGCTCTGAATTAGTTGTAACCCCTGCAGGATAAAACTTTCCACCTAAAATAAATGCATGTGCTTTTGCAGCAATAAGCGCCTCCGGCAAAACAGATTCATTCAAATAAAAGGTCGAATAAAGCTTAAAATGAGGATAAATATCCGCCACATCCATAATACGTGCTTGATACGCCAATAGAGCATCCACTGAGGTCAATGGCGGCACTAAGTTTGGCATGGCTAATGCACGCCCAAAATAACGTGCTGTTGCCAAAACCGTATGCTTGAGCATCTCTCCATCTCGAAAGTGAACATGCCAATCATCTGGACGCGTAATACAAAAACTTCGCATTAAAACCTCTAAAAATAGTTATTTATTGTAAAAAATCATGTGATGCCAATTGATAGCTATTCTTAAAGTCGTCCTGAATAACGAATGCTTTTTTATCAACTGTTTTTAGGTGAGTCGTTTTATCTAAAGTCCCTGTTTTAAACTGCCAACCTTTGGGTAATTTAAGTTTACTACCCAGTTTCGATAAACTACGCTCCGTTTGCTTTACCTTATCAACACTATAAGATTGCATCACATACGCACGACCTTTTGAATCGATTAATTCATACACAGGCTTTCCTGCTTGATAAGTAAATACAGTATCACGATCAACTTCATGTTTATGATACAAACGTGGCCCGCTGAACACATCAAACAATCCTAACTGCACATATGCTACTTTTTGCGTATAAAGTTTTTTAAATTTTTTCTTTTCTATTTGAATCAAAGGAGTAACGTTTATCTCATCCATTGTCCAGTATCGAGGACCATTTAAAATAACCTTTGAAGCACCTGTTGCTTTTTTTATATCTTCTTTTGTAATATTTTTCCAAAAACGTTCGGGACAATCATTGAGTCCTTGCGTTGTATAAACCGCAAAATTAAGCCATCCATCAGATGCAATAATTTCACAATAACGCGCACCACGTAACCCCTCAGCATGCGATGCATAAATCATTCCAGGTAAATAAATCAAAAATGCTATTAGTATTTTTTTTATTTGCATTTCTTTCTTCCTTTTTAAGGTCTAAGATTTATATCTCACGCTAGAGACAAACATTTTTTTAACATAATACGAGCAATATCAAAAGCATCTTGCACTAAATTGAATAATTTCTTTTCAAGTCTATACTTATCACGTAAGATAAAAAAAACCCAAATCAAATGGTCGGGGTAAGTATGATTAAATCCAAGCTCATCGCAAACCTTGCTGCAAACATGACGCACTTACCAGAAAAGCGCATCCTGGAAAGCGTTAATTTAATTATTAACGAAATGAGTAATACGCTCATAAATGGCGAACGCATCGAAATTAGAGGATTTGGCAGTTTTTCAATACGCTATCGACCACCACGTAATGCCCACAATCCCAAAACAGGTGAAAAAGTAATCACCGAAGGAAAACACACACCACACTTTAAACCGGGTAAGGAATTACGTGCACGTGTCATAGCCTCTTGTAACACGTACCCCATTAAATCCGACGAATAATCATGTCCGTGGCAATGTAACGCCTTTCTGCTTCTGGTATTTACCCGCTCTGTCCCGATAAGAAACCCCACACACCTCATCTGCCTCTAAGAATATCATTTGTGCTACACCTTCATTTGCATAAATTTTTGCAGGAAGCGGCGTCGTATTTGAAAACTCCAACGTAACATGTCCTTCCCATTCAGGCTCAAGTGGTGTCACATTAACAATAATCCCACAACGCGCATACGTCGACTTACCAAGACAAATCGTTAACACTTCTCGTGGAATACGAAAATACTCAACGGTTCTTGCTAATGCAAACGAATTAGGCGGAATAATACAAACATCTGACGTTACATCAACAAAGCTACTTTCATCAAACGATTTGGGATCAACCACTGCCGAATTAATATTCGTGAATATTTTAAATTCATTCGCACACCGAACATCATATCCATAACTAGAGACACCATATGAGACAATACGACCTTGCTCATTTTCACGAACCTGCCCCTGTTGAAAGGGTTCAATCATACCGTGTTCAAGTGCCATTTTTTCAATCCACTGATCGGATTTAATTGTCATATTAACCTCTTACACAACCTAAAATATTGGTTATATTACCACAAAGGAGAAATTTCTGTTGATGTTTCAAAATAGCGTGATACCTCCTCTTCTGAAACAGCTTGCCAAGATGCAGGAGACCATTGGGGGGTCTTATCTTTATCCACCAAAAGAGCCCGTACCCCCTCATAAAAATCATGTCCCTGCATAAAGTGATAGGTCAAATTATAATCCATCTCTAAGCAATCAGCTAAATTCAGCCCCTCAGCACGCCTCATTTGTTCGAGTGTTATATGAAGACTCAAAGGAGACTGTTTAAGCAATACATCGCGTGTTTCAAAAGCCCACTGACTACCATCTTCAGCTAATGACTCAAAAACTTCATGTAGTGCACGTTTATTCTCAAAGCTTCTACAAACTGCGTCAGCCTCGTCAGCTGCACTTCCTGACGACATTGTTTTTTGAAATTTATTTAAACAACCAGACACCTTTAAATTAGCATCTGTGGATAAATCCATCTTTCTCAAATCATCCAGTATCAATAAAAAAGCATCACTCGGAACAGTATACTTAACCAGCCCTAACGCTTTTGAATCAGCTGCATTAACACGTCGACCTGTTAAGCCAAGATAAACCCCAAACCCACCTGGGCAAGCTGTAAGCAAATGGCTTGAACCAATATCAGGAAAAAAGCCAATCCCCACTTCTGGCATCGTGAATGCAAACTGCTCACTTGCGACTGTATGTGAACCATGCAGCGTAATCCCGACGCCACCTCCAATCGTCAAACCATCCATTAAAGCAATATAAGGCTTACCAAAATCAGAAGTTAAATAATTTAAACGATACTCATGCCAAAATAATTCAACAGGAACCAAGGGGGATGTTTGACCCACATCATAAACCCAACGTACATCTCCTCCCGCACAAAAGGCACGCCCAGGGACTGCTTGAATAACCACAGCATGAACACTCGTATCTTCTTTCCACTCTGAAAGCTGACTCAGTAACGCTTTAAACATAGAAAAGTTTAATGCGTTCAAGGCATTAGGCCTATTTAAAACAATCATGCCAAGATTATTTTCGACTGAAAATAAAATATCACCTGTCGCACTCATACCTATTCTCCCTTGAATACGGCGGAACGTTTTTCAAGGAAAGCCGAAACACCTTCTGTTTTATCGTGACTTGCACACACTTTAGCAAAATGTAACGCTTCAAACTCAAAAGCATCTGACAAAGATAAATCATATCCTGTATCAATCACTTCCATAACCCCTTTTGCAGCCAACGGTGCTACAGCTAAAATACGCTCAAGAATGGCTTTTGAACCCTCAAGTAAAGCACCTCCAGAAACCACTTCACTCACCAACCCCCAATTTTCCGCCGTATTCGCATTAATCGTACGCCCGGTTAAGCATAAATCTAATGCTCTCCCTTTTCCTACCAAACGCGCAAGCCGTTGTGTTCCCCCATAACCAGGAAGCACACCTAGCTTCACTTCTGGTTGACCAAACTGTGCCTTTTCAGATGCTATACGAAGGGTTGCTGCCATCGCAAGTTCACAGCCACCACCAAAGGCATACCCATTAATTGCAGCAAGTGAAGGTTTCCCTAACGTTTCAAGCGCTCGAAAAACATCTTGCCCAACGCGTGCAAATGCATACCCTGTTTGTGCATTGCATTCTGCTAAACGCCTAATATCAGCACCAGCACAAAACGCTTTTCCTGAACCTGTAATCAGTACAGCTTTTACATCTGGATTATGCTTTGCATCAAAAAAAAGCCCCTCTAAACTATCCAACACCTCTTCATTCAGCGCATTTAATTTTTCTGGACGATTTAATGTAATCGTTAAAATGCCTGCCTCTATTTGATGAAGTACATCGCTCATACAATCTCCCTATTCAATCATAAATGCTTCATTTAATGCTGTTTTTGAGATAATTTCTCTCATAATTTCGTTGGTACCCTCAACTACTTGATGAATACGTAAATCTCTAAAAAAACGCTCCACAGGATAGTCTTTCAAACACCCATAACCACCATGCAATTGCATGGCCTTATCACTCACTTTGAACGCCGTATCACTTGCAAATTGTTTTGCCATTGCAGCAAGCATCGGTGCATCTGGCGTTTCTCGGTCGAGTGCTTCGGCTGCTCGATACACCATTAATCGTGCAGCATTAAATAAAGTAAGCATATCCACAAACTGGAAACGAAGTGCTTGGAATTCAGTAAGTGTTTTTCCAAACTGTTTGCGCTCATTCATATACGCTTTTGTTAAACGAATGCAGGCAAGCGCTCCTCCAAGCGAGCATGCGCCGATATTAGCACGCCCTCCATTTAAAGCTTGAAGTGCTATTTTAAAGCCCATACCTTCTTCACCCACAAGATGACTAACTGGCACGCGGCATTCTTCAAAAAAAAGCATGGCTGTTGGCTGACTATGCCAACCTACTTTTTCCTCTTGTTTTCCAAAACTTAATCCCGGCGTATTTTTTTCAACTAAGATACAACTAATGCCATGATGGGTATCATCTCCCGTTCGCACCATACAAAGATACACATCACTAACACCCCCACCTGAAATAAAAGCTTTGGAGCCATTTAGAATATATTCATCACCTTCTTTACGAGCACGTGTTTTCAATGAAGCAGCATCTGAACCTGATTCAGGCTCAGTTAAACAATAACTACCAAAAACATCCATTTGTGTTAAACGCTTTCCCCAGGTATCACAAAGTAAGGGACTCGCATACTTATCTAAAATTGAAACCACCATATTATGAATCGATAAATACGCACTCGTACTCACGCAAGCAGATGCCAATTGCTCAAGCACAAGTACTGCATCTAAGCGTTTAAGCCCTGAACCACCCATACTTTCATTGGCAACCATTCCGGCCATACCGAGTGTTGCGGCTTCTTTTAATGCTTCTTTTGGAAAATATCCTGTCTTATCCCATGTTGCAGCATTTGGCCAAAACGTTGTTTGTGCAAAATCAGCAGCCATATTTTGTAATAAAATTTGTTCTTGATTAAGCTGAAAATCCATTTTTCTTCTCTGAATTTAAAACAAAAAAAGGCCGTCGTTTTCGACGGCCTTTAAATTTGGTAAATGACGTGCTATTAAGCAACGTTACCCAACCACTTCAGGCCAAAATAAAGACCTTGAACGCCGAAGTCTCCTTCTTGCGCTACTGTAAGTGGTCCAACACCAGCTGCTGACTGTGTCACATTCCAGTAGTTAACCCACATCCAACCAACGTCAAGTGTCAAATCACCCTGCGCTACAGCGTAGTCATAAGAAAGACCAAGCTTCGCTTCAAGTTCAGGAGCAATTGTTGATTTAGAAGCACTTTGTGTCAGTACGCTTCCTAGGTCATCTGTGTAAGAGTTGCTAACTTTGCTGCTTCCTGCAAGCAGAGCCATTGCTCCATTTGCATAAACACCTAAGCCATTACCCCAAGCGTAGCCCATATCGGCACCTACACGAGGACCAAACCCGTTATAAGTTGGTTTTCTTTGGAAAGAAGCTGTATAGGTTCCTGCAACATTTCCAAGTATACTTGTAATGCTACCAACAGCCGTTCCTGCTAATGTTGTTGTGTTTGCAATACGTGCATACTGAACACCACCATGGAATCGAATGTCTTTTTTCTCACCAAAATCAACATGCTGTCCAAACTCTAAATTAACAGCATCCCATTTAGGATCGGTACTTGCTGTACCTGTAAAGGTGTTGTCAACAGCAACAATATTACCTAAAGCACCTGAATTCGTTACAGTGTAACTCTTGTTACCTGATTTACTGAAGTGATACCAGTTAAGATTTGCATCACTACCTGTTTCAAAATGGTAAGAGCCTTCAATCATGAAGCCCCATCCCCAGGTGTTACCATAATCGACATAACGATCATTGTCGTTAACTGCTGCGTAGGTGTACCCACCGCCAGAAAAAACTGGTTGTAAATACAATGCACGAGCACCAACATCCCAAGCTGTACTTTCACAAGGAACTGTTACATTTACAGCACTGCAAACAGGTCCCATGGTTCCAGCGAATACAGCACTGCTACTAAGAGCAAGAACTGCCGCTGCTGTCTTTTTTAAATTTAACATGCGCTTCTCCACTTTTTTATTATAAGCTTCCGTTTATTAAGCCACAACGTTGTATTAACTTTCGGTACGCGATCATCGCTCATTCGAAAACGTACACCAGACCAATTATCAGGCCTCTTTTCCCTCTTGTCAACAATGCCCTTAAAATACATCTTCATCTGTCGAACAAGCTTTCTTCTTATACTCAACTATCTATCTTTCCAAAAACCCACCCTAAATATAATTTGAGAAACATAATTAAAAGCCTACTGTATTTTTACGAGCACTTCTTCTTTTAGTATTTTCCTTTATACTATAAGTAACCTTATTTTCATTTGGAATATACTATGGCTTACGGTTTTTTTAAGAATGCAACTGTAAACTCTGAAGCGCTTCACACGCCGACCACCGTTACCATTATTGGTCGACCTGATGTAGTTGTTGCTACTCGCATAACAGCCGACCTGTTATCTAATCAACCCCAATCAAGAGAAACACTCGATAATTTGGCTTTAAACTCACGCCCTCAAGATTTATCTTCTCCTCAAAAAATGACAGCATGGATTCACTCTTTAACCACTGCAATCAAAGAAAGGGCACTTGAAACATCCGTAACTCATCTTACCAATCCAAACTTATGGCTCATTCACACGATATCAGAGGCTCTCGATCTTAATCTTAACCTCGCTGAAACAACTAATAATCAAACTCTCCCAACAAAAATGGATCCTTCGCGTAATGCCTCTTTTACAGTTCATTGGCAACCTCATCAAACGCTCTATTCTGTGCCGGTTGAACTTGGCAGCTACTTTGAGTTTTTAAATCAACGGACTTCTTATCCAACAAACACCTTACTTGACGAAGCTTGCGATGCTAAAGTCCAAGAGCAAATAATACGTATACGTGAACAAAATGCTCAATTACTTAAATTAATAGATGCTACAAAAGATAAGTTTTTAGATAATCTAACCACTGACGAGATGCAGGCCTTTTATCTTGACAGTTTAAATCAATCTTCATCAAAGCCTTATCCATCACCCACTTATAATGGCTACCGTGAAGCATTAGCCATAGGACTCGCACGCGCATCTATTCTACAAGACGAACCAAAACTAGTAGGACCTAATGATTCAACTTCATTAAGCTTTTAATCATCCAACAAACCATGTGCTTGCATCCATGAATCATTCACATACTTAGACATATAATTTCGAACCGAATCAGGCAAAATCACCAAACAGCGCTGCCCTGCTTTAAGCGAGGCAGCAGCCTTAAGTGCTGCCCACATCGCACCACCACTAGAACCTCCCACCAACAACCCCTCTTCCTCAATCAAGCGTCGAGCCATCTTAAAAGCATCATTATCTCGTAGTTTTATATACTGATCTATAAGCGTGTTATCCAAAACTTCCGGAAAAAAATCATATCCTATTCCTTCAACCAAATAAGGTTTCACTTCATCTCCCCCCCCCAAAATTGATCCCACAGGATCAACGCCTATTATTTTAACTGTAGGGTTATGCTCTTTTAGACGTTTTGCAATACCTGTTACAGTTCCCCCAGTACCAACACCCACAACAACCATATCAAGGCTATCACCAAAGTCACTTATAATTTCTTCAGCTGTTCCATAGTAGTGTGCATTGGGATTATCTGGGTTAGCGTATTGATCTAAAATATGTGCATTTGGAAGTTTTTTTTGAAGCGTTCTTGCTAATGAAATATGACTATCTGGTGCATCAAAAGCAGCCTCTGTTGGCGTACGGTGAATCGTTGCACCCAACCGCTCAAGCACAACTTGCTTTTCCTGGCTCATTTTTTCAGGCATCGTAATAACAATATTATAGCCAAGAACAGCACCTGCTAGCGCAATTCCAATCCCTGTATTTCCTGAAGTAGGTTCAATTAAAGTATCTCCTGGCTTTATATCACCGCGCTTTTCGGCTTCTTTTACCATTTCAAAGCCAATTCTATCTTTTACTGACCCCCCAGGATTTAAAAACTCACACTTAGCATAAACGTCACAATCTAAATCACGTGCGATATGATTAATTTTTACAACAGGGGTTTGTCCAATAACATCTAAAATATTTGAGTAAATCATGACTCATCCTTGTCTAGATACTTTTTTTATTTACCTATGCAAAACGTTGAAAAAATTTTTCCTAATAAATCATCTGACGTTGTTTTACCTATAATTTCACCTAAAGCATCATGCGCTTGTCGTAAATCTTCTGCAAGCAATTCACCTGCTGCATGTTCAAATAACTGTTCCTTTCCTGCTTCTAAAAAGCATTGCGCTTGATTCAAAGCCTCAATATGACGCCTACGCGCCAAAAAAAGTCCCTCTGTCGGTTGATGTCCCAAAGCTTCTTTGATTGCTGATTTTAAAAATCCAATTCCATCTTTCTGCTTTGCTGAAAGATAAACCTTTAAACCTTCTCGAGAAGCGCTTTTTTTTGTTTTATCTATTTTATTAAATACACGTATCACTGGCACATGAGATGGCATTAAAGTTTGCGTTGTATCATCTAGAAACTGCTCAACTTTATCTTCTGTCGCATCAACCATCATTAATACAGCATCCGCTCGCTTAATTGCTTCTTTTGCACGTCGAACACCTTCTTGCTCAACCACATTGTCACTTTGACGAAGGCCTGCTGTATCAATTAATTGAAGCGGAATATCATCAATTAGAACCTCTTCTCGCATCACATCTCGTGTTGTACCTGCCTCATTATGAACAATAGCCGCATCATAGCCTGATAATGCATTTAACATTGTCGATTTACCAGCATTAGGCGGACCTGATATAACCACTACAGCTCCTTCTCGAAGTAACGCACCTTCTGTCGCACCTTGTCGCAAGCTTTTTAAATCATCAAACACTTTTTCAAATAAAGCAGCCACTTTCCCATCACTCAAAAAATCAATTTCTTCATCTGAAAAATCAATCGCTGCTTCAACATATAAGCGAAGTCCTGTTAATTGCTCGCAAATAGTATTAATTTTTTGAGAAAAATCTCCCTGCAGTGAACGAACCGCAAGGCGTGCTGCAGTTTCTGAATTAGCATGAATTAAATCAGCAATCGCTTCTGCTTGCGCTAGATCAAGTTTATTGTTTAAAAAAGCACGTTCCGAAAACTCACCAGGACGCGCCAAGCGCGCGCCACATATAACACATTCCGAAATCAAACGATCGAGCATAATAGGTGAGCCATGTCCTTGGAACTCTATGATATCCTCACCTGTGAATGAGTTAGGAGCCTTAAAGTAAAGTAATACTCCCGTATCTATCAAAATATCATCTGATAAATCTACTGTATAAAATGGGGCGTGGTACGCCACTCTTGGTTTTAAAAGAGTCTCACGCCGACTAAGCCTCATTGCAATCGTATAAGCAAGAGGTCCTGACAAACGAATAATGCCAACGCCTCCGCGACCCGGTGGCGTTGCTAACGCCACAATCGTGTCACTTTTCATGTTACTGCTTTGCTCCAAATTTTCGTGTGATATACCACTGCTGCAGAATGGTTAACGTGTTACTTACAGTCCAATATAACGCTAATCCCGATGGAAAATTCCAGAAAAGTGCTGTCATCATAACAGGTAAGAACATCATTAATTTTGCTTGCATTGGATCAGGTGGTGTTGGATTCAACTTTTGTTGAATCAACATGGTTGCCCCCATCAAAAGTGTTAATACATGATATTGATCAGGAGATGCCAAATCATTAATCCAAAATATAAAGGGCGCTTGCCGCAGTTCAACACTTTCGATAAGCACCCAATATAAAGCAATAAATATAGGCATTTGAACAAGCATTGGTAAACAACCTGATAATGGGTTTACCTTCTCTTCTTTATACAATGCCATTGTTGCTTGACTAATTTTTGCTTTATCGTCTCCATACTTTTCGCGCAAAGCTTGTAATTTAGGTTGTAATTGCCGCATACCCGCCATAGAACGATAACTGGTTGCAGACAAACGATAAAAAGCAAGTTTAACTAAAACTGTAACCAATACAATTGACCACCCCCAATTCCCAATCACAGAATGAATCATCTTCATAATTGAAAATAAAAGGGATGAAATAAACCATAACCAACCATAATCAATGGTTAAATCAAGCCCTGGAGCAATCGGTTTCAATATATCTGCAATTTCAGGACCTAAGTACAATTGTGAGCCCACTGTTTGGGTTGAACCAGGTGCTAATTTAATCGTTTGACTAACAGCACCAATTGCATAACTTCCACCCACTGCTCGTGAATAAAACCGTCCTTTTGAAGTAGCTGTAGGAATCCAAGCTGTTAAAAAATAACGTTGCTGCATAGCAAGCCATCCTCCTTCAACATCTACATCAAGCGCCTTTTTATCCATATCTTTAAAAGTCACTTTTTGATAACGATGGTGCCCTGGGTTTGAATAGGAAGCACCTGTATATGACCCAATATGAGAAAGTGTCGATTTATCTTCTTTAGGAAGGTCGCGCAAAAGTTGCGTATTTAAATAACCTTTCCATGTCTCTTCACCTTGGTTGACTAACGTATATCGAACATCAATTAAATAATGGCCTCGCTTAAATATAAATTCTTTTTTAATAGCAACGCCGCTTTCATTTTGACCTATCAGTGCAACTGTTAACTCTTCTTGATTAGGCATTAGTGTATATGTATTTTTTTCTGCTTTAAAACCTGGTTTTGTAGGCTCAATTACCCCTTGATTAATAATCAATAAGCTACTATTGGCTACATAACGCGCTCCTTCTTTATCTCTTAAGAGCGAAAAAGGCTGGTGTTCTTCACTAGCACTTTCAGGATAATCTAATAAATGCGCTGATACGACATCTCCTTCTGTCAAATCAATACGAAGTTCAAGTACATCTGTTTTAATTTGAATCGCTTTACTTACGTCACTTTGCGTACCTTCCTGCACTTCAGATGCAGCAGGATAAGGTGTTTTTTTCGAATTTGTATCTGGTCCTGCAAAAGTTGGTAGAAGCGTTTCTTTTGAAATGCTTTCAGCGGCTGTATTTTGTTTTATTTGCGATGAAACAACTGTTTTTGGGTAATCTACTTGCCATGCTGTCCACAAGCTATATGCAAGCATTGCCAAAGCCGCACCTAAAATAACGCGTTTAATATCCATTGTACTTTCTCTTTAAGTTTTATTTTTCAGGTTAATGTTAATTTCAGAATGCATTGGTAACACCGGATCATATCCGCCAGAAGACCAGGGGTGACAACGCAAAATACGTTTAATTGCCAACCACATGCCTTTTAAAAGTCCGTATTTATATACAGCCTGTATTGTATAATTAGAGCAACTGGGATAGAAACGGCAACAAGGTCCTAAGTAAGGACTTAATAAATATTGGTAAAGCTTAATAGGCCAAATAATTAAGGTCCGTAGCGTGTGGATAATGCGTTCCATAGTTTACCCAAATTAGCTCGTATTTGATGAGGCCTTGCTTTGTTAACAGCAGGTCTTGCTAAAACCACAATATCAATAGCCGGTAAATCATCGTTAAGCCGAAAGGATTCTCTTAAAATCCGTTTTATCTGATTTCTATCATGGGCCTTATTGATCATTTTTTTTGATAAAACCAATCCAAGTCGTGCTTTTTTTAAATTATTTTGACAAAAAAGCACTGTAAACTCGGTATTTGTAAGCTTCGTCGCATTTTTAAAAACATAATTGTAGTTTTGTTTTTTTAATAAGCGACGTGTTTTATCAAAGCCATACACTGGTTTTAAGCTGATAAACGACTACGACCTTTAGCACGTCTACGTCTAATAACCGCGCGACCAGAACGTGTAGCCATACGTGCACGAAAACCATGATCACGTTTACGTTTTATATTACTGGGTTGGAATGTACGTTTCATTGGTAAGACTCATAGAACTTTAAAGCAGGCCATGATAAAAAACTTTCGAAGTGCTGTCAAATAGATGATCTTTTATG
>JAHZKF010000028.1 GCA_022600575.1 Gammaproteobacteria bacterium | reverse complement strand
AGAAAATACATCTCGCTCACCTGCAATTCGCAATACCGTGGTATTGGGGTCAACCATATCGTTGTAATTAACATAACCAATGCCTGCATGAAAATGCCACGGTAAAGGCTTTGGCGGAGGCGGGCCCATCGTGCCTGCCATAGCACTCATGCTACCTAAAAGAGCTGTTGCTATAATTACTTTTTTCATGGATTCTCCCTAATCTGAATGAAATATATAGTCCCATCTAACATAACACTGTTTAAATTTTAAAAAAAGTCGTAAAATAGAAACAAATTTCTCCTCCCTCACCTGTCATGATATTGCATTATATTTTTCTTTTAGGTATCTCGGTTGAAGCCATTAGTGGCGCGATATCCGCTGGCCGCAAACGCATGGATTTTTTTGGTGTTATTTTTATTGGATGTGTCGCAGGACTCGGTGGCGGAACCGTGCGAGATATTGTCTTTAATACGCATCCTATTTCATGGGTCGCGCATCCCCACTATTTACTGTATACATCCGGTTTTGCCTTACTAACCATTTGTATCCCTGCAGAACTCACCCGTGTCACCAAGCTCTTTTTAGTGCTCGATGCTTTAGGCCTTGCCGCATTTACAATTATTGGAACACAGCGCTTGCTCACGTATGACATGCCTGCAACCGTCGCTATTTTAGGCGGATTAATCACAGGGATTTCTGGAGGGATGCTACGAGATATCCTGTGTAATGATATTCCACTGGTCTTAAGAAGTGAGCTCTATGCCGTTATTGCACTCATGGGAGCCATCGTTTATGTCATATTAGAGCACTTTAATGTGGCCAACCACATCAATATTATTGTCACGGTCCTCGCTATTTTTCTAACCCGACTTCTTGCTATTTGGCTTCATATTGAAGTACCTAAATTTAATTACGCAGAAAGCTTAAAAACACGCAAGAACAGACGAAAAGATAGACAAAACTACAATGGATAAAAATGGATAAAGCAGTAAGGGGTGATGACCCCTTACTTTTGGCCTTATGCTTCTTCTAATACTTCTGCTTCATATCGTTTAATGCTTTCTAAAATTTCACGACGTGCTGCATCAGGGCCTTCCCATCCGTCTACTTTAACCCACTTGCCTTCTTCTAAATCTTTGTAATGCTCAAAGAAATGCGAAATAGATTGTAATAATGACTCAGGTAAGTCTTCGTGTGTTTGTACTGAGCGATAAGCTTTTGAAAGTTTATCAACAGGGACTGCGATTAATTTGGCATCTACGCCCGACTCATCTGTCATATTCAGCATGCCAACTGTGCGACAACGAATCACAGAACCACTTATTAATGGTGTTGGTGCAACCACTAAAACATCTACAGGATCGCCATCATCAGATAAGGTCTGGGGAATATACCCATAATTTGCAGGATAAAACATTGCTGTTGCCATAAATCTATCCACAAACAAAGCACCTGATGCTTTATCAACTTCATATTTTACAGGGGCTGCATGCATTGGAATCTCAATGATAACATTGACATCATTTGGCACATCTCGTCCTGCCTTTATAGCATTTAAACTCATTTTTTTATCCATCCTGATTGTTGTGCTGTTTAAATAGTTCGTTATTATGCGCAAATCACCCTCAAAAGGCAAAAACATCTTCTAGTTTTTCACGCTCAAATTTGCGTATAATAACGCTTTATTCCAACCTAACTTAGGATATAAACGATGGACTGTTTGTTTTGTGGCATTATAGACCGAAAAATTCCAGCAGAGATTGTTCTTGAAACGGACGAACTCCTGGCCTTTCGTGATGTGAATCCGCAAGCACCCACACATATTTTGGTGATTCCTAAAAAACATATCCAAACGATTAACCATGCAACCCCTGACGATGAAGCTGTGCTTGGTAAGCTTATTCTTGCAGCAAAAGCGATTGCTGCCCAAGAAGACCTCAAAGACTTTGGGTATCGTTTGGTTTTTAATACCAACGAGCATGGTGGACAAACGGTTTATCACATTCACTCACATCTTTTAGGTGGCCGACAAATGACTTGGCCGCCAGGATAAAGACTATATAAAGGCAAACATCATGGATACACAATTCAAACAAATCATAGAAGACCTCGGTGAAGACGTTACACGTGAAGGCCTTATAGACACGCCACATCGCGCATCTGAAGCACTGCGTTATTTAACACGCGGGTATCAAGAAAGTTTAGATGACATTATCAACGGCGCGCTGTTTGATTCTGATATGAGTGAAATGGTGATTGTGAAAGATATTGAACTGTATTCATTATGTGAGCATCACTTACTGCCTTTTTTTGGTACATGTCATGTGGGTTATCTACCCAATGGTAATGTGCTCGGTTTATCTAAAATCGCCCGCATTGTGGACTATTTTGCACGCCGCCTTCAAATTCAAGAACGCTTAACCAGCGAAATAGCTACCTGTATTGAAAAAATTACTGGTGCGCGAGGCGTTGCCGTTGTTATTGAAGCGCGTCATTTATGCATGATGATGCGTGGCGTCGAAAAACAAAACTCAACCATGACAACGTCTGTAATGCTCGGTGAGATGCGTAACAACCCCAGCAGCCGCATGGAATTTTTAAATTTAATTCGCTAAAATCAGCTCGTTGGAACATTTTCTTGTTTTGACCCAACTTAGCTACACTTAAAGTAATCAAACAACTTTAAGGCTGCCTTGGTGCTAGAACACAAAGCGCTTGTCACATTAGCTAAAAAACTAGGCTATACCGATGATGAACAAGGCCTCTGTCATGGCGCAACGTTGCGATGCTTAGAGGCTTATCTCTTGGGAGAGCAAGACAAATTTAGCCGGCGTATCTATAAAATTACTCAAACTGATAATTTAGATAAACTCATTCATCAAACCCAAGAGAAAGTTAAGCAACATCAACCTTTAACGCCTGATGATTTAGAACATCTTGAAATACGTGCATTTTATGACAGCCTCATACTCTATCAAGAACCTTACCTTCAACGAGATATCTTCAATAATAGCTTCGACCAAAACAATATGACTGAAGTGTCTCAGCTTGCAAGTTCAGAAGAAATTCAAAAACAAGGGGGACTCTCAACCCTTTACACCCAAGCTTCTGTTTATACAGAAAAAGAACTGACCGACTATTTAACAACGCTTAAGAACATTATTTTAAATGACAATATCAAGCTTGAACACAACCTAGGTATGATTTTATCTAATCGAAAACATACCATTGCCCTATTTTATCAAGTTGATACAAAACAATGGGTATTCATGAATATCTCTGCCTGGCCACCTTTCAAAACAACGCTCACTGATTCAAACGCAACTCAAATACTTGCCCAACAAATAATGAATGCTTTCAGTAACGCTGCCTATACTGCTTTCAACTTAACAATGCTCACAACAACTGCCGAGCAAAAAAAACTGGCAACCTTAAAGCGCACTCTAAATCAATTTAAAGTGGAATCTCCCCTTACAAAGGAAGTAGCACAACGCACAATAAACCACACTAATTTAAGTTTTATTGCAGCACAAAATAATGATGTAGAGCTTATCAAACAACTCGCAAAACATGATGTAAATTTTAACCAGCAAGATAATGATGGCACAACCTCCCTCCATATCGCTGCACAAAGAGGTCACATAGATGTACTGCTTGAACTGATAAAGCATGATGTCAATTTGAAACAAGAAAATAAGAAAGGCGGAACAACCATTGGTCATGCCGCTTTTAATGGACACGCTAACCTTATTGCTGAATTTGCAAAATATTTAACGCCTACGGAACTGAATCAAGCCACCAATTATGGTGAATTGTGTACTTGTATTGCTGCAGAAAAAGGACATGTAGACTTTATTAATGAACTCGCTCGTCACAACGTCGACCTTAACCAAACCAATCATCAAGGCTACACCGCTATGTTTATCGCTGCAAAAAATGGGCAAATTCAAGTACTTCGAGCGCTGATTAAACAAGGTGTCAGCCCAAACCAGGTCAATAAAAACGACTCGACACCTCTCTTTTTAGCCGTATTCAATAACCATATCAACATCATTGATGAGCTCATAACGCATGGTGTCAACCTCAATAAAAAAAATGAGAAAGGTTATACGCCTCTTCATATTGCTGTTGTTCGAGGACACCTAGAAACCGTTCTTAAACTTGCGAGCCATGGTGTCGATATGAATCAACTCACTGACGATGGAAAAACACTCATTGAGGTTGCTAAAGCAAAAGGCCATCATCATATTGCGACTGAACTAGAAAAATACTCAAATAAGAATACTACTTTTATCACAGCAAAAAACCAGTATACCGAAGTCATTGCCAATTTAAACGAAACAAAGCAACTCAAACGTCTCATTGAAGCACTGCATCAACTACAGCTTAAATTATTAGATAAAAATGGAAAATACCGTACAAATTGTAAAGAAATAGGTGATACGTGCTTAGAAGTCACTTCAATCTTAGTCAATAACATCAATCTCACAGAAAAATGTAAATTTTTAGATCTGTTTTTAAAAATGCGTTCCCAATCACCCCTTTCAGTGGCTGCTTTAGATGATGCTTCTATGACGCTTGCACTCCAACAGGATCTACGCGCTATTATTGACACGTTATCAAAACAGTCCAATCACGCTAACGCATTAAAGTATGCCACCATACAAGTCAATCAACTTGCCTCTCGACTTCAAAATGATTCAGACAACGAAGCGTCATCTACCCCTGATGAGTTAACGCCACAGGGGTAGAATAAGCACATTTTTTTAAGAAGCGTCGTCAGGTGCTTCTGAAGATGCCGACTCAGCTGGAACAGATTCAGCTGTTTTTGCTGCTGGTTTGTCTTTCCACTCAAGTTTCACACGGCCTTGCTTATCAATACCAGATACAAACACCGTAATCGGTTGCCCTTCTTGAATCACTTCTTCCACTTTTTGACTGCGATTTTCGCAAATTTGAGAAATATGTAATAACCCATCTTTATTAGGAAGCAACTGAATAAATGCACCAAAATCAACGATTTTAATGACTTTCCCGGTATACGTTTTACCCACTTCAACTTCAGCAATTAAATCTTTAATTTGTGCTTCTGCATTCGCCAAAGCTTCGCCATCTGGTGAAAATAACTTAACAACACCACTGTCATCGATATCAATCGACACACCTGTACTTTCAGTTAGCGCCTTAATCGTAGCACCACCTTTTCCAATGATGGTTCGGATTTTATCTTCAGGCACATTCATGCTCACAATACGTGGCGCATGCATGGACAGTTCTGTACGGTGCTCAGATAACGCATTCTGCATCACTCCTAAGATATGCTGGCGACCGGCTAAAGCTTGCTCTAGTGCTTCTGCCATAATATCTTGTGTGATACCTGTAATTTTGATATCCATTTGAAGCGCTGTAACCCCTGCTTCAGTTCCTGCTACTTTAAAGTCCATATCACCTAAGTGATCTTCATCCCCTAAAATATCGGTTAGTACTGCAAAACGCTCACCTTCTTTAATTAAGCCCATCGCAACACCTGCAACAGGTGCTTTTAATGGTACACCTGCATCCATTAATGCAAGACTTGTACCACATAATGTCGCCATTGAACTTGAACCATTTGATTCTGTAACATCAGATACCACACGAATCACATAAGGAAAATCGGTTGCAACAGGTAATACTGCAGCAATTCCACGGCGCGCCAAACGACCATGTCCAATCTCACGACGTTTTGGACTGCCCATCATGCCTGTTTCTCCAACACAATATGGAGGAAAGTTATAATGCAGCATGAAACGGTCACGCACTTCGCCATCTAACTTATCTAAGATTTGTGCATCACGATCATTACCTAAAGTTGCAGCAACAATGGCTTGTGTTTCACCACGTGTAAATAATGCTGAACCATGTGCACGATCAAGCAAACCGGTACGAATCGTAATAGGACGTACAGTATTGCGGTCACGTCCATCAATTCGTGGTTCACCATCTAGGATACGACCTCGAACCAAGTTTTTTTCAAATGATGCAAGGCACTCAGATACAGCTTTTGCTGTAATCGCTTCATCTTCTTCTGCCTCAAAGGCTTCAAGCACACGTGTACGAATATCAGAAAGCTTACTGTAACGTTCTGTTTTATCTTTAGACAAATATGCAGCACTGATGTCTTCTGCAGCCATTGCCTCAACGCGTGTTTGCAAAGCTTCATCTTTAGCCGGAGCTGTCCAGTCCCAAGCTTCTTTTCCGCCTTCTTCAGCAAGCTCTTGAATTGCTTTAATAACCGGCTTCATTGCTTCATGACCAAACAAGACCGCA
The DNA here is from genome assembly GCA_022600575.1 of Gammaproteobacteria bacterium. Classification (GTDB taxonomy): domain Bacteria; phylum Pseudomonadota; class Gammaproteobacteria; order Legionellales; family Legionellaceae; genus JAALKW01. Next base: position 37,710 of record JAHZKF010000028.1, on the reverse strand, counting down.
CCTAACATGATGTCTTCACTCAGCTCAGACGCTTCAGATTCAACCATTAAGACAGCTTCTTCGGTTCCTGCAACCACTAAATCAAGGGCTGATGTTTCAAGCGCTGTTTTACCTGGATTTAACGTATAAATCCCATCAGCATAACCAACACGTGCACCACCAATAGGACCTTTGAATGGAACACCTGAAAGCATTAATGCTGCTGACGCACCAACCATTGCTAAAATATCTGCAGGCACTTCAGGATTCAGTGACATGACAGTTGCAACCACTTGTACTTCTTTTCGAAATCCTTCAGGAAATAATGGGCGAATAGGACGGTCAATCAAGCGAGACGTTAATGTTTCGTGCTCGCTGGGACGCCCTTCGCGCTTATTAAAGCCACCAGGAATTTTTCCTGCTGCATATGTTTTTTCTTGATAGTTCACGGTAAGCGGGAAAAAATCACCACGCTCAGGTGCATTTAATTGTCCGACAACCGTTACAAGGACTTGTGTGCCACCCATACTTACAAAAACAGCGCCACTCGCTTGTCTTGCAATTTCACCGGTTTCAAGCACCAATGTGTGCTCACCAAAAGGTATATTCTTTACGATTTTGCTCACGTTCTCATTCCTCTTTTTGTCTTGCTTTTAACGGGCAAAAAAAAAGGCGCAAAACATCGCGCCTTCTTTTTCCACGTGCATTGGCTGAGTCATCTCTAAACTCAGTATGAATCTCTTAAACCCAATGACTTAATTAATGTTGCGTAACGCTCTTTATTATTACGCTTTAGATACGTTAATAATTTACGACGTTTGTTAACCAATGTTTGCAAACCACGACGCGAATGAACGTCTTTTTTGTGGGCTTTAAAATGGTCAGTTAAATACTTAATACGGCCTGTCATTAACGATACTTGCACTTCTGTAGAGCCTGTATCGTTGGCTGCTTGTTTAAAATCATTAACAATTTCTGCTTTCTGTGCGCTTGATAGCGACATTGTTCACTCCTAAGTCTCGAAGTTAGATCATTCAAATTCAGTAAAGGGGGGGATATTAACATGACTCCCCTTCCAAAACAATAGAATAGCCTTGCCCAACTTCAAATTCTCTGTCAGCATATAAGTAATAAAAATATAAAGTCGTGCCATGTTACAAAAACACATTATTTTTGATTTTGACGGAACGATAGCTGACAGTCTGCTTGCACTCTCCGACATCACACAACAACTAGCACCTCTCTACCGCTTTCAGCCTATCACGCCTGATATGTTACCTGAAATACGTCAAATGCCTGCCCAGCATATTTTAACGTATTTAAAAATTAAACCTTGGCTAACCCCTATCTTAATGATGGCTGTACGACAGCGATTGCGCGCTCAAATACCCTATATGAAACTGCAACCAGGGCTTCGTCCACTATTCAAAGCCCTACCAGAATATACTTTAAGCATTGGTATATTAAGCAGCAATTCTAAAAAGAACATTCAAAGATTTTTATCACAACATCAACTCAAACAATTTGATTATATTCATGTCGAAAAATATAGGCTCAGTAAACTTCGTGCACTACATCATTTATTCAAAGCAAAACATCTGATTGCTTCCAACACATGCTATGTGGTTGATGAAGTAAGAGATATAGAAGCTGCCCAATCCATTGGCATAACCTCCATCGCTGTCACGTGGGGATATAATGATAAAACAGCTTTAGCACGCGCAAAACCCGACTTTATCGTCGATACGCCTCATGAGCTAGAAACGGTGCTTATGCAATTTAATCAATCTTGATTGGGTTGTTTATCGACTTTAAACGCTTTACTTTTAAATCACCTTCAGCGGTTATTTCACCTAAACCAAAAAATACATTTTCAGGCGAATACAACCGCACTGTGCTGATATCGGGTATGCTCTCTAAATCAGATACTGTTTTACCTTGATAAAGCATTTGCATCACTTCCATGCTTACATCAAGCCTTTCAAATTGAAGAACCGCGCGCTCGGGCGGCAAAAGATGCATGCGCCGCGTCTCTAAACGCTCAGCTTCTAATGCGTCAAGCGTCCACATCGGCTCATGCTCAAAACCTGCAGTGTAGGTGCGATGCAATTGTGTAACATACGCTCCTCCAACACCCAACTGTTCACCAATGGTTTCAACCAAAGAACGAATATAGGTGCCTTTACTGCATTTTACCGTAAGATAGATGCTTTTACCGTCAACTTTATGACATTTTATATCATAAATAACGACTTCACGCGCGGGCCGGTCAATGACCTCACCGCGACGCGCATAAGTATATAAAGGCTTCCCTTTGTGTTTTAGTGCCGAATACATCGGTGGTGTTTGTAAGATAGGACCCGTTAATTTCTTTAAAACCGTATTAAGATCCGCTTCTGAAATATGAACCTGTTCGTGAACAACACGAATATCTCCTTCAGCATCACCTGTACTACTCACAGCTCCCAAAACAGCTGTTACTTCATAGGCTTTATCTGCATCGAGTAGATATTGTGAAAACTTTGTGGCCTCACCTAAACAAATAGGCAACATGCCTGTTGCTAATGGATCAAGGCTTCCGGTATGCCCTGCTTTTTTGGCCCCGAGTAAACGCTTCGCACGCTGCAAAACACCATTTGACGACAGCCCTAGTGGTTTATCAACCAACAGAATGCCATCAATCAGTAGCATCGCCGCCATCATTTGCTTTATCAATTAAACGACTCAACTGTTTTCCATATTCAACCGAGGTATCATAAACAAACGAAAGCTTTGGCACTCTGCGCAAACTCAAAGTTCTTGCAAGTGCCGTTCTCAAAAAAGGTGCTGAAGCATTCAGAACCGCCACTACTTCATCCGGCTCATCACTTATGACTGTAAAGTAAACGCGTGCATTTCCTAAATCTTTTGATATCTTCACATCCAAAATGGTCATCCATTTTGGGAGACGTGGATCGTGTATTTCATGCTGAATTAACTGCGCAAGCTTGCGCTGCATGAGTCCTGCTATACGATCAGGTCGCCGACTACTGCTTTCATGATTCATAACTCTCGTTTGACCTCAACCGTTTCGAACACTTCAATCATGTCACCGACTTTCACGTCATTATAATTTTTAACCCCAATACCACATTCAAGACCTTGACGTACTTCACCAGCATCATCTTTAAAGCGGCGCAATGATTCAAGTTCACCTTCATAAATCACCACGTGATCTCGTAAAACACGAATTGGGTTATGTCGCTTCATCATCCCTTCAAGTACCATACAGCCTGCAATCGCACCCAATTTTGGTGAACGGAATACATCGCGCACTTCCGCTGTTCCAACAATATTCTCTTTAAAGGTTGGACCAAGTAAACCGGTTAATGCTGCTTTAACTTGATCAACAATGTCATAAATCACACTATAATAATTCAAGGTCACCGACTCAGCTTCGGCCAATCGTTTAGCCCCTGAATCAGCTCGCACATTAAAACCAATTAAATGTGCTTGAGATGCAATTGCCAAATGTACATCTGATTCTGTAATACCACCAACACCAGTCGAAATAACACTAACCTTCACTTCGTCATTTGATAATTTCGTTAACGCATCCGAAATCGCTTCAACCGAACCTTGTACATCAGCTTTAAGTGCAACATTTAATGTTTTAATTTCGCCCGCACTGATTTCATCAAACATACCTTCAAGTGTATTTCTTTGACGTCTTGCTAACTTCACATCTCTAAATTTACCCTGACGAAACAAGGCAACTTCACGTGCACGTTTTTCATTTGGCACAACAATCGCCTCATCACCCGCATGCGGCACAGCCGATAGGCCAAGGACTTCAACAGGAATAGAGGGACCTGCACTGAGTACTTGCTCTCCATTATCACGAACCAATGCTCTGATTCGTCCATACTGTAACCCAGCGAGCAACATATCCCCTTTATTAAGTGTTCCACTTTGTACTAAAACACTCGCAACAGGGCCACGTCCTTTATCTAGACGTGATTCAATCACAATACCTTTAGCCGCACCTTTTTGATGTGCTTTAAGCTCTAACACTTCAGATTGTAAAAGCAATGCATCTAGTAGTTCATCAACACCCTGACCTGTTTTTGCCGAAATATTAACAAATTGAGTGTCACCACCCCATGATTCAGGAATCACATCGTGGCTTGATAATTCGTTCATCACACGATCTGGATCAATTTCAGGTTTATCAATTTTATTGACTGCAATAATAATAGGTACACCCGCAGCTTTCGCATGCTGAACAGCTTCAATCGTTTGCGGTTTTACACCATCATCAGCCGCCACAACCAAAATAACAATATCTGTTGCTTGTGCACCCCGTGCACGCATTGCTGTAAATGCCGCGTGTCCTGGCGTATCCAAAAAGGTTAGATCCCCTTTTGGTGTTGACACATGATAAGCACCAATATGCTGTGTAATGCCGCCTGCTTCGCCAGCAGCCACTTTTGTTCGACGAATATAATCTAGTAAAGATGTTTTACCATGATCAACATGCCCCATAATTGTGACCACAGGTGCACGTGCTTCTTCTACGCCTTCTTGGGCATCTTCATGCGCTTCGCCTAAGTCAGTTTCAAGCGCATCCGCACTAAGCGCATGTGCTTTATGGCCCATCTCTTCAACCACTATCATCGCAGTTTCTTGATCAATCACCTGATTAATCGTTGCCATCGCACCCAGGTTCATCATCGTTTTGATCACTTCAGCGCCTTTCACCGACATGCGCTTTGCAAGATCAGCCACAGAAATTGTTTCAGGCACGGCAACATCATGCACCACAGGTTCTGTAGGTTTTGCAAATCCGTGCGTTAAACTTTCTTCTGCTTCACGATAACGATCTGATTTTTCTGCACCTTTTCGTTTTTTAAATTTATTACGTCTACCTTGCCCTGAAAATCCAGAGTCATTGTCATCTCTTGAAGAAGAAGCGTATTTAGATTTCTTTTTGCCGCGTTTTGCGTCTGGACGGGCATCCGTTTTAGGGGGACTCGCTGCATGTCCTTTTTTCTTATCACGCCCCTTGTCATCAGTAGACACAGGCGCTGGAGCCACTGGCTCATCAGGAATACTGGCTTCGGCTGCCACTTCTTCAGCAGGTGCCTCTTTCACTTCATCAGAAACTTCACTTTCTGGGGTTTCAGTCACGGCAACTTCAGCCTCAACTTCGGACTCAACTGTAGGTTCAACTGCAACCTCATCCTCAGCAGATACTTCGTCTGAAACCGCAGATACGTCTTCAAGATCAACCTTAATTTCGTCTTCAACCTCATCTTCAACAGGGGTTTCAGGCTCAGCTAAAGAGCTTCTTTTTACATAGGTACGCTTTTTACGTACTTCAATGTTGACGGTCTTGCCTCGATGCGCGTCTTGGCCCAACGTTACCCGAGAAACACTCTTCCGACGTAAGGTAATGCGTTCAGATGAGGTCGATTCTTCTTGCGTTTTACTCATATTTAAATGACTCAGTAAAGCCCGTCGCTGCTCTTCACTTACAGATTGCTCTTCTGTTGTAATAGACAATCCTGCTCTCTGTAACTGACTTAATAAACGCTCGACAGAGATTCCAGCGTCTCGAGCCAATTGCTTCACCGTCACATCTGCCATGTTTTACTCCTCATTCAGCAACTCGCGCCAACTTACATTCAACAATTCATCACGCTTTGTCAGATTCAAACCATGCTTCTCGTGCTTTCATAATCAAAATACCGGCCTTTTCTGCCGTCATTCCTGGCACATCTAATAATTCATCAACCGCATGCTCTGCTAACAACTCTCGAGTTGTGATTCCTTCGGCAATTAATCCTTCCAACAACTCTGGTGTGATACCATCCATCGAGGCCAAATCAGCTGCCCCGTTATCGGCATTACCTTGTTTTTTTCCAGTCAATGCTTGTGTTAACAAGTGGTCGTTGGCACGATTTCGCAACTCATCAATGATTTCTTCATCAAATGCTTCAATTGCAAACAATTCTTCCTTAGGGACATATGCCACTTCTTCTAAGGAGGAAAAACCATTACTTACCAATAACTGTGCAATTTCTTCGTCAATTTGAAGCGTTGAAGTAAACAGCTCAATAATTTTAACTGCTTCTTCTTGACTTTTTTCTTCGAAATCTTCAATGGTCATCACATTAAGCGTCCAGCCGGTCAGCTGACTTGCTAAACGAACATTTTGACCGCTACGTCCAATTGCTTGTGATAATTGTGATGCATGAACCGCTAAATCCATGGTATGTGAATCTTCATCAACAACAATCGATGAAACCTCTGCTGGCGCCATCGCATTAATCACTAACTGCGCGGGGTTATCGTCCCAAAGTACAATATCAACACGCTCACCACCAAGCTCACTTGAAACCGCCTGAACACGCGCGCCTCGCATCCCCACACAAGCGCCCACGGGATCAATACGCCCATCATTGGTTTTAACCGCAATTTTAGCGCGACTACCGGGCTCACGTGTAGCAGCCTTAATTTCAATCACACTCTCGCCAATTTCAGGCACTTCAATGCGGAATAATTCAACCAGCATTTCGTCACAAACTCGGCTCACCAAAAGTTGAGGGCCTCGTGGCTGATCTGAAATCGCATAAAGATACGCGCGTGCTCTATCATTCGTTCGAAACATCTCTTGTGGTAACATCTCGGTTCGAGACAAAAATGCTTCAGCTTTTCCACCTAAATCAATAATAATATGTTCACGCGTCACTTTCTTAACGGTACCATAAACAAGCTGACCCAGTTTATCTTTAAACTGATTTTCAACCAATTGCCGCTCTGCTTCTCGCATTTTTTGCGCAATTGCTTGACGTGCACTTTGTGCTGCAATACGTCCAAACTCAATAGAAGGCATTAATTCTTCAATTCGTCCTGACATTTCAATATCAGGCATACGAGCCTGTGCATCAGCCAAGGTTAACTCACGTTCAGGAAACATCAGCTCATCATCAGGCACAACATCCCAATAACGAAACGTTTCATACTCACCCGTGCGCGCATCAACTTTCACACGAATCCCCATTTCCATACCTGAGAGCTTACGTGTTGCAGATTCTAATCCTGCTTGAATAGCCTCTAGTACGGTTTCTTTAGGAACCCCTTTTTCATTAGATAGTGCCTCGGCAACCAACAACAATTCTTTGCTCATGCTTCGCCTCGTTCGCGTGTCAAATGTGCTTTAATAATATTTGAAAAAAGAAACGTGTGCTCAATATCCTCTTCACTTAAAACCAGAGCATCGTCCTCTACTGCTTTAATGAGTCCCACTATATTTCGTCTGCCATCCATAGGAACATTCAAACGAATCTGAACTTCATCCCCTAAATAACGCGCATATTGCTCAGGGTAAAACAAAGGTCTTGGCATACCAGGCGATGAAATTTCTAATTGATATTGACCTGGTATAGGATCGTTTACATCGAGCAATGCGCTCACTTGGCGGCTTACACGCTCACAATCATTCACCACAACACCTTCTGATTTATCGATATAAATACGTAAAAGCCCCGAGTGGCCTTGCCGTTGATACTCCACACCCCAAAGCTCAATTCCCATATCTTCAATACTTGGGCGCACTAAGTGTTCAATCTCTTGCTGAATCATACAATCAAACCGTTAGATAATAAAAAACCCCATAAATGGGGTTTCTCTAAAAGTGGTAGCGGGGGCAGGATTTGAACCTACGACCTTCGGGTTATGAGCCCGACGAGCTACCAGGCTGCTCCACCCCGCATCAACTGGAAGTGATTATACGAGGAACGGTCACTTCACGCAAGCCCTTTCTGCTCATTAAGTTCTCGTACCACAAAACGTTTCATCAATTAACAATAATGTCATTAACGATAAAATCAACGAAACAGGTAAAATCAATAATGATGTATGATACCCAGCAATCGAAAACTGAGGAATATTATTTAACATCTCTCCATCCCAAACCCAATCTAACACCATACCAATTAAGGGCTCAAATAAGGCTTCAAACACAGAATTAAACGTATTCATAATACCAAGCACGGTTGCTGCAAGTGTTAAAGGGAATATTTCACGAATCATAGCAAAGCTAGTGAAAAAACCACTGGCACCAAACCCAAATAAAAACAACAGCACCATCAACACTAAAAGCGATAAATACGCGCTATAAAGCACAATCAACAAACATATTAATGCCGCAAAGGTGCCACAAAACAAGACCGGCTTTCGTCGCTTAACATAATCTGACAGCCATCCCCAAAAAGGGGCTCCTGCTGCGAATCCTATAAAAATACACGAAATAGCAAGTGCTGCATCCGTTCGCGATAACTGATAAGCTGTCTCTAAAAAGGGAACGCCCCACAACCCTCCAAATACAGATACCGGTGCAAATGCAAGACCACTATACAAAGACAAAGCCCAAGTTTGTTTATTAAAAATAATACGTTTTAAAAGCGTTATCACTTTTTCTTTAGGCGGGTTAACATGCTCAGTTGCCTGAGGTTTATCTCGCAAAACCAAGTAATAAATCACACCTAAAGACATCCCAATCATAGCAACAACTTCGAGTGCATCCCGCCAACCTTTATATTGAACTAATAATGCGAGTGGCATCTGCCCCCCTACAGCCCCAAGCATAGCCGCTGTCATAAACAAACCTGAGACAAAAGCAAAGCGTTTTGGTGTAAACCAAACGGCTGCAAGCTTAAAACAAGACACTGCAGCAAAAGCAGAACCTGCCCCCATCAATGCCCTTGCAAGACATGCCAACCACAGTGTATGCGTATGTGAAAAAATAAACGTTGCAAGGCTACACACAAAAATGGCAAGTGTTGTCAGTAATCTTGGGCTATACCTATCTATCAAAACCCCTACTGGGATTTGCATCAGTAAATAAGCATAAAAATAAAACGCTGATAGATGACCAAGACCTGCGCCACTCACCTGAAATGATTGCATTAAATCATGCGTCATGACACTAGGCGAGACTTGAATTAAATATTTATAAAATAAAAAGCCTGCAGAGATTATCCAAATAATACATAAGTAAATATATTTGAGCTGTTGCTGTTTCAATTTAAATAAGTGCATACCAAAAGTCTCTCTAAAAAGTATTTATGTCATTATTATTTCATTATCTGCAGAGGTTTCGCCCTCTGGCGCAGCAGATAAATTAGAGAGTAGGCCGGCAGAGAGCATAAAACAGGGTGTGACTGACCACCACAAAAAATACGGATTGATTTCGAGACTGTTTACTGATGAGATTTAACTTTAAGTTCATTATAAAAAACAAATCGTGTCACAATGTATAACGCATGCTAACTTTTTAGTCAGCAAATTGTCAAGTCATGCCTCCTTTATCAGGAGGCTCACAACAATAACTGGCGTAATACAAAGCCTTACTTTCGAACGGAGAATGTGTTGAAGAAAGCTTTAAAATACCACATATAAAATTACCAACACCATGTTTTAGTGAGTGGTTTAATGGCGAGTCCTACCATCAGTATTAAATACACCCACCAATACACTTCGGCTAGCACAGGAATTAATGCACAAAGCATAAATGCAAAGAAGAACGTACTTAAAAACAGTAATACTTGATTTGAGGGATTATTGGTTTTCAAAAAAGCATGTGCTTTATCAAAAAACGCACCTTCTTGGGAAAAAAAGTGAACCCCCAAAGGCGCCCAGCATAAAACAAATAAAATACAATAAAACCACCAATCTACAAACGATAACCGAGGGTAAAGTGTAAAGATCAGTACTCCGAATATAAAATAAACAGATTTCACCAATGACAAATCGACAAGACTGAATTTTTGTAGTTGCTTGGATAAAAAACTTTCTGCGGTCATAACAAAACCTCCTGTTTTGTACTCAATGGATAGAAAATCTCATCTTACTTTAACAGTATCATATGGAACGCAAGGGAACCATGGTCTATATCAAACCTTTTAATATCATCTGAGGAGCAAAAAAACAACGCCTCTTCTCAAGCCATCAGGCTCAGGAAAATGCCGCAAGACATGTGGCGATTAAAGCACTCGGAAAGAGTCCAAGGTAAAGTAAACTCAAACCATTAATTGAAAATATCAATTGCGTACTACGAGGAAGATGAATAGGTGCAGGATCAATTGACTCATCAAAATACATCACTTTAATCACACGCAAATAGTAAAATGCACCGACAACCGCAAATAATAAGCCAAGCACTGCAACCCATAATAGACCCGCATCGACTAACGCTTTAAGCACTAATAATTTCGTTAAAAAACCAACCATCGGTGGCACACCAGCCATCGAGAATAAAATCAACATCATTAAAAAAGCAAGCCACGGCTTACGCTGATTCAAACCACGTAAGTCATTAATATTCACCACCTCAACGCCCCCGCGAGAAAGTAATGTAATCAGCCCAAATGCACCTACCGACATCAGCGCATATACTAAAATATAATATAAAGCCGCACCATAGCCTTCAGACGTTGCAACAAGTACTCCAAACAAAGCATACCCTGCATGTGAAATGGTCGAATAGGCAAGCAGACGCTTAATGTTGGTCTGGACAATGGCTAAAATATTTCCGAGCCCTGTTGAGAGCAACGCGAGCACTAAAATCAAATGCTGCCATTGAACAACCATATCTCCCCAACCAAGCATTAAGAGTCGAAGTAACATACCAAGCGCTGCAATTTTAGGTGCTGCACTAATAAAGAGAGTTGTGTTACTAGGAGCACCATCATACACATCTGGGGCCCACATATGAAAAGGAGCAGCAGCTAATTTGAAGGCGACGCCCACTACCAAAAACACAAGTGAAAATATCAATAAGCCTTGTTGTTTTTGAAAAATATCTGTTCCCAGGACCTTTGCAATTCCATCAAAATCAAGGGCACCTGTTGCGCCAAACAACAATGACATACCGTAAAGCAAAATCCCTGATGCCATTGCCCCCATCACAAAATACTTCATGGCAGCTTCCGCTCCATCCGTTTCTGTTCTGCGAATAGCTGTCATGGCATACATGGGCAGTGAGAACAACTCAAGTCCTAAATACACAGTTAATAATGAATGTGCTGAAACCAATACGCTCATACCAAGCGTTGAAAAAAGCGCTAGTACGGTGTAATCCCCTGCAGGAATGCCACGCTCTTCTAGGTAGTCTCGGCCATAAAACAAACTCAAAAAAACCGTTATCGCAATAAAGATTTTCATAAGGTGCGCCATATTGTCACTCACGAAAGTCTTAGAAAACAAGAGCTCGCGGCTATGCCCTAGGAACAAAGCACTTTCGCCGGCAACAAGTAACAAGCCCACCGATGCTACAACAAAAACAATTGCAGCTCCTCGACGCGGAAAAAATAAATCCCCCAATAATGCTACACAAGCAGCAATCAAAAGTGTGATCTCTGGGAGCGCTAAATGCATGTGATTCAGTAATGCAGTTGTCATAATTTAACCTTGCTTTATTGCTTTAATTTTTGAGTGATCCGCGTCAGCAAGTGTTGTACTCACTGATTGATGCACATAATCCAACATAGGTTTTGGATAAACACCCATGCCAATCACCATCAGTGCCAATAATAAATAGGCACTCACTTCAAACTTAGATAAATCTTGTAATTCAGCCACAGGCTTATGCACAACAGGACCAAAAATCACGCGTTTATACATCCATAACGTATATGTTGCACCAATAATCAGTGTTGTTGCAGCCCAAAATGTAATCCAAAACCCTGCTTTGATGCTCCCTACAATGACCAAAAATTCACCAACAAAACCAGATGTTCCGGGTAGTCCTGCATTCGCCATCGCAAACAACATAAAAAATGAAGCAAAAACTGGCATTGATTTGACAATCCCACCAAAGTCACTGATGTTTCGGGTATGCATTCGGTCATAAATAAAACCAACGCCTGCAAACATCGCACTCGAAACAAAAGCGTGCGAAATCATAATAATAATCGCGCCTTCCAAAACAAGTCCTGCACTTTGTAAATTGCCTTTATCCGCCATCATAAACAACACAAAACAACCAAGCGTGACAAACCCCATATGTGAAATGGATGAATAAGCAATCAAGCGTTTCATGTCTTGTTGAACAATCGCAATCAACCCAACATACACAACCGCTATTAATGATAAAGCAATCATGGCTGGCGCAAAATAATGGCATGCATCAGGCACAATAGGTAACGCGAACCGTAAAAATCCATACGCACCAAGTTTTAATAACACTGCAGCCAATACAATCGAGCCCCCTGCAGGTGCTTCTGTATGAGCATCAGGTAACCAAGTGTGTACCGGAAACATCGGTATCTTAATTGCAAACCCAAAGAAAAACGCGATAAATATCAGTATTTGGGCTGTCATCGTCAGGTTTAAAGCATAAAGCGAATCCAAACTAAATGAGTTTGCGTGATATCCTAAATATAAAAAAGCCGCCAGCATTAAAACAGAACCTAAAAAGGTATATAAGAAAAACTTAATGGCCGCATAAACACGATTATCTGAACCCCAAATCCCGATAATTAAATACATCGGAATCAAAGTTGCTTCCCAAAAAACATAAAACAAAATCACATCAAGGCTTGCAAAAACGCCAACCAATAAGCCCTGCATCACCAAAAAAGCAGCTATATATTGCGGCACACGTGTTTTAATACTTTCCCATGTTGCAAGCATCACGATTAAATTCGTAAAGACACTTAAAACAATCAACAGCATTGATAAACCATCGATGCCTAAGTGATATGCAAGACCAAGCGAGGGCAACCATGATATGTTCTCAACATATTGCATCCCCTCTTTCGCAGCATCAAACCCCAATGCAAGCGGCACACACAGTGCTAAACTGGCTAAAACACCCATCAATCCCAAGCCACGTGCAATATTTGGACGTGCGTCATCACCGAGGGCAAACACCAAAACACCCATTACAATCGGAAACCAAATTAGTAAACTCAGCACATGCTGCATCTTATCCCCTTCATCATCCCAGCAACAACCAACCTAAGAAAGCCAACAATCCAAACGCCATGATTGCCATATAGTGATACACGTATCCGCTTTGAAATGCCCGACCTTTTAATGCCATCCAACGTACCAACCGGCCTGTACCATTCACCATCGCACCATCAATTAACGCTGTATCACCTGCACGATAAAACAAACGACCAAGTCCTCTGCCCCCTCGGACAAAAAACCAATCATTAAACCCATCAAACCCATATTTAGCCTGAAGCACACGATATGGCACTGAAAAGACACGCGCTAAACGGTCAGGAATACTAGGCCAAACGATATAGGCAAGCCAAGTCAGTATAATCCCACCCATCGTCAACCAAAATATTGGAGATTCCGGCGCATGCAATGCAGCCTCCATTGGAGAATGCAGTCCTTCTGCCGCTAACGCAGCTAAAGAATCAAACTGCTGAAAGACAGTAATCGATGCCCCCAACAAACCTGGCTTATCAAATAAAATGGGTTGATAGAGCACATAACCTAACATCACAGATGGAATAGCGAGCAATACCAAAGGCAACCATACAACCCAAGGCGACTCATGCACATGATTATACGCTTTTTCTGTCATTCTTGGGGTGCCATGGAACGTCATGAAAAAGGCTCTGAATGTATAAATTGCTGTGACCATCGCCCCTAATGCTACGCAAACATAAGCATATCCACTTCCCGGAATAAGCGACACTTTAGCGGCCTCAATAATGGTATCTTTCGAGTAAAACCCTGCAAACGGAGGGACTGCACACAACGCCAAACCACCGATTAAAAAGGTAAAATAAGTGATCGGCATTTTTTTCCACAAACCACCCATTTTTCGCATATCTTGTTCGTGATGCATACCAATAATAACAGAGCCTGCACCCAGGAAAAGTAACGCTTTAAAACAAGCATGAGTCAATAAATGAAACATCCCTGCACTAAAAGCCGATGCTCCCATCGCGACCATCATATAACCCAGTTGTGAAAGGGTTGAGTATGCAATCACACGCTTGATATCCGTCATGACAATAGCGAGCAACCCTGTAAATAACGCGCCTGTCGCTCCTATTACCAGCACAAAACTTAAAGCCGTTTCAGAATATTCAATTAAAGGTGAAATGCGTGCCACCATGAACACCCCTGCTGTCACCATCGTTGCTGCATGAATTAAAGCCGAAATCGGTGTTGGACCTTCCATTGATTCAGGCAACCAAACATGTAATGGCACTTGCGCTGACTTACCCATAGCACCAACAAATAACAATAATGAAATCACTGTCAGCACAGGCCAAGCTGTATCGCCCCAGATACTAATCGTTTGAGTCGACATGCTAGATGCTTTTTCAAACACTGTTACGTAATCAAGGCTACCCACAAACATCAACAACAAAGCAATCCCTAAAAGAAACCCAAAGTCGCCTACACGATTCACCAAAAAGGCTTTTAAACTCCCTTGAAGTGCTGCTTCACGTTCAAACCAAAATCCAATTAACAAATAAGAGACAAGTCCGACACCTTCCCAACCAAAAAAGAGTTGTAAGAAACCATTTGCGGTCACAAGCATCAGCATCATAAATGTAAACAAAGAAATATAGCTAAAAAAACGTTGATAACCCGCATCATCTGCCATGTAACCAATACTGTATAAGTGCACTAAGAGTGAGACAAAGGTCACAACAACCATCATGACAGCACTTAAAGGATCGATTAAAAGTCCTAGGTGAAACGCATACGCAAAAGGAGCTGGGGCACTCGCCCAAGTGTACGCATTCACGTTAAGTATGGCGCCATCTCCTAAAACGGCCTTTGCAATATACAAGGCTGAGATAAATGATACGAGAAGACCTGCAATCGTCACTGTATGTGCGCCACTCCGTCCGATATTTCGACCACCAAAACCTGCGAGCATTGCCCCAAACAAAGGTGTTAAGACACACAGCCAACTTATTTCTAATAGATTCACGTGGCTATCCTTTTAAATGATTCATATCGCTCACAGCAATACTGCCATGGTGACGATAGAGTAATAAAACAATGGCAAGTCCAATGGCGGCTTCTGCAGCTGCGACTGTTAATATAAAAAAGACAAATGCTTCTCCATGATGCCCGCCATGCGCAGAAGAAAACGCAACAAAATTGGTATTCACTGCAAGCAACATGAGCTCAATGCAAATGAGTAAAGTAATCACATTTCGCCGATTAAAAACCATACCAAAAAGGCTCACAGCAAATAAAATGCCACTCAAAATAAGATAGTGTGTTACAGGAATCATGCCTTCCCCTCTCCAGGTTTTTCAGCGTCCATACTCACAAGCGTGACGCGTTCGTCTCGCCTTGTCATTATTTGTTCCACTATATTTTGTCGCTTTCCAGGCCGTGGGACACGGTGCGTCAAAGTAATGGCCGCAATAATAGCAACCAGTAAAATCATCGCTGCTAATTCAAACGCTAAAACATCTTCTGTATATAAAACCATGCCCAAGGCAACCGTGTTGGACTCTTTGGTTACAGTGCCGACTAATGAAGCTGCCTCACCTAAGCTTACCCCTTGTTTTGGCATCGCTTGTATCAGTAACCCGACAAACAATACCGTTCCTAAAATAGCCCAGGGCAAATAGCGCTTAAGAGAACCTTTCATTGTTTCTGTATCAATATTTAGCATCATAACAACGAACAAAAAGAGCGTCATGACAGCGCCCACATACACCAACACCAAAATCAGTGCTAAAAATTCAGCTTCTGCAAGCATCCATAAAACTGCGGCACCAAAAAAGGCTAACACCAAAAATAATACAGCACGAACAGGGTTTTTTTGAATCACAGCAAAAAAAGCCGCCACCGCTGTGAGCCCTGCGAAGATATAAAAAATAATGTCTAGTAACTCTGCATGCATATCAAACCCCATCAACGATATTTGGCATCGATTTCTCTGTCTCGAGCAAGTTTGTCTTCCATCAAATCTCCCACAGCCAAAAGCTTTTCTTTGGTCATGATGTTTTGACCCCGCTCATCCATATGATAATGATGAATCGGCGTTACAACGATTGAGTCAACAGGACACGACTCCTCGCACAAGCCACAGTTAATACACTTAAACATATCAATATCGTAGCGTGTGGTACGCCTTGACCCATCGTCTCTGGGCTCTGCGTCTATCGTAATCGCAAGTGCTGGACAAACTGCCTCGCACAACTTACAAGCAATACAACGCTCTTCACCATTTGGATAGCGTCTAAGCGCAAGCAAACCACGAAATCGAGGCGACAAAGGCGTTGTCTCCTCTGGAAACTGGACGGTTATTTTTTTCTTAAAGAAATAACGCCCTGTCACACGCAAACCAGCAAAGAGCTCTGTCAATAAAAAGCTTTTTACATAATGTTTTGCATAGCGGTAGATGTTTTTCATTCCAAAAACCTCTTAACTTACGAAAACCAAGGGCCAAATTCTGAAACAACCATGCCGGCAGTCACAATCACCCAAACCAAGGTCACAGGAATCAATACTTTCCATCCCAAACGCATTAGCTGATCATAGCGATAACGCGGAAACGTTGCTCTAATCCATAAATACACGAAGACAAAAAAAGAAACTTTTACCAAAAACCAAACAAGCCCCGGCACAAAAAACAAAAGATCATTTAAGAAAGGAATGCCCTGAAAAGGTGATAGCCAGCCGCCCAAGAAAAATAAGGTCAGCATTGCCGAGATCAACAACATGCTCGCATATTCGGCCATAAAAAACACCATGAATCCCATTGCGCCATATTCAACATGAAAACCGGCAACAATTTCAGACTCACCTTCTGCCAAGTCAAATGGTGCACGATTGGTTTCTGCAATACCTGCTATCCAAAAAGCCATAAACAGTGGTAACAACGGTATCGCCCACCAATGCCAGATACCACCTGCCTGCGACATTACAATATCAGTAACGTTCATGCTATTTGCAGCAAGCAAAACACCAACTAAAGCAAAACCCATCGCAATTTCATACGATACTGTTTGTGCTGCACTTCTGAGAGCACCAAGCATTGCGTATTTAGAGTTAGACGCCCAACCTGAAACCAAGATGCCATAAACACCAAGTGAACTCATCGCAAATAAATACAACACCCCTGCATTCATATTTGCAAGGACTAACCCCTCTCCAAATGGAATAGCCGCCCACCCAGCTAAGGCAGGACCTAACGTTAAAAGTGGGGCTGTTACAAATAAATATTTGTTCGATCGTGTGGGCACAATCAATTCTTTTTGAAGCAACTTAAATAAGTCGGCAAATGGTTGTAATAGCCCTCGAAATCCGACGCGATTGGGACCAATTCGTAACTGAATATAGCCAATCACTTTTCGCTCGGCATACGTCAAATAAGCCACCGCAATTAAAAGCGGTAACACAATCACAAGGATCTTAATAATGATCCATAAAAGCAGACTAACGTCCCGTAACATGATTTATCCTAAATTAGCGCTTAATCGTTATCGAAGCAAAAGCATGACCTAAGTCAACCGTCTCAGACATGGCACATGCCACCCACACCACACCAGGTGCAATACGCTCGTCACATTCCAGCGGCAATGTTATCTCAATATCACCCTGAGATACAGTGGCTGTTTCACCTAAATCAAACTGTGTTGCTGTTGTCGGGTGAATCCGAACACTTGCTTTATCTGCAGCAGCACACGACTGTAAAGCACCAGCATGCCGTACCATGGGATCAACACGATAAAGAGGCCATTCACCCACGCGCACCAAAGATTCATCAGCAATCGGTAATGCCTCAGGGTAAAAACAGGATTCCTTAGGTGAGTCAACCAAGGCAAGGTCTGTCTCAATTTGCTTTAAAACATCTTGACTAGACGTATAATCAAAGTCCTTAAAGTGTAATATATTACCTAACACTCGCAATATTTTCCACGCCGGACGCGCAGCACCTAAAGGTGCAACAGTACCTGCCACTGTCTGCCATGTTTTATCAACATTAATATAAGTACCAGATGTTTCACCCGGTAACGCCATTGGTAATATAACATCGGCGCATTCTAAAATAGACTCTGTTTGGTAACCTGTTAAAGCGACCACAAACTCAGCAGCAAGCATAGCTTGTCTTGTATGCGAAGGATTTGCAATATCTAAACTTGGATCTAACCCCATCAAAACATACGCTTTCAGTTTCGCTTGTAAGGCTTCTTGTAATGAAAGCCCTGAGGTTTCAAGTGCTTTACCTAAGGCTTCT
This sequence comes from Gammaproteobacteria bacterium, assembly GCA_022600575.1. Taxonomy (GTDB): domain Bacteria; phylum Pseudomonadota; class Gammaproteobacteria; order Legionellales; family Legionellaceae; genus JAALKW01. Next base: position 19,502 of record JAHZKF010000028.1, on the reverse strand, counting down.
CGGTGTGGAATCATTCCCGCAAGCCATCCTCCCGCACTATTAGCTCCAGTTGTTAAATGTAGATGCTTTGCCCCACTTAACGTGCAAATCCATGTAACTAAAGTGCGAAGCAGTGCAGCCTCTGGATGATTATCAAAAAGCGCCCCGGTTACAATCACTGATTTCGGTTTTTTTAACACCTTAGCAAGCGCTTTAATCCGTTTATCTTTTGTTTCAGCCGTTGCTAATAATTTTTCTAATGCTTTTGGTAATACTGTATCTGTTTTTTTATCATCCAATACACTAAGCAATGCTCCTAATTGTAAAACCATTTCGTTAGGAGACACTGTGATAGCATCGGTTACAGGCATACACAAATCGTAATCAACCGGATTCATCGTATATACATCGCCACCATTTTGCTGCGCTTTTCTAAGACGCACGCCCGCTAAAGGCACTTCACGTAAAAGATTACTCCCTAGCAATAACACAGACTCTTGTTGCTCAAGCGCTTGATATGGCAAAGAACTGGTTGGCATCATAGGTTGAAGTGCCTGGTCACGGTGATCTGTCGCTTGCAATCGGTGATCTAAATTCTGAACGCCCAAACCACGCATCAATTTTTGAAGCAAATACATTTCTTCAAGCGTAGAAGATGGATGTGAAAATGCGGCACATTGTTCAGGGCCATGGGCTTCAATAACACGACTCATGCCCTCTGCAGCAAACGTCAATGCTGTTTGCCAATCCACTACTTCCCACTGCCCTTCACGCTTAATCATCGGCTCTGTAAGACGCGCACCTTTCAGGTTGAGCCCTAAATAACTAAATCTGTCTCTATCTGACAACCACGTCTCATTAAGCGCCTCATGCTCTTTAGGAACAACGCGCATCAGCTCACCACGACGTGTATGACAAAATGTGTTAGACCCTAAACAATCATGCGGTGCAACACTTGCATGCTGTGTCATCTCCCACGCTCGCGCCGTGAAACGATATGGCTTTGAAGTCAATGCACCCACAGGACATAAATCAATAATATTTGCGGAAACCTCAGACTTTAAACTGTGCTCGACATAGGTGCCAATTTGCATATCTTCGCCACGCCCCATACCGCCAAGCTCTTGAAGCCCTGCAATTTCATCGCCAAAACGCACACACCGCGTACACTGAATGCAGCGTGTCATTTCAGTTGCAACGAGTGTTCCTAAGTCATCATCGTGAACCACACGTTTAGGCTCTGCATACTCAGAGCTATCGGCTCCAAATCCCATTGAAACATCTTGCAACTCACACTCACCACCTTGATCGCAAATCGGGCAATCGAGCGGATGATTAATGAGCAGAAACTCCATAATAGCTTCTTGTGACCGACGCGCCGCCTCTGACTGTGTTAAGACTTTCATCCCGTCAGTAATAGGTGTCGCACAAGCTGGAAGTGTTTTTTTAGAGTTCACCACCTCAACCAGGCACATACGACAATTAGCCGCAACAGATAGTTTTTTATGGTAACAAAAGCGCGGAATATGAATTCCTGCATCATCTGCTACTTCAATAATCATTTTTCCGTTTTCAACGTCAAACGATTTGCCATCAATTTCAATGGTTGCCATGATTAAACCGCCACACTTGAATGTTTATGCTTAATAAAATAATCAAACTCTGAATAAAACTGCTTCACAAAACTTTGTACAGGCCACGCTGCCGCTTCACCCAAGGCACAAATTGTACGCCCCTCAATGTTATCTGCAACATTCACGAGCTTTTCAATATCCCCAGGTTTACCTTGGCCTGATTTAATTCGGCCTAACAGACGCACCATCCAACCTGTCCCTTCACGACATGGTGTACACTGCCCACATGATTCTTCCATATAAAAATGCGATACTCGATAAAGCACATCCACCATACAAGTCGTATCATCCATAATAATCACAGCGCCCGACCCTAAACCTGAACCTGCCTTTTGGATGCTGTCATAATCCATATCTAACTTCATCATGACATCTCCTGGCAACACAGGCATTGATGTGCCACCCGGAATCACCGCTTTTAATCGTCGTCCTTCACGCAGACCACCCGCAAGCTCTAATAATGTTTTAAATGGTGTGCCCAGTGGAATCTCAACATTCAATGGCTTATTTACATGCCCACTCACGCTAAAACATTTGGTCCCACCATTATTGGGTTTTCCTAGATTTAAAAACCAATCACTGCCTTTCTCTAAAATAACAGGAACAGATGCAAATGTTTCAGTATTATTGATGGTTGTTGGCTTACCATAGAGCCCATAATTGGCTGGAAAAGGCGGTTTAAACCGTGGCTGCCCTTTTTTACCTTCAAGTGAATTCAAAAGCGCTGTTTCTTCACCACAAATATAAGCACCAGCCCCTAAGTGGTTATGCAAATCAAAATCAAACCCAGAATCTAAAATATTTTTCCCGAGCAAGCCTGCAGCATAAGCTTCCTTAAGTGCTTCCTCCATGCGTTCATAGGGTTCCCAGAACTCACCTCGAATATAGTTATATCCAACAGAAGCCCCCATTACATAACCAGCAATCGCCATACCTTCTATAAGCTGATGCGGGTTATAACGCAAAATATCTCTATCTTTACAGGTACCAGGCTCCCCTTCATCAGAGTTGCATACCACATACTTTTGAACCGGCGAATTACGGTTCATAAAGCTCCACTTCAAGCCCGTTGGGAAACCAGCCCCTCCGCGTCCACGTAAAGCAGATTGCTTTAAACTTTCAATAATATCAGCTGGCGGAGTCTGTTCCGCTAAAATACGACGCCACACAGCATATCCGCCAACCCCTTCATACGTCGATAAAGCCCAAGGGTCTTTTAGGTCGAGCGTTCGATAACATACTTGATTCAATGTAACCACAACCAAAGCCTCTTTTTTTATGGATATTCAGCCAATACACCATCGAGTGCATCTACGGTTAAATTTTCATGGTAGTCTTTATCCACTTGCATCATGGGGGCATTCACACACGCGCCTAAGCACTCAACCGAACACAATGTAAAGCGTCCATCTTCTGTTGTTTCACCTGCAGAAACATTGAGCTTTTTCTGCAACGCCTCAAAAATAACCCGTGCATCTCGCAGCTGACATGTAATGTTTGTACACACATTAATGGTATGTCGACCAACCGGTTTCATATGATACATGCTGTAAAACGAAGCTACTTCATAAACAGCAACAGGTGGCATCATGAGATACGCTGCAACGGCATCCATTGCAGGCTCAGTTAAGTGTCCTTGTGCTTCTTGAACAAGCATGAGTGCACACATGACAGCCGATTGCATTTGATCTGACGGAAATTTTGCAACCCATCGGTCAATTTCTTTAACATCTTCTTCAGAGACAAATTGCCGTATTAATTCAGATTTCTTCACCGGTCAATCTCCCCAAACACAATATCTTGGCTTGCCAAAATTGCAACGCCATCCGAAAGCATATGCCCCTTAACCATTTCATTAAAACCTGCCAAATGCGGAAATCCAGGCGCTCTAATTTTCATACGATATGGCTTATTTGCGCCATCTGAAATCAAATAAATACCAAACTCACCTTTAGGTGCCTCAACCGCGCTATATACCTCACCTTCAGGGAGCACAAATCCTTCAGTAAATAATTTAAAATGATGAATTAAAGCTTCCATATCATGCTTCATTGTTTCACGCGGTGGCGGTGTGATTTTATGATCATCTAATTTAACCGGCCCTGGATTATCACGCAGCCAGGTAATACACTGCTTAATAATCGCATTTGATTGTCGCATTTCTTCAACACGCACTAAATAGCGATCATAACAATCACCATGTTTGCCAACAGGAATATCAAATTTTACTTTGTCATAAGCTGCGTAGGTTTGTTTTTTTCGTAAATCCCAAGCAATACCTGAAGCACGTAGCATTGGACCACTAAACCCTAACTGCAATGCATCTTCAGGTGAAACAACCCCGATATCAACTGTTCGTTGCTTCCAAATACGATTATCTGTAAGCAGCGTTTCGTATTCGTCAACATATCCGGGGAAACGTGCTGTAAAAGCTTCTAGAAAATCCAGTAAACTGCCTTCGCGATGTTCATTCATGGCGGCCACTTCACGCTCATTATGCCAGCGCGAAGGTTTATATTGTGGCATGGTATCAGGTAAATCTCGTGCTACTCCACCAGGGCGATAATAGGTCGCATGCATTCTGGCACCCGAAACTGCTTCGTAGCAGTCAAACAAGTCTTCTCTCTCACGAAAAGCATATAAAAAAACAGTCATCGCACCAATATCAAGTGCGGTCGCACCAAGCCACATTAAATGATTCAAAATACGTGTAACTTCATCAAAAAGCGTTCGGATATACTGCGCTCTAATAGGTGCCTCGACACCTAAAAACTGCTCTATTGCACGTACATAAGCATGCTCATTACACATCATAGAAACATAGTCGAGCCTATCCATATAACCAATACTTTGATTGTATGGCTTTGTCTCAACTAACTTTTCGGTGCCTCGGTGCAAGAGCCCTACATGCGGATCTGCACGTACAATGGTTTCGCCTTCAAGCTCTAACACCAATCGTAACACACCATGAGCCGCAGGATGCTGCGGACCAAAGTTCAAGGTGTACTGCTGAAGCTCCATCATGACGCAGCCCCTTTATTTACTTGTCGAATCACTTTGGGCACCAAGGTTCGTGGTTCAATATCAACCGGTTCATAGATCACTTTTTCCAACGCCGCATCATAACGCATTTCAACATGCCCACTCACTGGGAAGTCTTTTCTGAAAGGGTGACCAATAAATCCATAATCAGTCAGCACGCGCCGCAAATCAGGATGATCATCAAATAAAATCCCAAACATATCGTAAGCTTCACGCTCGAACCAATTGGCACTTCTCCAAATGGACACAACCGATGCTACAACAGGGAGCGCTTCATCCAAACAAACTTTAACGCGTAAACGATGATTTTGAGTGGTTGACAACAAGTGATACACCACTGCAAATCGTGGCTTCTTACCCTCAGATGTTGTCTCTTGCATCACATCTTTATCCACCACACAACGATTAACAGCCCTAGAAAAACCATTTGAACTCGCGGCATCAGTCTCCCACTGCTGAAGTCCGTAATGTAAGTAGTCGACACCACACACATCAATCAATATATCAAAAGCAAACTCAGCATGGTCTCGTAATTGCGTCATTACAGGTAAAAGCGCGCTCGAATCAATCGTTAGTGTCAGCTCACCCAGCGCTTCTACTAACTGAAATGCTGGAGTATCCCACACCGAACGTAAGGCATCATGCAATGTTTTTTGTTTTGTCATATTATCTATACCCAAGCCCTGGCTTAAACCAAACCATTAAGCCTCAATTATTTTTTTTCGTTTGACTTTATTTTGCAGCTGAATAATCCCATACAATAATGCCTCAGCTGTCGGGGGACATCCTGGTACATAAACATCAACTGGAACAATACGGTCACAACCACGCACAACCGAATAAGAATAATGATAATATCCGCCACCATTAGCACAGGACCCCATCGAAACAACCCATCTAGGCTCTGACATTTGGTCATAAACACGTCTTAAGGCAGGCGCCATTTTATTACATAAAGTACCTGCAACTATCATCACATCTGACTGTCTTGGACTTGGACGAAAAATAATCCCAAATCGGTCTAAATCATAACGTGCAGCACCAGCGTGCATCATTTCAACCGCACAACACGCAAGCCCAAACGTCATTGGCCACATCGAACCGCTTTGAGCCCACGTACCTAACTTTTCAAGTGTTGTGATTGCAAAACCTTGTTTTTTTAACTCACCTGCTACCATTGAGAAGCCTCACTCCCACTCTAAAGCACCGCGTTTCCACTCATAAATAAACCCTATCACGAGCAAACCCAAAAACAACATCATCGCTAAAAAACCAAACCACCCGAGCTGTCTTAAGACCAATGCCCAAGGGAAGAAAAAAGCTGTTTCCAAATCAAAAATAATAAATAACAAAGCAACCAAGTAAAATCGCACATCAAATGGAATACGTGCGCTCTCAAAGGCTGGAAAACCACATTCATAGGCCGCATCTTTTACGGCATCCGGACGACGCGTTGATAACAGCTTTCCCACGCCAAGTAAAACGCTTCCTAAAACAAGCGCAATCAAGACAAAAACCAATACCGGTAAATACTGTGATAGCATCATATCGTTTTGCTCATTTGGTACCGAAGGCCGGACTCGAACCGGCACGGCTTACGCCACTGCCCCCTCAAGACAGCGTGTCTACCAATTCCACCACTTCGGTAAATCGTTATTGTTGCTCTGAATCCTTTGGAATAGGAATACCAGAACTTGGTGCTTGACTTGTTTGTGGCATCATCACTTGAGTCGCTTGATGGTACTGATGTGCCACCATCGCAGACAAAGAAACACTTGTCACAAAAAAAGCCAATGCAAGCCCACCTGTTAATTTAAACAAGAAGCTCCCAACGCCTTGACTTCCGAACACGGTGCCCGAAGCACCTGAACCAAAAGCCGCGCCAATATCAGCACCCTTCCCGTGTTGCATCAGAACCAGACCCACTAGGGTCATGGCTATCAACACATGAAGCACTAAAAACACTTGATACATGTCACAATATCCAAAAACTGTTTCGCGTTCAGTGAAGCACCGCCCACCAAACCACCGTCAATGTCAGGCATAGCAAATAATGCGCCTGCCGTCTTTTCATTCACACTGCCACCATACACAATAGGCAGTGCACCAGCATCTCCCGGAGCAAGCTTGCCAATTATCTCTCGAATATTAGCCTGAACACTTGCTGCATCATTTGGTGTTGCTGTCTTCCCTGTCCCAATAGCCCAAACAGGTTCATAAGCAACAACACATGCGTCAAAATCGCCCTTCCCATCGCGAGAAACTGCTCGCAACTGCGTTTCTAAAACCGACATTGTTAAGCCGTTCTCACGCTCTAATGCGGTCTCGCCTACGCAAAGAACCGGTATCATATCATGTTCTTTCACGTGGTGGAATTTCTTCGCGACACATTTTTCATCTTCATGAAATAAACTACGACGCTCCGAGTGCCCCACTAACACATAAGAACACCCATAATCTTTTAACATGGGCGCTGAAAGCTCGCCAGTATAAGCCCCTTTCTCCTCAAAATAAACCGTTTGCGCGCCCCATTTAATGCCAGAGCCCTCTAGTTGCTTTGCAACTTCTGGAATATAAATAGCAGGCGGAAAAACAACCACCTCTGCCGTCACCTCACGTGGGAACTGCTGAATGAGCTCATCTAATAAAACATGGATGGTCTTACGTGAACCATTCATTTTCCAGTTACCCATCACCAGTTGCTGTCTCATGGCATATCCTCTATGCAGTCGTTTCAGTTGAACCGAGTGTTTCGGCAATACGTTGTATTTCGTCACTCAATTGTGCGGCTTCACGTTCAACCTCACTCGCATCATATCCCTCGACCATCACACGAAGAACAGGTTCAGTACCTGATGGCCGTAATAAAACGCGACCTTCTCCTTTAAATTGCAGATTCAATGCTTCAACTCGCTTTTTAACCTCTGCATTATTAGCCAGCAATGCCGCCTTATCAGTCTTAAGATTCACCAGTGCCTGAGGCAGAAGCTCCATACCCTCACTCAGCGCTTCGACCGTTTTATTTTTTTTCACCATCATGGCAAGCACTTGCAATGCTGCCACAATACCATCTCCTGTTGTAGTTTTATCTAAACACACAACATGTCCTGATGATTCCCCTCCAATACGCCACTGCCGCTCATGTAGCGCCTCAAGCACATAACGATCCCCCACTTTCGAGCGAACAAAAGGTATATTTCGGGCATCCAACGCTTTTTCCAAGCCATAATTGGTCATCAAGGTACCAACAACCCCTCCTTGCAACACTTCTCTTTCTTGCCTATCTTTTGCAATCATATAGAGTATTTGGTCGCCATCAATTAAACGACCTTTCGCATCAACAAGAATCAACCTATCTCCATCACCATCAAGCCCAACACCAATATCGGCACCCGTTGCTAATACTTCTGCTTGTAGTGCTTCTGGCGCCGTTGACCCTACATTTTGATTAATATTAAATCCATTCGGCTTGTTACCAATGGCAATCACATCCGCACCAAGCTCTGAGAACACATGAGGTGCCACATAATAAGTTGCGCCATGCGCACAATCAACGACTATCTTTAAACCTGAGAGGCGGGTCAAAGAAGGAATCGTCGCCTTGCAAAATTCAATATAACGCCCTGCCGCATCATCTATCCGAACTGCCTTTCCTAATTCTGCAGAAGACGCAACTTGCATCTTCTGACTTAATGCTTCTTCAATCGAGAGTTCAGCTTGATCTGGCAACTTAAAACCATCTGACGAAAAGAATTTAATGCCATTATCATGGTATGGGTTATGAGAGGCACTAATCACAATACCTGCTGTTGCACGAAGTGTTTGTGTTAAATAAGCCACTGCAGGTGTTGGCATTGGGCCTAAAAGTGCAACATCAACCCCTGCTGCCGATAACCCCGCTTGCAATGCTGATTCCAATAAATAACCTGAAACACGCGTATCTTTTCCAATTAAAACACGCTTTCGTCCGCCATTAGCGAGTACACGTCCAACGGCCCAGCCTAGTTTTAAAATAAATTCGGGAGTAATATCAGAAGAACCTACACGACCTCGGATTCCATCCGTTCCAAAATGTTTACGCTGCGTCATCCTTTTTCCTTGTCTAGAAACTACCCTGTAACATTACATCAATTATTTTAAACGCTTCTCGCGTTTCACCAACATCATGCGTTCGAATCATCGCAACACCATTAAGTGCTGCAAACACCGCTAAAGCTAAACCGCCAGACAAGCGATTGTCCACGGTTTGCTGCAAAACAGCCCCTATTGTACTTTTACGTGATACACCGAGCAATAGCGGAAGACCATGCACATCAAATTCAGATAATCTTTTAGTCAAACATAAATTTTGATTCACTGTTTTACCAAAACCAAACCCTGGGTCTAAAATCAATTGTTCTCGTGATAAACCTGCTGCCAAGCATGCCGCGACGCGTGCCTCAAAAAAAGCCTGAATCCGCATCATAATATCCTCTTGCTCATCAAGCCCTTTCTGCATCATTTCTGGCGTACCTTTCATGTGCATTAAACAAAATGGCACATTTTGTTTTGCTGCCACGTCCAGCGCACCTGCTTTTTGAAGCGCAAAAACATCATTAATACAGGCAACACCCGCATCAATCACTACTTGCATGACTTCTGGCTTAGATGTATCTACTGAAATCGCTATATCATGCTTTGCTAAAATCAATTCAATAACAGGCATCAAGCGCTCAAGCTCTTGATGCTCATCAATGGGTAGAGCACCAGGTCTTGTTGATTCGGCACCAATATCTAATATATCAACGCCTTCCTCTATCATTCTTTCAGCCCGCTTTAATGCATCGGCTGGTTTTAAAAATAAACCACCATCTGAGAATGAATCAGGGGTGATATTCAAAACACCCATCACAAGTGGCCTCCCTCGATAATGAGGCGAAGTTATAATGGGTTTTGATGCAGCACACCAATCTTTAAACGCCGTTTTATTCACATGGCTCGACCGGCGGTTCAGCTGAATCTTCTTTAGGTGAGGTCTTTTTAGCAGTGACACGTTTCTTCTTTTTGGGCTCAGGTTTATCACTAGAAGGTGGTGAACCTAATGAATCCCAATCATCTGGCTCCGAAGGTGTTTTACCGGCCATAATTTCTTTTATCTGTTTGGCATCAATAGTTTCATATTTCATGAGCCCTTCTGCCATAACCGTTAATTTGTCACGATTCTCTGATAAAATATCAGCCGCACGTTTATAATTTCTATCAATAATCGTGCGCACCTCAACATCAATCGCTTCTGCAGTTTTATCAGACACTTCCTTATTGCTCGACATAGAACGCCCTAAAAAAACTTCACTTTCTTCTTCTTCACCAAATGTCATCGGTCCTAAAGAAGAAAGTCCCCAACTCGTCACCATTTTTCGTGCAATCTCGGTTGCACGCATAATGTCATTTGAAGCCCCGGTGGTGACGTGTTTCTCACCAAAAATAAGCTCTTCTGCCACGCGCCCACCAAACAAGCTCGCCAATTGACTCTCTAAACGCTGCCGGCTGTGACTATAGCGATCTTGGTCAGGTAAAAACATCGTCACCCCAAGTGCTCGCCCACGCGGAATAATCGTCACTTTATAAACAGGATCGTGATCAGGCACGAGTAACCCCACCAAGGCATGACCAGCTTCATGAAATGCCGTCAGTTTTTTCTCAGACTCATCCATCACCATCGAGCGTCGTTCAGCCCCCATCATGATTTTATCTTTTGCCTTATCTAATTCAGTCATGCTCACTTTGCGTTTATTAGCACGCGCTGCAAATAAAGCCGCCTCATTAACCAAGTTAGCTAAATCGGCCCCGGAGAATCCTGGTGTTCCTTTTGCAATCGACAGCACATCTACCTTTTCTTCAGCTGGTACTTTATTCATGTGTACCCGTAAAATATGCTCTCGCCCACGAATATCAGGTAAAGGCACTACAACTTGACGGTCAAATCGTCCGGGTCTTAAAAGGGCTGGATCAAGCACATCCGGACGGTTAGTTGCCGCAATAACAATCACCCCTTCACTCCCTTCAAATCCATCCATCTCAACCAGGAGCTGATTTAAAGTTTGCTCACGCTCGTCGTGCCCCCCACCTAAACCTGCCCCACGATGACGACCAACAGCATCAATTTCATCGATGAAAATAATACATGGAGCTTGCTTCTTGGCCTGCTCAAACATATCCCGCACCCGTGAAGCACCAACACCTACAAACATCTCGACAAAGTCTGAACCTGATATGGTGAAAAAGGGTACTTTCGCTTCACCTGCCACAGCTTTTGCAAGCAAAGTCTTCCCGGTACCTGGCGCACCGACCAAAAGAACACCTCGTGGAATACGACCGCCTAATTTCTGAAACTTACTCGGATCACGCAAGAAGTCGACTAACTCTTTCACTTCTTCTTTGGCTTCATCAACACCTGCCACATCAGCAAACGTCACTTTAACTTGGTCTTCACCTAACAATCGTGCTCGCGAACGACCAAATGACATAGCACCACCACGGCCACCTCCCCCTTGCATTTGCCGCATAAAAAAGACCCACACCCCTATCAACAAAAGCATCGGGAACCAATTGATAAAGATATGTAATAAAAAACTTTCCTGTTGTTTTTCTTGTCCACTCACATCAACATTGTTTTTTAATAACTCACCTAAAAGAGCATTATCATGCATAGGCTGATACGTCACAAAGTGCTGGTTATTTTTAGTAATGCCACGAATAATCTTGTCGTCTTCGACCAAAACAGAAGCAATTGCTCCCTGATCTATTTCTTTTAAGAAATGACTATATGAAATTTTCTCTGACGCTGCATTTCGGGGACCAAAATTGCTGAATACAGAGACCAGGACAATGGCTATTATAAGCCAAAGAAATAAATTTTTAACCATATCATTCAAAATGACAACCTCTTTTTAAATAGTGCGGGACAACCCAGGGTAAAAAATACATGAATGTCTAAATGTACTACACATTATAGCCTTTCGCCAACAAATAGGTCTCACGTGATCGCGGACGTGAAGCAGATGGCTTTCTAACGACGACCTCTTTAAACTGAGACCGAGCCATTTTTAAAAGTGCATCAAACCCCTCACCATGAAAGACTTTAATTAATAAACTCCCGCCAGGTTTTAATATTTTGTCTGCTAAATCAAACGCAAGCTCCGTCAGTGCCATCGCACGCGGAATATCAATAGCAACATTACCGCTCATATTAGGTGCCATATCGGACAAAATCACATCCGCCCCTTCTGTTGGCATCGCAGTAATTAATTTATCTAACACAGCCGCTTCATGAAAATCACCTTGAATGACTAAAACATCAGGTAATGCATCCATAGGTAAAATATCAAGTGCTATCACCTGACCCGACCCACCTATCTTTTGAGTCACATATTGAGTCCATCCACCGGGGGCTGCGCCCAAATCCACCACGCACATCCCAGGCTTCAAAATTCTTTTTTTCTCATCAAGCTCTTTCAACTTATACACCGCACGGCTTCGATATCCTTCGCGCTGCGCTTGCTTGACATACACATCATCAAAATGTTCTCGCAGCCATCGCTGACTACTTTTCGATCTTGGCATCATACACTCGATATTATTTTAATCAGCACATTGTATTCTATTGTCTCTCCGCGTTAAACTGAACACATGAAATTATGCGCTCTGGTAACACGCTATGTCGTCTTTTAGACGTGACATTCAACGTACTTTAATTATCAAACTGTTACTCCTAGTTCTACTTTGGTTTACGTGCTTTCATGGCACAGAAAAACCTGTCGTCAATGGCCCGACATGGCTGCTCGGGAAAAATAATAATACTCCAACTGAGGTAACACCCCATGATTCCAGGCACTGATGTTGTCGATCTCTCCCGGCTTCAATTTGCATTGACAGCCCTATATCACTTTTTGTTTGTGCCTCTTACACTCGGGCTTTCGGTACTCATTGCCATCATGGAAACTGTATTTGTAATGACAGGCAAAGCCATTTGGCGTGATATGGTTAAATACTGGGGCTTATTATTCGGCATTAATTTTGTCCTTGGCGTTGCAACCGGCCTCACCATGGAATTTCAATTTGGAACCAATTGGGCTTATTACTCACACTATGTTGGCGATGTCTTTGGCGCCCCTCTTGCCATTGAAGGTCTCATGGCCTTTTTCTTAGAAGCAACCTTTGTGGGCTTATTTTTCTTTGGCTGGGATAAACTATCCAAAAATCAACATCTCACTTGCACCTGGCTCTTGGCCCTTGCAACCAATTTTTCAGCGCTCTGGATTTTAATCGCCAACGGTTGGATGCAAAATCCAGTTGGCGCCCAGTTTAATTTTGAAACCATGCGCATGGAGGTGGAGAGTTTTAGTGAGATTTTATTTAATCCTGTCGGACAGGCCAAGTTTGTTCACACCATCAGTGCAGGTTATGTTACAGGGGCTATCTTTGTGCTCTCTATTAGCGCTTATTTTCTCTTAAGAAAACGCCACGAAGCCCTTGCAAAACGTTCAATGACGGTTGCAGTTGCCTTTGGCCTTGCATCTGCTTTATCTGTTGTGGTCTTGGGCGATGAAAGTGGATATCTCGCAAACAGCAATCAACAAATGAAACTCGCAGCAATGGAAGGCATGTGGCACACCGAAAAATCTCCTGCGAGCTTAACGCTTATCGGTCTCCCCAACGAAGAAACACAACATACCGATTATGCTATTCATATCCCTTATGCACTCGGCTTAATTGCAACACGCTCACTGAATGAGCCCCTGATTGGTATCTCAGAGCTTATCGAAGACGGCAAAACACATATCCGTGAAGGGATACTTGCCTATGATGCACTCACACGACTTCAAAAAGACAAAAACGATAAAAAAGCACGCGCCGACTTTAATGCACATCAAAAAGACCTCGGATATGGCTTACTCCTAAAACGCTACACCGAACGCGTAACTGATGCGACTGAGGCACAGATTAGCCAAGCTGCAAACGACTTAAAACCTCGCGTTGCTCCCCTTTTCTTTTCTTTTAGAATCATGGTTGCTTGCGGTTTATTCTTCGTGCTTCTTTTTGCAGTCGGATTTTACCTGTCCGTCAAACACACGTTACATGATTCCCGCTGGTATTTACGCCTTGCTCTTGCAGCACTGCCTCTACCATGGATTGCTGCAGAACTTGGCTGGGTTGTTGCAGAGTACGGCCGTCAACCCTGGGTGGTTCAGGGAGTACTGCCTACCGCCATGGCTACGTCCTCTGTCACAGCAGGACAAGTACTAACCTCTTTATCTAGTTTTGTGGCGTTTTATTCTATCCTTGCCATCATCGAGGTGTATTTGATGGTTAAATATATTCGACTCGGCCCAACCGGCCTCACACATCAGGAGTAAACACCATGGCTATTCCTCTCGATTATGAAACACTCCGCGTACTCTGGTGGGTTTTACTCGGTGTGTTACTCATCGGTTTTGCTGTCATGGATGGCTTTGACCTCGGGGTTGCCATCTGGTTACCGTCTCTTACGCGCACGCAAATGGAGCGTCGTATTCTTATCAATAGTATCGGCCCTACCTGGGAGGGTAACCAAGTATGGTTTATCCTAGGCGGTGGTGCTATTTTTGCAGCCTGGCCCATGCTTTATGCTGTATCCTTCTCAGGCTTTTATTTTGCAATGCTCCTCACCTTACTGGCTTTGATTCTTCGTCCTGTAGGATTTAAATACCGTTCAAAAGTAAACCATCCCACCTGGCGAAAAGGATGGGATGCGGCCTTATTTTTAGGAGGATTTGTGCCCGCTTTAATCTTTGGCGTCGCCATTGGCAATGTACTTCAAGGCGTTCCTTTTCACTTTGATGAAACCCTTCGCCCTTTTTATACGGGTACATTTAGAGCGTTATTAAATCCACTTGGGCTTTGGTGTGGCATGCTATCTGTTTTGATGTTTGCCATGCACGGCGCCTTTTTCCTTGTTAATAAAACAGAAGGTCATTTGCAACAACGCGCACGCCATGCAGCACGTAGCTCAGCCATACTCGTTATTCTTTTCTTTGCACTTGCGGGTGCCTGGCTTTATTTTCATACAGGCTATGCCCTCGCCCATACCATGCCTCATGATGGCCCATCAAACCCGCTCTATAAAGAAGTGGTACGAGAAACACATGCCTGGTTTTCAAATTACAGCACTTGGCCATGGCTTATGATTGCCCCTGCATTAGGACTATTAATGCCAATTGTCGCATCCCTCCTTGCAAAAGCCATGGTACGGCTTGCTTTTGTTTGCAGCTCAATCAGCCTCATTTCAATCATCAGTACCGTTGGTCTTAGTATGTTTCCTTTTATTCTGCCATCCTCCTCACATCCTGAGCACAGCTTAACCCTTTGGGATAGTTCATCTAGCCAGCTAACGCTCTTAATCATGTTGGTTGCAACTGTTATTTTCTTTCCTATTATCCTTGCTTACACTGCTTGGGTTTACCGCGTACTTCGTGGGAAAGTAACCGAGTCAACCATCAATAATAACGAACAGGCCTACTAAGGAGAGCGATAACATGTGGTATTTTTCTTGGATTTTAGGCACAGGCCTTGCATGCGCATTTGCAATTCTTAACGCCGTTTGGTTTGAATTACGCGAAAAAGATAGCTAGAGCGAGCTAAAAGCGTTGCTCTTTATGCTCACTTTTGATACACTTCGTCCCCAATAGTTAACTGCTTCAGGGGAAAAGTGTATGTCTGGAACGCCCGAAGAACGACTCGACCGAGATAGACTTGACGATGATTTATTCAAAATCTTAGAAGATCACTTAAATGGCGTAGGCCGCGGTATTTTACGCGCAAGACTTGAAGACCTTTGTAATGACGAAAAACAAGGCGGAAAAGACGCCTTAACACTTTATAAAGAAGCACATATCTCCAAAGCAAATGCAGAAAAACTCATAACGCTACTCTGTGTTTCAAAAGAATTCAAAGAACCTGACACGCTGTTTGGCTGGGTTAAAGCACTGTCGCAGAAAGATTATGGGCACCGACATCTTGAAGATTTTTATCACCTCCTCCAAGAGGTAAAACCTCGTAAAAGTTGGACTGTCCCCTTATTTTTAGCCACGCTTGGCACCATGATAGGCAGTATTTATCTCAGCGTTATGCCTGAACAACTACGTGCATTTGAAGCACTTATTGCAAAAGCTGCGGTCATTATTGCACAGTTTTTACAAACCACTTTTTCTATTTTAAAAAATATCCCTTTGGTTCTGCTTATATATAGTGTGCTTTGTATCCCTGTACAAGCCTATCATTCCATCGTTCATGATAGCTTTAGATCACTTCCAAAACGCCTTCAAAAATGGCTTACAGGGACGCTACCTCCTGTATTAAGTCTTATATCATATGCATTGGCTTATGCTGCCCAAGGGGTATTCACACCTCTTGCCGTTGGTTTTTTTATTGCTTCAAGCTTTGTGGGTGTTGCCAATAGTCTTTTTAACTTCCATCACTTAAAACCCATTGGCGATGAGCCCTTAAAAACAGCCGCTCTCGAAACTCGTCTCGACTACCTTCGCCAGAAAGAGCGCCGCGCACGTACAGCTAAAACCATTGGTGTTAATCTGGTTGCATCCATTTTAACATCTATCACCGTGATTCTTTGGGGTATCTTACCCCCAAGCTTTCTCATCATGGTAGGTTCTATTCTCTTTATTAATCTTGTTGGATTCACAAAGAGTGCGATGCTCGGTCACATTCACACCAAAGGGGCTGAAAAACTACAAAAAGAACTTCGTGAAATCTCGCGCGACAATGAGATAACCGCACCAAAAGCCACACAGAGACAAACCTTTGAGACCAATACAGCAAATAGCCTCGACAAAGTCCTTGAAAAGCTCAATGAAGCAGAAAAAACCAACCAAGCCTTGGCCGAACAAAATCAACGATTAGACGAAAGGCTAGAAGCCATAGAAAAACAAACCGCCGCGACTGCCAATTGGCAATCCAACACTCTAAATCGAGCAACTTTCGGCTGGTTCGGAACGCCGCCAGACGACTCACAACACACGGCTGCCAGAACAACATCTTCAGCATCGCTGTTTTAATGCAGTTTTGGTTTCATCATCTACAAAAGATGCATCTAACGCCATCAAGGTAATGCCTCGCATGGTGGCATCATCATATTGAAATGCTGCTTGAACACGCTCATATTCTCGACCCACCAAGGTATCAAAAAATGGAGGGTCATCTGAATTGAGGCTCACCTGAAAGCCTGCCTCTAAAAACTTCGGAAAAGGATGTTCAGCTAAATTATCAACCAACCCCAAGCACACATTACTGGATGGACAAGACTCAATTGCAATGCCGCGCTCAAGCATTAACGCGGTTAATTCCTGCGAATGCAATGAATATAACCCATGCCCCACACGTTGAATTGGCAAATACTTTAAAGCTTCCATCATACCTTCTTCTGTTGCCCACTCACCGGTATGCACAGTACATCCAAGCCCTGCCTCTGCTGCAATATGATAAGCTTTTTCAAATAATCTTGGTGGAAAACCCGCTTCATCGCCCCCAAGTCCAAGCCCCACAATATAGGGTGATGTCGATTTAACCGCTTCTTCAGCCACTTTTGTGACTGCATCCACACCAAAATGACGAACCCCTGTCATCAGAATACGTCCCACAATCCCATGCTTTGCTTCTGCGTCAAGTATGGCTTGATTCATGGCTGCTACATGCTCAGCTGAAGGCACACCTGATACTTTTTCGGCATGTTCAGGCGAGTACATCATTTCAACATAAATCACATCATCCCGCGCATTTCGCGCTAAATAATCAAACGTTAAATCATAATAATCTTGTGGCACACAAATGAGATCGGCCAG
Organism: Gammaproteobacteria bacterium; assembly: GCA_022600575.1. Lineage (GTDB taxonomy): Bacteria > Pseudomonadota > Gammaproteobacteria > Legionellales > Legionellaceae > JAALKW01. Next base: position 1,975 of record JAHZKF010000028.1, on the reverse strand, counting down.
CACATCAAAAACGTTCAAAAAATTTAAGAAATCATCAAATAAATATTTGGTATTATCCGGTGAAATCAAACCTTTAGGTAAATCAAGCTGGTTTCGTTTAGCAAGCATACGCGCAAGTGAGGGGCTAATGGTGCCTTCAAGATGAACATGTAACTCTGCTTTTTTAACCATGAAATAAATTCCTTATCGAACCCTCCCATTCTCACGGGGCTGTCATTCCAGCAAAATCTGTCATTCCCGCGTAGGCGGGAATCTATTTCCATACAAAAACTAAGTACTAATCCTTAAGATGGATTCCCGCCTACGCGGGAATGACAGGTTCTGAGAATATCTCCAGGGTGAGGGTTCTTATAATTTAAATAGCAACTTTATCCAAAATTCGGTAAAATTTCTACCTCATGAACATTTAATAAGAGAAATCAACATGAGCAAACAACCCGACATCGATAAAGCATATGTCAGTCCTTTTGATATATTCTTACGAACCTTCGATGCAAAGCATGCACCTAGCAGCTCTCAGCAACTTGAAAAAGCAAAGCACGACAAAATTTTTAAGCTTCGCGATAAAACAACCGCCAAGGATTAAAAAAACACCATGAGTATTTGGTTTCAGCCTATCACGCTCGACATCTTAAACGCGCGCAGTGAGAACACACTTGCAGCCTGGCTTGATATTCAATTTACAGCCATCGGTGACGATACTTTAACAGCAACCATGCCGGCGACTGCGCGCACCAAACAACCACTTGGTATTGTTCATGGTGGTGCAAACGTTGTTTTAACGGAAACCATTGCAAGTACCGCTGCTAATGCCGCAGTTGACCAATCACTTTATTACTGTGTGGGCCTTGAGATTAATGCAAACCATCTAAGACCCGTCCGCGAAGGGCTCATTACAGGCACATCTCGCCCCATACATATTGGTCGAACCACACAGGTTTGGCTCATTGAGCTCTATAACGAAGCTGGTAAGCCCACCTGTGTATCTCGTATGACAGCGTCGGTTGTAAAGCGGTCCTAAACCTTAAAACGGCACAAACTGAATCTTAGATTCTTTGATTGAACTCGCGCTCTCATCTTCCGCATCAGGCACATCCGTCCAAGTCTGACTCACATCTTCATCACCTTCAGATACTTCAACCTGCGCCACGTCTTTTTTGATATCATTTTTATGATTTTTAAAAAAACTTCCTGAACTTAAAGCAAACCTTGCAGCAAGCATCCTAACCAAGTCCATAATGACTTGAAATAAGGTCTGCACAAGTGCAATAAAATCATATCGCACCGCAAGAGAAATTTGACTAATATACTTTTTAAAAAATGCGACAGAGATTACTTCTTGTGCTGTTTTTTCTGCTACGTGTGAAGGTGGCGGCGAGGGTACTAGCAATGCATGTCTAAGCTTTCGGATGTCTTTTAAAACACTGTCATGATGCATACGCTCAATCTCACAACAATCACCTGCAAACGCATCCACCTCAGCTTCAAATTGCTTAATTTTAGTATCAATCCCTGCTTGCAGTTCAATCAGCTCTTTCTCAGAAAAACGCTGACTGTTTCTATTTAATTGAATGACTTCTGAACGAAACGCATGTAATGCTTGATCTAACTTAAAAATATCAAGACTTTTACTCAAATAAACCACTGCTTTTTCTCAACCTGTCTTTAATCCGAACGCGACAGCTTAGTTCAAATAAAAAACAAAGTAAATATTAAATTTTCATAACCTTTAAAAAGCAATAACGCAGGTCAACTTCACCTGCGTTATCCATTGATGGTAATACCTCGTTAGAGCTTAGATATTATTTACCTTCGTCTCCACCATCACCACCAAGAGTAGGAGCACCACCGTCTTTTTCTGCTTTCTTCTCAGCATCAACTTTTTCTTTATCTCCTTCAGTTTTAGGGCCGAAGAATCGCTCTTTACCGGCTGAAGCTGTGGATGAAACTGCATTACAAGCTCTAGAAATAAGGT
>JAHZKF010000027.1 GCA_022600575.1 Gammaproteobacteria bacterium | reverse complement strand
GTATACGGTTGTCTTGGCTGATTTAATGAAAGCGCCTACTCAGTTTGCAGGTCCTATGCCTGTCGATTTGGGGTTAATATTCAGCAAGCAATAAAAAGTAAGTAAAAATAAAAAGCCCTGTTTATCAGGGCTTTTTATTTTTAAAATAGGTTGCGGTATACTCTCTGCATTATAAAATTAGATAGATTTATCTCTTATGCCCTCTTTTTTAGTGCTTTTATTGTTTATTATTTTAGTCACTGCCATTGGGGCGCTTGTTTTTTTGATTACAGCCTTAAAAAAACAACTTCATCATTTACAACTGGACATTCAAGAACGTTATCAAACAGGGCAACATGCGATTCAAACTAAAATCGCAGAAAGCCAACATGCAAATCAAGAACTTATCCGCGAGAGCATTCAAAAACAAATGACAGATGTGCGTGAACAAATGAGTCATAGCTTTAAGCATCATACAGAGGGCCTCACCACACACCTTAAAACACTAACTGAAGAAATTCGCTTACAACTCACTCAAGTTACACAGCAAGTCAATCAACGCCTGACAGAGGGCTTTGAGAAAAGTACTTCAACGTTTACAGATATCGTGAAACGCCTAACCATTATTGATGAAGCACAAAAGAAAATCGCAGAGCTCTCTACGCATGTGGTGAGCTTACAAGATATTTTAGTGGATAAACGGGCACGTGGCGCGTTTGGAGAGGTACAGCTTGCGAGCTTAATTGCGAATATGTTGCCAAGTAATCACTATAGCTTGCAATATACGCTGAGCAATCAAAAGCGTGCCGATTGCATTTTGTTCTTGCCAGATCCAACGGGTAATATTGTAATTGACTCAAAATTCCCACTAGAAACCTATCAAAAGCTTATGAATACAGATAGAGCGTCACTGGAACGTAAAAGCCTACAACAACAATTAAGACAAGATTTACAAAAACATATTAAAGATATTGCTGCTAAATATATTATTCCGCATGAAACGGCCGATAGTGCCTTTATGTTTATTCCAGCAGAAGCTATTTTTGCTGAAGTGCATGCCAATTACCCAGAGGTGATTGCACTCTCTCAGCGTCTTAAAGTATGGTTGGTCTCCCCCAGCACTTTAATGGCTGTACTCACAACAGCGCGCGCAGTACTTAAAGATGATGCTACTAAACGACAAGTTCATATTATTCAAAAACACTTACAAGCACTGGCCGATGATTTCAAGCGGTTTGATAAACGGATGGATAAACTGACCAAGCATATTGACTTGGCACAACAAGATGCAAGTGATGTGAATGTGTCAGCTAAAAAAATTACCAGTCGTTTTCACAAGATAGAATCCGTTGAGCTGGATGCCCCCTCTGGTGTTGATCTGGATTCGAAAAAAATAGAAACAAGCGAGCTTTAATTTATACGCTATACTCAAGATAATATCACTTAACGGACAAAACAATGTATCGCTTAAGGTTGTTATTATGTTTGGGAAGCCTTTTTCTTTCTCCAGTTACACTGGCCGCTCAAAATTGTGGTGGTGCTAACTGTTGCGGTAAGATGGGTGGCATTCAATACTGTGACTCATCAGCAGGTCGTTATGTTTGTAACAATGGTCGTTATTCCAGTTGTTATTGCAAACGAAGTGCTGTGATGGATATGCAAGCTTTTGCAGGATGTTGCATGTGGCAAGGCGGCGTTTTCAAATTTGATGAAAAAGACGGTTTGCTCATCTGTAATAATGGTGGTGTATCTGAGGTTTGCAGCATCGGACATGTTACAAAGAAAGTGGCTGCCTGGTAGACAAAAACCTACCAAACCGTCATAATTTGCCTTTTTTACGCGCGGCGCGCCTATGTCCAATTTAAAGTCTCCTATCGAGATTAAAAATCTCTTCATGTCTTATGGCGCCATTCCTATCTTAAAAGATATTTCTTTAACGGTTCACCCTGGCGAGTTTTTAACGTTACTTGGACCTTCAGGTTGCGGTAAAACTACATTATTACGCCTTATTTCAGGATTTGAAACAGCCTTATCGGGTGAGATTTACATTCACGGAAAATGTATTACCGAACTCCCCCCCCAACAACGAGATGTGCATACTGTTTTTCAAAGTTATGCGCTTTTTCCGCACTTAACCGTTTTTGAAAATATTGCTTTTCCTCTGCGTTGTAAAAAACTCCCCGATGCCGAGATTAAAATACGTGTAACAGAGGCATTACAACGTGTTCAATTAGAATCGTTTGGCACACGAAGCATTAAACAATTAAGTGGTGGTCAACAACAACGTGTTGCGATTGCCCGTGCCATTGTTAATCGTCCTAAAGTATTACTTCTGGACGAGCCATTAAGTTCACTTGATTATCGCCTGCGTAAAGCCATGCAGTATGAACTAAAGCAGTTACAAAAAGCACTTGATATGACCTTTATTTTTGTAACACATGATCAAGAAGAAGCTTTATCGATGTCGGACAGAATTGTAATTTTTAATCATGGTCATATTGAACAAATTGGTACACCACGTGAAGTATATGAAAATCCTACCAATCTTTATGTGGCGCAATTTATTGGTGAAGCGAATATTTTTGATGTTCTTGTAAAAGAACTAGAAACAAATGATTTATTTGTAGAAATTGAAGGACGTACGTTACGCTGTACCAATACCGAAAATTATCAAATAAATGAACAACTTCATCTTATGATTAGACCAGAAGATATTCGGGTATGGCATCTTGATAAGGTAGATTGCTCAGACGAAATGTTGCCAGGAAGAATCATTGATATTGTATACAAAGGTTCAACCGTTGATTTAAAAGTGGCTCTCGCATCAGGTAAAGTGATTAATGCATCAGAATTTTTTGATGAAGATGATGATGATTTAGCATACGAGCTTGAAGAAACGGTTTGGGTTCAATGGTTTAGTGGCTGGGAAGTTTTATTGCCTTATGAAAAATAAACCGTTTGCTCTTTATGGTGTTTACACGTGGCTTTTTTTATTTGGCTTTGTTCCTTTGTGCCTTGTATTGATTGCCAGTGTTTTATCAAAAGATACCATGCACTCCATTACCCTACCCTTTACCCTCACCCATTACAAAGCGTTCTTTTCAGCGTTAATGGGGCGTGTCATGTTGCGCTCACTTTTAATGGCGGGGGCTACTACACTCGCCTGTTTGATTCTTGCCTATCCGTTTAGCTATTTCATGGTCCGTTCAAAGCATCAATCAATGCTCTTATTATTAATTATTATTCCGTTTTGGACCAGCTCCTTGGTTCGAACTTATGCCTTAGTCGCTATTTTAAAGTTTAATGGCGTTCTCAATGCACTGCTTTTAAAATTGCATTTAATTTCAACGCCTTTATCGTTATTGTACTCAAATTTTGCAGTGTTAAGCGGTTTAATTTATACCTTGTTCCCGTTTATGGTGCTTCCTTTGTATACCAACATGGAACGCTTTGATTTCAAATTATTAGAAGCGGCCACTGATTTAGGTGCTAATCGCTGGGCACTTTTCACTCGTGTTTTTCTGCCGAATACAACGCGTGGTATTCTCTCTGGCGTTTTGCTGGTTTTTCTACCGGCCATGACACTGTTTTATATTCCTAATGTATTAGGTGGAGCCCGTTCTATTTTGATTGGTAATTTAATTCAAAATCAATTTTTAGTTGCCGAGAATTGGCCTCAAGGTGCGGCAACCAGTGTGCTTTTAACCCTTATTTTATTATTGTTGTTGCTGATTTATCGTAATCCTCAAGAGGTGCGACGATGATGAAGCATTGGGGCAAAAAAGCTTATATGGCCTTTGTATATGCGCTTTTATATTTTCCTATTTTAGTGTTAGTGCTTTATTCATTTAATAAAGCCCGTTTTTCCTTACAGTGGCAGGGTTTTTCAACGCATTGGTATTATGAACTTTTTCAAGATGGTGAGTTGTGGCTTGCTTTTTCTCACTCAGCTTTTTTAGGTATAACCGCTTCATTGATAGCAACCGTTGCAGCCCTTATTGTTTGCGTACATTTGTTTTTGCGAGGTAATAAAGTTAATCGCTCTTTGCAAAGCACCTTGCTGATGCTGATTATTTTGCCTGATTTAGTATTAGGCATTGCATTGCTTATCTTTTTTAATTTAACAGCGATACCACTAGGTTTTTTTAGTTTGCTTATCGCGCATATTACTTTTTGCCTGCCGTTTGCGATTGTTGCCATCAATAGCCGTATTCACACGCTTGATATTAATTTGTACTATAGTGCTCGTGATTTAGGAGCAACACACAGAAAAGCAATTACACATGTTTTACTACCCTTGCTCATGCCCGCTGTGATGAGTGCTTTCTTACTTGGTTTTACCTTGTCATTTGATGATGTGATTATCAGTTATTTTGTTGCAGGGCCTGACTTTAATATTTTACCCCTTACGATTTATTCGTTGGTTCGTATGGGTGTTACGCCTGAGTTAAATGCACTTTGCAGTATTACTTTTGTGACCTCTATGTTGTTGGTGATGATGGCGCATCGCTTATCTCGGAAATCCTCATGATAAAACTTATTTTATTGGTCACGGCCGTTTGTTTTTCAAGCATGACAATAGCTGCAGATAAAGTTGTTAATGTTTATGCTTGGGGTGGTGAAATTCCTCAAAAATTGATTCATGATTTTGAACAAGAAACAGGAATTCACGTTAATTTTTCGACCTATGATAATAATGAAACGCTATATGCCAAGCTACATGCGTTAAATAAACCCGTATATGATGTCATTATTCCTTCAACTTATTTTGTAGAACGCTTAAAAAAACAGGGTTTTTTAAAGCAACTTGATCACAAGCGCCTGCCTCATTTTAAAAATATAGACCCTACTTTTTTAAATGCTTCATATGATCCCAATAATCAATATAGCGTACCGTTTGTTTGGGGGGCCACGGGTATTTTTTATAACCAACATTGGGTTAAAAAATCCCCTCAATCATGGAACGATTTATGGGATAAACGGTGGCGACATCAGTTAATGCTCTTAGACGATCCACGTGAGGTGTTTGCAATGGCACTGCTTAGTCTAGGTTACTCTCCGAATGATACAAGCCCCAAACATATTGAAGCAGCATTTCTGAAACTCAAAAGTTTAATTCCTAATATTAAACTCTTTGCAAGCGAAAGCATTCAAGCCATCATTATTGATGAAGACGCATTGGTAGGTGCTACTTGGAATGGTGATGCATTTAAAGGAAATTTTGAAAACGCTAACATACAATTTGTATATCCAAAAGAAGGATTTGTGATTTGGGTAGACTGTTTAGCAATGCTTAATAACGCGCCCCATCCTGATGAAGCCTATGCCTTTATTGATTTTTTATTAACAGCTGAAAGTGGTGTTAAATTAGCGCTAACAGAAGCATATGCGATTACCAATCAAGCAGCTTATCCATTGTTGCCTAAAGCGCTACGAGAGAACCCCATGGCCTATCCATCAACTGAGGTTTTAAAACGTGGTGTGATACAGCTTGATTTATCTGAAGAAAGTTTGGCGCTTTATAATGACTACTGGCAACAGTTGAAGTTTTCTTTTTAACCGCCTTTAGGTGTTACGATATTTTTCATAGCTTACTTCTGAAATTTTTGGGATATCACCACAAGACACTTGATTAAACTATTAGCTTGCAAAGACCTGCTACAGCGCACATGAAGGCATCACTTCACTCATAGATGGCTCACTATCAGAGATGATGGCGCTATAAATACAAGCAAGCCCAAAAATAACCCCTACTGACAAGAGAAAGGTAGATGCCGTGATGACAGCTGAGCCGACAAGAGAGCAGATAAAAACAGGGTAAGCTGGAATACCAAGGGCTGCAGCACCAATTTCAGCTGCTATCAGTGCTGCAATAAGAAGCTCTGCTGCGGTTAAAGCACCAAAAAAGGCAGCTAAACCATAATTTCTTTTTTTAAAATGCGAATTGGCAAGTGCACTGATACCGGTCACGCTAGTTAGAATACCTGCGAAAGGCGCAACAACAGCGCCTCCAATGGCACAAGCGCCCATGACATTTAAAAGGCCACCAGCAGCAGCGGTACTCGCAGGTACGAAAAAAGCTCCTACACCGCCGGTACACGCAGATGAAAAGGCGTTTTTAAGGGCGTTACCCAATAGCGCCATTAAAACAAATCTTCTTGTGTTAGACCAAGCCTATCAACCAGCAAAGTACGTAACGTATGTAGTGCCTCCACTTGAATTTGTCTTACGCGCTCACGTGTGAGCTCAATTTCGCGACCAACCTCTTCAAGTGTTGCTTTTTCAAAGCCATGTAAACCAAAGCGTCTTGCAATCACTTCTTGCTGATTGTCCGTTAGCTCTCCGAGTAAATCTTCGATATGACAGCGGATATTTTCATCGGTGAGCCATTCAGCTGGATTTAAGCTGTTTTCATCAGCAACGGTATCTAGTAATGATTTACTTTCATCATAACCAAAAGGCGTATCAATTGAGGTGACTTTATCGTTTAAGCGTAAGAGCTTTTGAACATCTTCAAGTGGCTTATCAAGCATTTCAGCAATTTCTTCAGCAGAAGGCTCATGATCCAGTTTTTGAGTGAGTTGGCGTGCTGCTCGAAGATAAACATTCAGTTCTTTTACGACGTGAATAGGTAGGCGAATAGTGCGGGTTTGATTCATAATGGCCCGTTCAATGGTCTGTCTAATCCACCATGTTGCATAGGTTGAGAATCGAAACCCACGGGTTGGGTCAAATTTTTCAACCGATTTCATAAGGCCTAAGTTGCCCTCTTCAATTAAATCTAATAATGGTAAACCACGATTAAGGTAACGGCGAGATATTTTAACAACCAGTCGTAAATTGGATTCAATCATTTTTTTACGTGAAGGCTCATGACCTTCTAGGGCTTTTGTCGAATAAAGAACTTCTTCTTCTGCGGAAAGTAATGGCGAAAATCCAATTTCACTTAAATAAATTTGGGTTGCATCCATGACTTTTGATAGCTCTTTTCCAGGAGCAGCTATTGCCTCCTCTTTATCACTCTCGTCTTTATTTACTTCATCGGGTAAATCGATTAAGTCCTCATTTGGTTCAAGCTCAAGTTTTTCATCAGCTTTCTTATTAGACTTCTTTGGCATGCGACCTCCTCATGATGTGAGAACAAACGCTTGCCTCTATTGTTGTAACGAAAGGTAGTGCTTTGTCAAGCTTTTTTATTCAAATAGTTAAGTGGATTTACAGGTTCACCTAATTTTCGAATCTCAAAATGAAGCCCCCAGAAGCGTCGATTAACCAGTCCCATTTCAGCAATAACGGCTCCTTTTTCAACTGTTTGGCCCTCACGAACTAAATTACGCTGATTATTACCATAAGCCGTAAGATACTGTTTATTATGTTTTAAAATAATCAAATTACCATATCCTGGTAAACCATCACCAGCGTACGCGACGATACCAGAAGCTGAAGCACGCACTTTTTGGCCTTGTTTACCCGCTATATTAATGCCTTTTTGCCCTTTGCTTGGAGAAAATGTTGTTTGAACGCGACCCTTAGCAGGCCATAACCAATGATTATTTGATGCAAACACAGGCAAGGTCGGTAATTCGGGTAAGGTCGGAAGGGTTTTTGTTGCTGCGCTCGATTTTAATTGTATGACCTGACCAACATGCAGTGTATAAGGAGAATTAAGATGATTTAAATGGGCAAGATGATGATAATCTTGGTCATAACGAAAGGCAATGGCATACAGGGTTTCCCCTTTTCTGACTGTATGGCGTGTTGCGGTACGATTAGCCTTATACCACGTGGATTCTTCAACAGGTGCAAGCCCCTCACGCACACCACAACTGACTAATGACAAGCTGATGAATCCAAAAATACAACGGTACTTTCGTTTCATGCGCTTAATGCCCTCTTAATTTAATTCCAAGATAAATAATAAGTGCCAGTATAACAACTATCCAGCCAATCCAATCAATCCAGCGTCTAAATTGTTTTTCAAGCCGCTCACCAAATAAGACCAACAAACCAGACACTAAAAAAAAGCGCGCTCCGCGTCCAATAAAAGAGGCCAGTATAAAAGGTAAAAAAAGCATGTGCATCATGCCAGCTGTTACCGTAAATAATTTATAAGGAATAGGCGTGAAACCTGCTAAAAGAATAATCCAAACACCCCAGTTATCAAACCAAATACGGATGTGTTCATAAGTAGGCGCATAAGATGAAGCCAACATATAAGGCTCGATAATGGCCATACCAAAAAAACCAAGGATGTATCCAAAACACCCGCCTATGACAGAAAAAAAAGTTGCAATTAAAGCATAATGCCAAGCATTTTTAGGTTTTGCGAGCCCCATACTGATGAGCATGACATCTGGAGGAATAGGAAAAAAAGAAGACTCGGCAAAAGATACACCAGCTAAATAATAACGTGCATGTCGATGTCCAGACCAACTTAACATGCGTGTGTACAAATATGAGAAAAGTTTCATGGTATTAAGCCTGCATCTTTACTCCACTCAGAAACTTGCTCAAATATCTTGTAATTTGTCATATCAAAATGTAACGGTGTAATGGATACAGCATGCTGGCTAATTGCATGAAAATCAGTACCAGGTCCTGCATCAGCTTCGTTACCTGGTGAACCAATCCAGTAAATAGGTCGACCACGAGGGTCGGTTGTTTTTACTGTTGCCTCAGCAGCATGTCTCGTACCAAGCCGCGTGACTTCAATGCCACGAATGCTATCTAGAGGTAGATTAGGAACATTAATATTTAAAATGGTTTGGGAACGTAGAGGATCGGATTTAATCTTAAGGGCTAAGTTTTTAACCACTGAAGCAGCTGTTTCATAATGCTCAGCAGGTCTTCCTGAAAGTGAGACGGCAATAGATGGAAAGCCCAAATTGCGCCCTTCCATGGCTGCTGCAACCGTACCTGAATACAAAACATCATCTCCTAAATTAGGGCCATCATTAATCCCTGAAACTACCATATCAAATTCAAAATCAAAAAAGCCAGTTAAGGCAATGTGAACACAGTCAGTGGGTGTACCTTCGATACAATGATAACCATTTTCAAGCGTTCTAACGCGCAAAGGGTTTAAAAGTGTCAGCGAGTTACTTGCACCACTACGATTTCTATCGGGTGCCATAACATAAATGTCGGCAATATCAGCCAGCATCTCAGCAAGAACACGAATCCCTGGTGCTAAAACCCCATCATCGTTGCTGACTAAAATTTTCATATTTAATGATGCTCCGGTGAAGCCAACCAACGAACGACAGCTAGATGCTCCTGCAGATATCGCTCGTTTTGTTTTAAGCTTTGCTGGAGTGCAATCTGAGTCGGGTTTTTTTCAAGTGTACTACGTTGCGTTGTGATTGTTTCTTGAAGCGCTAAAATATCTTTTCCATATGCCTGTTGATCAACACGAAGCTTATAGGCCAATTGATTAATACGGGTTGCCATTTCATTAAGTTGCTCACAACTCACACGTTTGGGTGCGTGTTCAGGACATTTTTTAATCGCTTCTTGAAGCGCTTTAGGGTTACCTGAGTAACCTTTCTCACTTTGAGGTGAGCAGGCAGATAATGCAAATAGACATGCCCCAAGCCCAGCCCATTTAAAGGTGTTGATTCTGTTTACCATCTATAAATCCTCTAATTCAATATGTACCTGCCTGATGTTAAAGTTACTGGTTAAACAAAACAAGTATTGTATTTTATTTCCTTGCTATTTATGCTTTTAATTGACCCTATATGTATTTCATTGCCTCAACAATCTTAAGTTAAGAGCGTACATATGAGCGATAAAACTGAATTCAAATTCTTTTCTTTCCACATAGCTCGCTGCTCAGCAGGGCTGCATTTCAAACCTCCTAAGAAAAAATCACGAGCGCAAAGCACTAGCCCACTTATTGCAACCTTAGTTTAAGAAAAAAACCTACAAGCATTTAAAGGCATTGTTTTGACCCGAAGGGTTATTTATGATACAGTTCGAGCTGCATTGGATACGGGCTATAGAGATACAGTATGAATAAATTCGAACCTTTATTTAACCATAGATGTCTAGCTGCTGGAAGAGAGAAATACATCCTTAACGCATTAAGGGAAGACCTATCAAATCTCGTTGAACGCTTAATATCTGCTATGCATTCTGACAATGAAGCGCTTAAAGCAACAAAAGCATTAGAACCAGGCGCTGAAGAAGCATTTAAAACTTTTATTCAACGTCAAAATAAGCTGTATGAGCGATACTCTGGTAAAGAACAGCTTAAAAAAGAACAAAACATCATTAAAGAACAAACCACGCAAGCCTGGAAGACAAACCCCCGCCGTACTTTATCGTCTAGTGATTATGGTGCTTTGAGTGCAGACGTAAAAAAAGAAGCTAACGAAGCATCCTCTCAACAGGAAACACTACTATTTCTTCAATCAATAACGAATCGTGAAATAGATGATATTTGGGGTTTCAAAAAAACGATTATACAGACGCTTGAAATTTTGTTTAAAGGCAATTTAACAGATGAAAAACTTGAAGCTTTTGAGCAAGAGCTAGAAGTAAAAAAATCAGCGTATATTGACACACATCAACCAATCAATACTGCAGATACTCAGGAAAAAAGAGTGGCTTGTACGGATGAGATGATGAGAACTTGTATTGATAGGGTTTCTGAGCTCATTCAAATGAAGAAAGCAGCAAGGGTTTTACCCGCGGGCTTAGATGAAATACAGAAATGCTTTCAAAAAACAGCAGATAGCGTTGTCTTCTATCAGAAAACAAAAACTCCAACGGGCTCTGTGGTGCTATCACCAGAAAACATTATGACTGCTATTCAGAATGTGAATGAAGCGGCTTTAATTGCTTATCGTTTTAAAGCTGCCAGAAATCACCCACTAGATAGCTTTGACATAACACACGCAAGCTGGTTATCTGCTTTGGATAAAACAAAAGATACAGAAGAACCGATAGTGCTTTTATTTTTTAAAATAGGTGTGTCATTTAGAGAAACTCTGATGCAGCCTGAAAGCAAAAAAAATATTGACACCTTTAAAAAAGAAGTTCAAAAAGCTAAAGATGAGTGCATTTCGAAATATAAAAAAATAGGTCAATCAACACTGAGAGATTATATTAAAGCGACAGTACTTGTGTTGGTAGGTCTCTTGGTTGGTTTACTTACCTCGCCAGGTTTGGTTTTTGAGAGTCACCGAAGCTGGATGAAAAATAGGTTCTTTTCTGGTCTAGAGACAAAACAAAGCCGAGCGCTTCAAGAGAGTGACTTAGAATTAAGTAATATTTTATTGCCTTAGCAGTCTGTCCCTGCGTCTTTGCGAGCCGCAGGCGCGGCAATCTTCTTTTTAAGACAGGCATTTAATCAAAAGATTTTTAACTCTAGATTGACGCGTCACTTCGTTCCTCGCAAATGTATAGGTTACATAATTCGTTGACAGGACTTTATCAACGAAATACGTAACCTATACAGCAAAGACGGCATAGCCCTACCCAACTTTAACGCGCACGTAAAAACTTTCCTAGTTAATGCATTATGGAATAGGTGCTGAACTTGAAGATGCATCAGCCACTTTTTTCTTTTCCTCACCCAGTAGCACTAATCGATTCGCAACATAAGCAAGGCAAGATACAATAAGTGCGTGGGGAGGAAGCCCTCTCATAAATGCTACAGCACCCTCTTTTTCAAGTACTGTTTGGACTAAAGTGGTTTGAGTTTTAAAAAATTGGAACCGCGCGTTTGTTTTGATAGGAATTTTTTGAGGGTCTAGCTGCTCTACTGCTTGGGCCACTTGTTGTCGTGCTTCAAGCACATAAAAAGGGTTTGTGGCAGATGCAAGGATTCCGCCTATTACAGGGCTTGTGATGAGTGCGCCTGTGTTTGTATTTGTTTGAAATCCAAATTGATTAAATACCGAATCAACTCCTCCTTTGATGGCTAGATATCCTGCCCATATAGGCCCATGTCTAAATCCTTGCGCTACAGCGCCCGCGTAATAGCCAGAAAACTTAGCTGGAAGAGCTTGTCCTTTAGATAGGCGTGTTAATACTGTTTCCAGGGGGGTTAAAAACATATCCATTCCTGTAAGGGCTATGGGTGTAACCACTTTCTCCCAGCCTGGATAATTTTCTTTTACATACGGAAGCGTAAAAGTTAAATTGATGGATTTTCCCATGACACGTACACCCTGCTGCAGCATTAAAGGAGGGAGCGATATTAATGCATTATATGACCCGCCTTGGTAAACACGTACACATGACGTTTGAAATAAAAGATTTTCAGTGGCCGCTTTTTTTGCGAGGACAGTTCCCATCCACATGGGTAAAATTACTTTGCTAGTTTCTTTTGCACCATCTTTAATTGCTTGTGTGCTGGCTATGAGTGCTTGTTTTATTTCTTCTGTTGTAAAAGGCATATGTCTCTATTTATTAGATTAAAATTTAAAACATTATACTTTATAATCAGTGTGTTAGGTAGCATTTCCTCTGTATGAGCAACACCCAAATTTGCTTTTTTTAAATTCAACTATATTAAAGAGTAACAGTAATAATATAACAGGTGGTTACACATATGTTAGATTTTAAAATCTGTCATGATAAAAAAACAGGTGAGTACTTTATTGAAACGTCCATTATTGGAAAACAATTACTCACTACACCCCAACTCAATAAAGGCACCGCATTTACACACAATGAACGTATTGAGTTAGGACTTTTAGGAAAACTCCCCCACCGTGTTGAAACACTAGAAGATCAAGTGAAACGTGCTTATCTGCAATACAATGATTATAAAACGGCCTTACAAAAAAATATTTATTTGAATAATTTAAATAATAAAAACCAAGTTTTATTTTATAAGTTAGTAAGTCGTCATTTACTTGAAATGATACCTGTTATTTATACCCCCATTGTAGGAACAGCTGTTAAAGAGTTTAGCCGGGAATATCGACAAGCACGTGGTTTATATATTGCACATACAGATGAACCTCACATTGAGGAAATTTTAGAGAATCGTTCAAATCCTGAAGTTGATTTAATTGTTGTGACCGATGGTGAAGGCGTACTGGGTATTGGTGATCAGGGTATTGGCGGGATGGATATCCCTGTGGCAAAACTCATGGTGTATAGTTTATGTGGTGGTATTGATCCAACACGTACGTTACCTATTTTCTTAGATGTGGGCACAAACAACCAAGCTTTATTGGATAGCCCCTTTTACTTAGGTTGCCCACAGGCAAGAATACATGGGGAAGCATATGATGCTTTTATAGCACGTTTTGTGAAGGCAATTCATAAAAAATTTCCTAAAGCATTTTTACATTGGGAAGATTTTGGCAGGCGCAATGCAACTCAAATTCTAGATTCATTTAAAGATAAGATTTGTACTTTCAATGATGATATTCAAGGAACTGGTGCTGTGACACTTGCAGCCCTTCTTGCTGCATGTAACGTAACAGGGCTCCCTCTTAATAAACAACGTATTGTGGTTTACGGAGCAGGTTCAGCAGGAACAGGTATTAGTAATCAAATTGTGGATGCGATGGTAAAGCGTGGTTTAAGCCCCAAAGAAGCTTATAAACAGTTTTGGTTGATTGATAGGCAAGGCTTACTTATGAGCGATGATAAGAGTTTAACAGAAGCCCAAAGGCTTTATGCACGTCCTGAATCAGAACGTTCTAGGTGGAAATACCAAGGAGATGGCTATCCTTCATTGACAGATACGGTTCATCATATTAAACCGACTGTTTTAATTGGGTGCTCTGCTCAAACGGGTGCTTTTTCACAAGATATTATTCAAACAATGGCTGCATCTTGTAAGCGCCCCATTATATTTCCATTATCAAATCCGGATGAAAAATGTGAAGCAAAACCTGTAGATATTTTAAAATGGAGTGAAGGACGAGCACTGATTGCAACAGGAACTGCTTTTCCTGCAGTTGAATATCAAAATCATTTAATTGAAATTGCACAATGCAATAATGCTTTGGTGTTTCCAGGTATTGGGCTAGGTGTTTTGGCTGTCGGTGCAAAAAAATTAACAAAAAATATGATTTGGTCAGCCTCTCAAGCACTTAGCGAATTCTCTCCCAGTAAAAAAGACAGCTTTTTGCCCTTACTCCCCTCACTTAATGAAGCACAAAACGTTGCAAAAGAAATTGCACGTGCAGTGGCAAAAACCGCGATTGAAGAAAAATTAGCAACGCATAAAAATATTAAAGAAGTCGATGACAAAATCGAGGCACATTTTTGGGAGCCGCGTTATCTACCATTTCGTAAAAAAAATTAAGCCTATTCAGGCAAATCAGATTCTACTTCTGTGACTTGATTGTTAGGTTCTGTTGTTTCTGGTTCTTTAATTTGATTATCAGGCTCTTTTTCTTTTGCCTGAAGGCTTTTTACTTGATGAAGTACTTGTGGCACAAAGCTGAATAACCATTG
The DNA here is from genome assembly GCA_022600575.1 of Gammaproteobacteria bacterium. Taxonomy (GTDB): domain Bacteria; phylum Pseudomonadota; class Gammaproteobacteria; order Legionellales; family Legionellaceae; genus JAALKW01. Next base: position 27,975 of record JAHZKF010000027.1, on the reverse strand, counting down.
AGACACAGGTTTAAAGCGAGCATATAGGTGTGAGTGTTTAAACTCAGAGTCTTTTGCAAGAGAAGTAAGATTCAGTACACCAATGAGTAAAGCGACAATGAAAACACCGCGAACTAGCCCAAATCCCATACCGAGTAACCGATCGGTTCCTTTCAGCGGTGAGCGATTTAAAATAAAGCTCAAAGCGGTACTCAGCAGCCCGCCGACTAATAATGTTGCCAGTAATAATAAAACGAAACTAGCGGTTGTTCGAAGCGTATTATCTTGAAGGTAAGAACGGAGCATAGGGCTTACAACAGGCGCATAGGTATAACCAACCCAAATAGCAACCACCCAAACACAGAGTGCAATTAATTCTCTGACAAACCCACGAATTAGCCCCGTAAGAACAGACAAAGCCATAATGAGGATAATCGCATAGTCAACCCAATGTAGTGTCATGATTATCCTACATCTCGTTTAACAATAAATCCTTCAATGTTTGTACTTTCGATGAGTTTGTTTTTTAAAAGACGGGCATCCGCACGGTCATCTAGCTGTCCAACGGTCACTTTATAAGACGGCCCTTCTTCCGAAGTGACTGTATAATAACCAGCTTTATAGCCTTCTGTACGTAGCTTCTCAACTAACTTCTCTGCGTTCTCCTGTACAGTGAAAGCGGCTAACTGCACAGTATATGTTTCTGTTGCAGAAGACTTAAGTAACACAGGTTTTGGATTAAAAGGAGTATCTTTTTGAGCTTTAATAAACACAGGAGAGGTTTGCTTATCGATTGATTTTGCACTTGGTTTTGCAGCGGGTTTTGAAATCATCTCTACCAGTGGTGCTGTGGTCGGTTTTGCGGTCAAGTTTTCGATACGAGCAATTTTTGAGGCGGGAACAGCGTCAATTGCTTTTGGAAGCGTTACTTTCGCCACTTTAACCGTTTCAAAAACGGCTTTTTCTTCAGTCATCGCAACTTTGGGGATAGACGGTTTGGGAGGGAGTTGAACAGATACGTGAATATTTTCTTCTAGACGTTGGTTTGATTTTTTGAGCATAGCAGGTACAAAAATAATAGCGACCGCCAGGATGACAACGAGCCCTGTTAAACGGTGTTTTGTTCGTTCATCAATTGCGAAGTTCATTCTGTTCTCCCTTACGTAAATGGGCAAGCATGACGGCACTTACAAGCAAAAAAGAACCGTACACTATGATGATATCACCCGGTTTTACTGCATTTACTGCAGCAGTATAAGCCGTGAGTGGCTCATTAAAAACAGCTAAAGGCTGTTTATTCATGACACGCATGTAAGCCGTTTTGAGTGAAGATAACGTTGCTCCACGCGTGCTTTCCAAAGAAGTTATATACCATTTATCAACATATGCTCGCATGGGTTCTATAAGGTCGTAAAGTGTTTTATTTTGTAATCCTGAAAAAACAGCATGAATTTGTCCTTGAATAGGATGATTTTTTATGAAATCAGCCAGCAATTTAACGGACTGGGCGTTGTGCGCAACATCGACAAGCGTTGGCGTGGTGGTATTCAACCATTGTTGACGGCCTGAAATAGAGGCATACTTTGCAGCACTTTCATAATGTGACAAAGAAACAGGTAAAACATTTTTAAGTCTTAAACTTGCCATAAGAGCTGATGCGAATGCTTTAAGATGAATATGAGGACGTGGCAAGGTTAAATGAATTTGGTTAGAGGTTGAAAAATATAAATGATTTTGATCAGATTCAAAAAAGTAATCTTTATCTAGTTTTGATAACGTCACTTGGAGTGCATCCGCTTTATCTAAGAGTGTATGCGGAGGAGCAATATCAGCGTAAATAGCAGGTTGATGCTGTCTAAAAATACCTGCTTTTTCAATTGCAATTTTTTCTCGAGTTGTGCCAAGCCAAGCCTCATGATCGAAATCAATGGTTGTAATAATAGCTAAATTTGCATCGATACAATTGGTGGCATCAAGTCGTCCACCCATGCCAACTTCAAGTAAAATAACATCAGGTTTGGTTTGTTTAAAATGCCACAAAGCTGCAACCGTGACCATTTCAAAATAGGTCAGTAGCTCACTACCAGGAATGGCATGAACAGCTCTAAAGGCATCAATTAAATGTTCATCTGTAATCGGTTCTTGATTGACTCGAATACGTTCATTAAAACATAACAAATGGGGGGATGTATAAGCTGCGACTTGATATCCAGCAGCGCTATAAATGGCTTCAAGTGCTGCAATGGTTGAACCTTTTCCATTGGTCCCTGCAACGGTAATCACAATCGCATTAGAGGCTTGTAAATGAAGCGTGTTTATTATTTGTTGCACGCGCAAAAGCCCGAGTTGGATTTTCTCTGGATGACGGTCTTCAAGATAAGTTAACCAATCAGATACTAAAAAATCACTCGGCTGCTTCATGCTGAGGCTCATGCATAAATTTTGAAACAAATTCACCTACGGTATCACGTAATGCTTCTCGCTCGACAATTTGATCGATATGACCATGTTCCAATAAAAATTCGCTGCGTTGAAATCCTTCAGGTAGGGTTTGTCGAACCGTTTGTTCAATCACACGAGGCCCAGCAAAGCCAATGAGTGCATCAGGTTCAGCAATAATAATATCTCCAAGACTTGCAAAGCTTGCAGATACGCCTCCCATGGTCGGATCAGTTAATACCACAATAAACGGTAATTGTTGTTTAGCAAACTTAGCAAGTGCTGCTGATGTTTTCGCCATTTGCATCAAAGAAAATAAACCTTCTTGCATGCGAGCGCCGCCACTTGCTGTAAAACAAATATAAGGGCAATTTAATTTCGAGGCTTCATTGAGGCCACGAACAAATTTCTCTCCAACTGTGGCTCCCATTGAACCACCCATAAAACCAAATTCAAAAGCAGATGCAACGACAGGCATGTCTTTTAAAGTGCCTTTCACCACAATAATTGCTTCTCTCTCACCTGTTGCTTTTTGGGCCTGTGTAATTCTATCTTTGTATTTTTTAGAATCACGAAATTTAAGCCTATCAATGGGCTCTAATTGTTGAGCCAATTCAAGTTGGTTTTCTTCGTCTAAAAAGAGAGCCAATCGCTCACGTGCGGATATACGATGATGATGATTGCATTTAAAACAAACCGAAAGGTTTCGTTTGAGTTCCGCTCTGTATAATAACGCTTGGCAACCTTTACATTTAACCCAAACCCCTTCAGGAACTCCTTTTTTTTGGGCTGTTTCTGTGCGTACTTTTGAGGGTAATAATTTCTTAAGCCAACTCATGTTGGAACGATCCTTTTAGTGCAAGATGACGCCTATTATATCATAAAAATATCACTAAACACTTAAGTTTTTAAAAAATAAGCCGATAGCTTATATAAACAGACTGGGTTAATGGGGGTCAAATGAAAAAAATAATAAACACCCTATTGTTTAGCTTTTTTTACTTTCTTGCTCCAAGTGCTTGGGCAGAGCCTCGGTATGGCGAAAAGTTTTGTCATCTTCCTGATTATGACTGTATTAAAGTACAGTCAGGTGATCGTTGGGAGACTCTTTTTCCAAATCCTGAAGAAGAAGATATTATTCGCCGCGTTAATCGTATGAACATTAGCCTCAAACCTGGCATGATTATCGCCATTCCAAGACATATTGAAAATTTAACCATTTACGATGTGTCTCCTTTTCCTAGATACATTGAGTCAATTGGAGAAAAAACAATTTATGTGAATCAAGAGTACTTAGCTTGGGGTGCTTATGATTCACAAGGTGAACTGGTATGGTGGGGCCCACTTTCTTCTGGAAATGGAAAGTGTAATGCAAGTAATGGTTACTGCAAAACACCAGCAGGCTTTTTCCGAGTTATTCGTAAGCAAGATATTGATTGTGTTTCAACAGCATTTCCAAGACGTGCTAATGGCGTCAATGGAGGCGCTGAAATGCCCTATTGTATGCATTTCTTTAGAGGATATGCCTTACATGGTAGCCGTGTTGTACCAGGATACAGAGCAAGCCATGGTTGCGTTCGTATCTTTATTGAGGATGCACGTTGGCTTAATGAAGAGTTTATTGATTTACCTGGCATTGGCATGAAAGGAACACGCGTAATTGTCGGTGCACCTGCTGCACGTATTACACGTCGCGATCCTAAGCGTTAGATTAAAAGGTGTTTACTGTAAATATGAAAATGCGTCTGGGACGCCCTTTTTTTCGAGTATTTTTTTTAATTTTTCAGACTGCTGTTTATCTGAAAAAGGCCCTAAATGTATGACATAGCGTGCATTGATTTCTTCTATTTGAATATCTGAGTCAAGATTCAAGCGCATTAATTTATCATATAAAGCATTTGCTTTTTCTGATGATTGAAAAGCACCAACTTGCAAGTAATATTGTGCTTCTTCTGGTGGTGAGTTTAAGGCTGTGACGTCTACAGACGCAGTACCTTTAGGCAGTAGACCGAGTTTTACTGCAGCCCCATAAGATAAATCGATCAGTCTATCTTTATGAAAAGGTCCTCTATCATTAATTTTAACAATCACCTCGCGCCCATTTTCTAGATTTTTAACGCGAGCATAGGTAGGTAGAGGTAAGGTTTTATGAGCGGCGGTTAAAGCATACATGTCATAAACTTCGCCACTAGATGTACGTTCTTTATGAAATTTTGTACCGTACCAAGAGGCAGTTCCTTTTTTATGATACCCCTCTGAAGAGGTTAAAACATCGTATGTTTTTCCTTTTACTTCATAGGAGCCAGGATTACCATAATGGCTGAGTGGTTCATCTACAGGTAAAACTTCTTGAAATACTTTAGGCTCAGGACCTTGTGGGGCTCCATCTTTTGAGGTGACTGCACTCACTTCAGTTTGATAAGAAGCTAAAGCTAAACACAACCATAAAGCGCGTTTTGGCATAGAATTATCCTCAAATCATTCCAATATACATAGTCATAGTCAAATTTTCCAATCATGACACCATGTTATTAAGTCATGTTATTAAGCCATGGTGAGAAAATAGATCCTATGTTAAAATAGGCGAATCTTTGATGAACTTAATTTAAGAGTTGACCGTCCATGAACAAAACCATGCATGCTTTAACCTCATTTCTTCTGTTTGCCGCAGTGGTTGCCTATCCAAAATTTATTCATGCTGACACGGGACGCCTAGCCCCACCTACACCTCATAAAAAAGCCCCTCTTATTACGCCAACGCAACCAAAACTCAATGCACATGCTTATCTTTTAGTCGATATAAACAGTGGTAAAATTTTAGCTGAACAAGACAGTGAAAAAAAACTACCTCCAGCAAGCTTAACTAAAATGATGACGCTTTATGTCATTTCAAAAGCATTACACAATGAACAAATTCATTTAACAGACACCATTCATATTAGCAAAAAAGCCTGGAAAACAGGTGGCTCAAGAATGTTTGTGAAAGAAGGACAAGATGTTCATATAGAAGATTTATTAAAAGGTATTATTGTTGACTCAGGTAATGATGCTTGTGTTGCCATGGCAGAACACTTAGGAGGTAGTGAGCAAGGCTTTGCAGACCTCATGAATCAAGAAGCAAAACAGTTGGGTATGACAAGTTCACATTTTACCGACAGCACAGGCTTACCACGTGATGATTTATATACTACAGCAAAGGATTTAGCCATTCTTGCACGTGCCCTCGTCAAGGAGTTCCCTGAATATTATCACTGGTATAAGCAAAAATGGTTTACGTTTAACGAAATCAGACAACCTAACCGAAACCGTTTGTTATGGAGAGATGCGAACGTTGATGGTCTTAAAACAGGCTACACCAGTGAAGCAGGTTATTGTCTTGCTTCTTCTGCTAAAAAGAATGACATGCGTCTTATTGCCATTGTTTTAGGTTCACCAACAGATGCTGCTCGTGCTGATGATAGTGAGCGATTATTAAAATATGGTTTTCGTTTTTTTGAAACACATCGTCTTTATGAAGCAGGCAAACCATTGGCAGAATTACCCCTTTATAAAGGAACTGATAATACGTTACCTATTGGGGTAATGCATGACCAGTACGTAACCATTCCAACAGGACAATATCAACATTTGACTATCAAAACAGAAGCGTCAAAGTACCTTAAAGCGCCTATTGAAAAAAATCAAAAAATAGGTGAGCTTGTGATTTCTTTTAATGATGAAGTGCTTTCAAAACGTCCTTTATATGCTTTAAAATCTGTTCCCCGTGCCGGTTTGTTTTCTCGTGCACAAGACTCAATTACACTCACTTTTAAACAATGGTTTAGTTGAATTTATAGGCGACAAGTTTTATGAGCGATGATGCCGGTTTATTGATATTTCCTTCTGACTTCCCCATTAAAATTATTGGGGAAATTACGGAGCAATTTGAAAAAGATATTTTGATGATTGCACGTAGGCATCATCCTGAATTAAAAGACGACGCTATTCAACGTAAAGTAAGTCAACAAGGAAATTACCTTGCTCTTAGTATTACTGTTCGAGCTGTAAGCCAAACCGCTTTAGATGCTTTATATACAGAATTAAGTAAGCATCCGGACACAAAGATGGTGCTCTGATGATAACGGTACGTTCTTTGGGGTTACAGTCTTACAGTGAGACCTGGGAGGCAATGAAACAATTCACTACGCATCGTGATAAAAATACCCCTGATGAAGTCTGGTTTTTACAACACCATCCTGTTTATACACAAGGACAAGCAGGTAAACCTGAGCATGTTTTGAATGCACAGGATATTCCGATTGTTCAAAGTGACCGAGGTGGTCAGATTACATACCATGGTCCTGGACAACTAGTCATATATGTTTTAATTGATTTAACTCGCCGAAAGTTAGGTGTTCGTACATTAGTATGCATATTAGAAAAAATGTTGATTGACGTTCTTGCTAAATTTGATGTACTTGCTGAAACACAAACCGGAGCACCTGGCGTATATGTCCATCATCAGAAAATAGCCTCTATCGGGTTACGTGTTCGAAAAGGATGTACATATCATGGCATTGCCTTAAATATTGGAATGGATTTAACACCATTTTTAGGGATTAACCCTTGTGGTTTTGAAGGGTTAAAAATGACCCAGCTACAAAATCACGCTCCTAATATAGAATTGAAACAAGTAGAAACGATTCTTAAGACACATTTTTTAGATCAATTTGGTGAAAAAGCCCATGCAACTTTTTGCTGATTATATTGAACCTTTAACAGCTTGGCTCACACTTCATCCTAATTGGGCTTTATTGATTGCTTTTTTAATTGCTTTTATCGAATCATTAGCCATTATTGGAAGTATTATTCCCGGCACGATTGTCATGACGGCCGTAGGTATTTTAGCAGGCTCAGGAGTCATGCGTATTGATTTAACTTTTTTGGTTGCAGCGCTTGGTGCAATCATAGGCGATACGGCAAGTTATGCTTTGGGCTATACCTTAAGTGACCGCATTACTCAGCTATGGCCTTTTAGTCGTTATCCAAAATGGCTTTTATATGGTCAAACTTACTTTGAAAGTCATGGTGGCAAAAGCGTGCTTCTTGGGCGCTTTATTGGTCCTTTGCGTTCCATTATTCCTGTGATTGCAGGCATGCTAAAAATGAAACGAGTTCAATTTTTGGTGGCTAATATTATCTCAGGAATTGCTTGGTCTGTTGTTTACATCACGCCCGGTATTTTAATCGGTGCGGCAAGTGCTGAACTTTCAACTGAAGGAGCAACTCGGCTTTTTATTTTGATCCTTGTTTTATTGGTTTCAATTTGGCTTTTAAGTATCGCTATCAAATGGCTATTCGCAAGAGCAAGTCATTTCTTTCGTACAGGTCTACATGAAATATGGTCTTGGCTGGAATATAATCCTTATTTTTCACATATAACACATCATTTTACGCCGCCTAATGAAGGACATCATGCAACCACAGCAGCACTGACACTCTTGACCTTATTGTCTATGTTATTGATCATTGCAATTGTTTTATGGTTTACGTTTGTTGATGAGTTAGGATACTTGATTGACTTACCCGTATACTTCTTTTTTCAAAGCTTACGAACACAATTATTCGATGGTTTTTTTGTTTTAATTACCTGTTTTATTAATGCTTACTCTCTCCTTTTATTATGGTGCATGTTGTCCATCAACCTCATGCATACTCGTAATTGGCGCTTATTACGTTATTGGATAAGTTTAGGTGCAGTGACCTTTTTTTGCACGCAGGGACTTGCCAAATGGATGAATCACTTAAGGCTCCATGACGCCCCTTTATTTCAAAGCACCTTTTCTTTTCCATCTACGTCACTTGCTATTGCTACGGCTTTATTTTGTTTTTTATTGTTTCAAATTAACCATCCTTCTTTAAGACGATTTGCACGTATTATTTACTTAAGTTTGAGTGGTTTACTTATTTTAGACGGTTTTGCCCTGCTTTATCTTGGGGACCATTGGACAACGAGCATCCTGATTAGTTATGCCATGGGCTTTTTTATGAGCCTCCTGCATTGGGTGTTTTATCGTCGCCAAATACCTATGCATCCTCCCCGAGCCCGCTCCCTTTATTTTTCATTTGCCTTATTCATTTTAATGAGTCTTATGATTGCAGCCGTACAATTTAAGGCAATACTTCGTGACCATTATCCTTATCCGGAACAATATGTCCTAACGAGTCAGGCATGGTGGCATCAAAAAGAACCTTTATTACCTATTTATACAATGAATCGTTTTGGCCAACCTAATGGTGTATTTAACATTCAATATTTAGGTTCGCTTACCCGACTTCAAAAAGCATTAGAGGCCGAAGGTTGGAAGCAACGTCCAAACTCATTTGCAAAACGCTTCTTGTCGCGTGCAAATCACCCTAAATCGAAATGGTCTTCTTTTAAAGCACCGCTGTATTTGAATCAAAAACCAGCCCTTGTCATGACTTATGAACCACAATCGAATCGTTCTTCTGGCTTGGCTTTAAGCCTATGGCGTTCAAATTACCACCTTAGAAATCATCAAGAACCTATTTGGCTCGGCAGTTTACAACCATATCCTGAGCCTCAAAAAAAGCAGTTGCGTGTACATCGGTTTAAACAAGCGATTATGCAAGGGGCCTTTTCACCGTTTCATCAGTTATTACCAGCTCTTGAAGGTTTTGAATTTAATACGTTACCGCTTCCTACACAACCTTTTCAATCATTACCAGCAGCCCCTTACCCCCTTTTACTTATTATTAAGGAGACCCCATAGAATGGATCTTTTTGCCCAATATGGTTTGTTTGCGTTAAAAACAATCACTCTCGTCATTGCTTTTTTAATTGTATTTGTTAGTTCTTTATCTCTTGGGCGTCGTCCAAAACCGATGATTCATATTGAATCCTTAAATGATGCTTATGCAGCAGAGAAAAAGCGTTTACAGAAGTTGGTTCCACTTGATAAAACGAGCAAAAAAAATAAAACAGAAAAGAGTAAAAAAATAAGTAAAGCTGAAAAGAAAAAAGCGAAAGCGAAATTACCTTCTCGTTTTGTATTATCATTTGAGGGAGATGTTGAAGGCTCTCAAGTTGCTCAATTGCGCGATGAAATTTCAATGATTCTCTCTCTTGCCACGCCAAAAGATGAAGTGGTTCTTCGTGTTGAAAGTCCAGGAGGCGAAGTCAGTGCTTATGGGTTAGCCGCTTCTCAATTACAACGTTTACGAGATAAAAAAATTCCATTAACCATTTGTATTGATAAAGTTGCTGCGAGTGGTGGTTATTTAATGGCCTGTGTTGCTAATCAAATTTTAGCGGCTCCTTTTGCCATTATTGGTTCTATTGGCGTGGTCGCACAAATCCCTAATTTTCATCGTCTTTTGAAAAAAAATAATATCGATATTGAACTTCTAACCGCAGGAAAATATAAACGAACTTTGACCATGCTTGGAGAAAACACAAAAGAAGGTCGCGAAAAATTTAAAGAAGATTTAGAAGCTGTTCAGGCTTTATTTCGTAATCATGTTTTTGATTACCGAAATCAAATTGATATTGACCGTGTTTCAACAGGTGAGCATTGGTTAGCTAAAGATGCAGTAGACTTGGGATTAATTGATGTTTTAAAAACGAGTGATGACTATTTGTATGATGATATTGATAAATTTAATACGCTCGTTTTTAATACACCTGTTAAAAAAACCTTAACCAGCAAATTAATGAAGCCATTAAGTGCTTTGTTTCATCATTCAGGATATCGATTATAAAAAAACTTATTTTAGGATTAGATGGAGATGAGCAGCAATTGAATGCATCAAATGCTGATACCATTACTTATGTGTAAGCACGACTTTTTTGACTTAAATTATGATAATAAAAAAGTGATTTTATTTTTACTGACTTCTTAAGGGTTGCACAGTAAGCTTTTTTTTTAAAACGTTTTATTTAAGTCTACAATCGTTTATAATTAGCCCTTCTCTTTTTATCATGCTAACTGAGCACATAGGCTTTTTAATTTATGGTGTTTGTTGCTTCGGGTCTTAATCATAAGACAGCGTCACTTGCTATGCGTGAAAAAATGGCGCAGTTGTCAACGCCAGATAATGCATCTCTCGATCGCTTACTACAACTTCCTTTTGTACATGAAGCTGTTATCCTATCAACCTGTAATCGCACCGAAATTTATTGTGAAATAGACAGCCCAGAAGACCTCCTTTCTTGGCTTTCTGAAGAAAATAACATCCCTCTTGATATGTTATTACCCCATATTTATCAACATCAAAGCTATGAAGCAATTCAACACTTACTTCGTGTTGCAAGCGGTTTAGACTCAATGATGTTAGGTGAGTCACAAATTTTAGGGCAATTAAAACAAGCCTTTCGAATTGCTGATGAAAAAGGTGGTCTTAAACGAGAACTACGCCATATTTTTCCTTTTGTATTTAGTACGAGTAAGCACATTCGGACTCAAAGTGGTATTGGTAATAAACCCATTTCTATTGCATCAGCTGCTGTGCGTCTGATTAGACAAATGTTCTCAGATTACAAAGCGCTCAACGTTTTTATTATAGGTTCAGGTGAAACCGCAGCATTGGTCGCTAAATATTTATATCAAGAAGGCGTAAGAAACTTCTCAATTGCAAGTCGGACACGTGAAAATGCGGATAAATTAGCGCTGAAGTGGCATGCTAATCCGCTTTCAATTACAGATATTCCAACTCACCTTCCGAAGACAGATGTTGTCATTTCAGCAACGGCTTGTCCCTTACCGTTTATTGATAAAGCAATGCTAGAACAATCAATTGGAGAGACCCGAAAAACACCTCTCTTTTTCTTGGATTTAGCGGTTCCACGTGATATTGCATTAGATGTTACAGAACTACCATATACACACTTATATAATATTGATGATTTACACTCAGCGATTGAAAAAGGACTCGATGAAAGACGAAATGCAGCAACCCATGCAGAGACATTAATTGCACCTGCTTTAGAGCAATATTTGAGAGAACATCGAATTCGTTCCGCACAACAAGTGATTTGTGATTATCGAGAGAATATGCAATTTTTAGCTGAAACCGAGCTGCAGCGTGCAACAAAAAAAATGTTGTCCGGACATTCTCAACAAACAGTGATGCATGAACTTTCAACTAAATTGGTGAATAAATTAACTCATGCAACAACAGTCGGTTTACAGCATATTGCAGCTGATGGACATGCTGATTTATTGAAACTTGCAAATTATCTTTTAAAAATAGAGATGCCTAAAGTAAAAAATGAAAAAATCACTTAAATTAAAACTTGAGCAATTGCTTGAGCGTTTTGAAGAAATTGGACATTTATTATCTGATTCGTCTGTTATTGCTGATACTGAACAATTTAAAGCGCTTTCAAAAGAGTACGCACAACTTGAACCTGTTGCCAATGACTATGCAGAACTGTCTACAGCTGAAAAAGAGCTTGTATCATTAAATGAACTCATTGATTCAGATGATGCTGATTTAGTAAATATGGCAAAAGAAGAGCTTTTTGAGGTGCAAAAATCAATTGCCGCGCTCAATGAAACCCTGCAAATGCATCTTATTCCGCAAGATCCCAATGATGAAGGTAACGTTTATCTTGAAGTACGTGCAGGAACAGGTGGAGATGAAGCGGCTATATTTGCTGGTGATTTATTTAAGATGTATACGCGTTTTGCCGAAACAGAAGGTTGGCAAGTGGAGATTGTGAGTACTAATCACGGAGCGCATGGCGGCTTTAAAGAGATTATTGTTCGTATTATTGGGAAAAACGTTTATTCAAAACTAAAATTTGAATCAGGTGCACATCGTGTTCAGCGGGTTCCAGAAACCGAGTCACAAGGACGTGTTCACACCTCAGCTTGTACTGTTGCCATTTTGCCAGAAGTGGATGAAATTCATGAGATTACAATTAACCCTGATGATTTGCGTACCGATACTTACCGTTCCTCAGGGGCTGGTGGACAACATGTAAACAAAACTGACTCAGCTGTACGTATCACCCATATTCCAACAGGGGTTGTGGTTGAATGCCAGGATGAACGCTCGCAACATAAGAACCGTGCACGTGCAATGAACTTGCTTAAAACCAAATTGTTAGATAACGAACAACGTAAACAGCAAGATGAACAAGCAGAAGCACGTCGTTCACTTGTGGGCAGTGGTGATCGCTCAGAGCGTATTCGTACGTATAATTACCCTCAAGGACGACTAACCGATCATCGTATTAATCTGACCCTTTATCAGCTAACCGATGTACTGGCGGGTGACTTAAAACTTGTTATTGATCCTTTAAAGCGTGAATATCAAGCGGAGTTGCTTGCAACACTCGGACAACATGACTGAATCTAACACCATTAAAATATGCCTTAAAAAAGCGGTAGAACGTCTTAAAACGTCAAGCCCAACGGCTCAATTAGATGCTGAACTTTTATTTGCACATGTTTTAAAAAAGTCACGTGCTTTTTTATATGCTCACAGCGATGATGCTCTAGCAGCAGAAAGCATACAACAACTTGAAAGTGTTATTTCGAAACGCATCACAGGTGTGCCCATTGCTTATTTGTTAGGAGAGCGCGAATTTTGGTCTTTACTCTTTTATGTAACACCTGACACTTTAATTCCTCGTCCTGAAACTGAACTTTTAATTGAACTTTCTTTATCCTTATTAGGCGCGCATAAAACGTGCTCGGTACTTGAGTTGGGTACAGGTACAGGTGCTATTGCCATCGCACTTGCAAGTGAAAAACCGTTGTGGCATTTGCTTGCTTCTGATAAAAGTATTGATGCGCTCAGTATTACCAAACAAAACATGCAGCGACATCACATTAAAAATATCACTTTAATTGAGTCTGATTGGTTTGAAAAACTATCAGGGTTACAATTTAATTTGATTATTTCAAACCCCCCTTATCTTGCTGCTGACGATCCACATCAACATCAAGGCGATTTACGCTTTGAGCCCAAAGGCGCTTTATTAAGTGGAGAAGATGGGTTTGATGATTTAAATCATCTGATTCAAAAAAGCATGCATTACCTGACACCAGGCGGACTTTTATTACTTGAACATGGTTATGATCAAGCGGATAAACTCATCGAAAAACTAAATTTAGCGGGCTATCAAAACGTTCAAAGTTGGCAAGATGAGAATGGTTATAATCGGGTCGTTTCTGGATGGAAAGTGGTGTGAAATAATAAACCAAAAATTCTCCTGGCATGTTTGGTAAAGGCGGTTTATAATTGAAACAATTTTTTTGGTATCTTAACATAATTAGACTCAATACATATGTCCGTAAACGATCAAGAACAACAACGCTCCCAGATTGCAAAAGTGATTAGCCTCGGCAAAGAACAATGCTATCTTACTTATCTTCAAATCAATGATTTGATGCCAAACATTGTTGATACAGAGCACTTTGATGTCATCATCAACATGTTAGAAGGCATGAATATCAAAGTATTTGAACGTCCTCCTAGCTCAGACGAGTTACTTTTACTCGGAAACACTGAAGAAGCGCCCGAAGATGTTGAAGAAGCCGCGGCCGTTCTTGCATCGGTGGCTAAAGAAACAGGACGCACAAGTGATCCGGTTCGCATGTATATGCGCGAAATGGGTACTGTTGAACTCTTAACGCGTGAAGGTGAAATTCGCATTGCTAAGCGAATTGAAGAAGGTATCTTCCAAGTACTCAAAGCGTTGGCTCAATACCCAGAAACCATTGCTATTTTATTGAGTAATTATGATCGCGTTCTTGCCGATGAAATGCGTTTGAATGATGTGATCAGTGGTTTTTCTGATACAGAAGAAGCCCCACCATCAGAAATTGGCTCTATGCTTGATGATGTAGAAAAAACGGATGTTAAAGGAGAAGCCTCTCTTGATGCCGATGACGAAGATGAAGACGGTGGCGAAGAAGGTGAAACAGGACCTAATCCTGAACAAGCTAAAATTTATTTTGATGAGCTGCGAGAACATTTTATTAATGCGTCAGCTGCATTAGACGAAAATGGACGCACGGCGAAAAAAACACAAGAACATATTGAGTTGATGTCTGAGTCGTTCTTGAAACTCAAACTAACTGCAAAACAAATTAATAAGTTAACACGTCACTTTCGAAATTTACGTAATGAAATTCGTGAATTTGAACGACGAATTATGCGTCTTTCTCTTGAAAAAGGCCGTATTCCAAGAAAGCTGTTTATTGATACTTTCCCCGGTCAAGAAACCAATCTAGATTGGCTTGATACGCTTTTAGAAAAACAAGCTAAAAAATTAGACCTTGAGCGCATTGATAGTGTTGCTGCAGAAATCAAACAGCTTCAAAGAAAACTGGTAGAAATGGAAGCGGTTTCTGGTTTAACCATTATTGAAACCAAAGATATTAATCGAAAAATGTCACTTGGTGAGGCCAAAGCGCGCCGAGCGAAAAAAGAAATGGTTGAAGCTAACTTAAGGCTAGTTATCTCGATTGCTAAGAAATATACCAACCGAGGCTTACAATTTCTTGACTTAATTCAAGAAGGTAATATTGGCTTAATGAAAGCCGTTGATAAATTTGAGTATCGTCGAGGATATAAATTTTCGACCTATGCGACCTGGTGGATTCGTCAAGCGATTACCCGCTCTATTGCAGACCAAGCACGTACCATTCGTATTCCGGTACACATGATTGAAACCATTAATAAACTCAATCGTATTTCTCGACAAATTTTGCAAGAAACCGGGCGAGAAGCAATGCCCGAAGAACTAGCTGAAAAAATGGAGCTCAGTGAAGACAAAATACGAAAAGTTTTAAAAATTGCAAAAGAACCTATCTCTATGGAAACACCGGTTGGTGATGATGATGAGTCACGACTAGGTGACTTTATTCATGATGATAACCTTTCATCTCCTATCGACTCAGCAACAACCGAAGGTTTAAGAGAAGCAACACTTGAAATTCTTGAAACCCTCACACCACGTGAAGCAAAAGTGTTACGTATGCGCTTTGGTATTGAAATGAATACAGATCATACGCTTGAAGAAGTGGGTAAACAGTTTGATGTAACACGCGAACGAATTCGTCAAATTGAGGCTAAAGCACTTAGAAAGTTGCGACATCCTTCACGCTCAGAAAAACTGAAAAGTTTCATTGAAACAGACGAAACGTAAGATAGCTGATTTAAATTCTCCGCCCTACTCTCTACGTACCGTGCCATAGGTGCGGTATCCAGGTAAATTGACGTATTAAAGCACTGGATGCCCTGGCATAAAGCAGGGCACGTAGGCTTAGGGCATATTTCAAATGCAGTAAAAAGTGTTCCCCTCGCTTAAAATATAGTCTAGAATTAAAAATGACAGGACATGAGGACGTGATGTTTATCAAAAAGGAGATCATCATGAGCATATCCAAAGAAAAAATAGCAAATCCCCTTAATTTTTACAAAAAACCTTCTGATGTTGCCCACGACCGTAAATTGTCGTTAGATAATAAAATTAAAACCCTCGACAATTGGCTCAACGACATTGAATTACAACATGTGGCAGCAGAAGAAAATATGCCAGGTGAACGCGAGGATCAACGCGAACAAGTTGATTATTTAAGACGGCTTTTACGTACTTATCGTGCACATCAACACCATACGGATAAATCACGTCACTAATAGGTAGAGTGTGATTAATGGATACTATTTACACCTGTCCTATGCACCCAGATATTCGACAGGCCTCTCCCGGTGACTGCCCTATTTGTGGAATGGCTCTTGAGCCTGAAACATTATCTAAACAAACCATTGAAAACACAGAAAATAGCGAATTACTGGATTTTAAACGTCGGTTTTGGATCAGTTTAATTTTAAGTATACCCATCGTCATTTTAAGCATGGGCGAGCATTTATTTAATATAAACCAATTTGTTGCTCCAACTATTTCGAATATTTTTCAACTTGTTTTTGCAATACCCGTTGTACTTTGGGGAGGATTCCCTTTTTTTAAGCGAGGTTTACGCTCAATACAAACGCGTACATTGAATATGTTTACACTCATTGCAATGGGCACAGGGGTTGCTTTACTTTATAGCATGGTTGCTACTTTACTTCCGAGTATCTTTCCGGTGAGCATGCATTCTAAAACCGGTCAAATCCCTGTTTATTTTGAAGTTGCTGCAATGCTTGTTGTTTTAGTTCTACTCGGTCAAATGTTAGAAATAAAAGCACGAGAAAAAACAGGGCATGCGATTAAAGCGTTGTTGAACCTAACGCCGCAAATAGCGCACCGTTTAATAAAAAATAAAGAAGAAGATGTCGCAGTTGAAGATATCCAATTAAAAGATATATTACGCATTAGACCCGGTGAAAAAATACCTGTGGATGGACGCGTGCTCGAAGGTGAGAGTTTGGTGGATGAATCTATGCTCACAGGCGAGTCTATGCCTGTCAGTAAAACAGAAGAAAGTGCCGTTGTTACTGGTACAGTTAACGGTGCCGGTGTGCTGATTATAGAAGCTGAAAAAATAGGCTCTGATACCCTGCTTGCACATATTATTCATCTTGTTTCTGAGGCACAAAGAAGTCATGCGCCTATTCAGCGTTTAGCTGATACGGTTTCAGCTTATTTTGTCCCTATTGTGATTGCTGTTGCCGTACTTGCTTTTATTGCTTGGACGTTATTTTCCTCATCAGAAGGTATCAGTCATGGCTTAGTGGCAGCTGTTAGCGTACTCATTATCGCATGCCCCTGTGCTCTCGGCCTTGCAACGCCGATGTCTATCATGGTGGGTGTTGGGCGTGGTGCACGCAGAGGCATCCTCATTAAGCATGCTGAAGCACTCGAAATATTTGAAAAAGTTGACACCATTATTTTTGATAAAACAGGGACATTAACCCTAGGCCACCCTATCCTTACCCATATTATTCCAACAAAAGATTTTGATAAAAATACCTTACTTACATTTGCAAATGCACTTGAACAAAACAGTGAACACCCTCTTGCGAATGCCATAAGAATGGAAGCTAAAAGGAGAAATGTTGAAAACTTAAAAGTGAATGAGTTTGAAGTGCTTCCAGGAGTAGGTGTTACGGGGCAAGTTAATAAAAAACAGCTGGCTTTAGGCAACCAAGCAAAAATGATTGCACTTAACCTTGATACTTCTGTCCTTGAAAAAGAGGCCAATGCGTTTCGTAAACAAGGTGCAACTGTCATTTGGATGAGTGTCGATCAAGACATTGCAGGGCTCATAGTCATAATGGATGCCATTAAACCTTCAACGCCTTCAGCACTTGATGCATTAAAAAAAGCAGGATTAACCTCAATCATGTTGACAGGAGACAATTTAATCACGGCCAAAGCAGTGGCAAAACAACTGAATATAGATAAAGTTTATGCCGATGTGTTACCCCGAGATAAACATCATATTATTCAAACCTATCAAAAAAAGGGAAAAATCGTTGCCATGGCAGGAGATGGTATTAATGATGCCCCGGCCCTTGCTACGGCAGACGTAGGTATTGCTATGGGTACAGGGACAGATGTTGCAATGGAAAGTGCGGGCATTACTTTACTTCGAGGTGACTTAAATAACTTGGTTGAGTCAATACACCTTTCACATGCTGTGATGCAAAATATACGACAAAATCTCTTTTTTGCATTTTTTTATAATGCATTAGGTGTTCCTCTGGCTGCTGGCGTATTTTATCCTTGGCTTGGTTTACAGCTTTCCCCTTTAATTGCAGCACTTGCCATGTCAATGAGTTCTCTTAGTGTTGTCCTCAATGCTTTACGTCTGAACACAAAAAAAATCATTTAATTGTTTTCAAATAAATCAAGTTGATGTATAATTTGATAGCTTTGTTGAGCTATGGAGGTTGAATATGATTATTACGCAAGAGCAATTTAATGAAGTCATTGATTTATTAGGCGACGCTGCAAGTGCCGAAGCTAACTTTCGAGTGATTCCATCAAAATATAGCAATGTGATTGCCCAAAAAGAATCGAAAGAAGCGTTTGAACGTTATATTCAGGCTGTCAAAAATCTTTATGGCAAAGAGACTTATCCCGCTGTATATGACAATGCTTATCAAAATAAGTCATTAAGCTCTACTAGCTCCTCAACCCATTCTGGTTCAAATACAAAAAGTAAAGAAAAACTTTCTTTTAGCATTAATATTAGAGACATTAAAAAACAAATGAATCAAGATTTTACAAGTGATGACGACATAGAATCTACCCAACATCTACACTACACCGGTAACTACTGTAATTTTGATGTTCCTATCTTGTCAGACGATGGTTTAATTAAGCTAAACATCAAAAGAAATCCTGATACAATCCAGTCTTATCCTGCCATGGTATATTCAGAACCGGATACAAATCCAGGTCTTTTTACAATGATAATGTCTCATCCGATAACGCTTGCACTCAGTGCTATTTTATTACTTGTTGGTTTAGGCATGATTGCCTCTGGTATGGGGATAACGCCTGGTGCATATGTAGCAGGAGCAGGTGCTTTGCTTTTAACAGGCTATGCGGCAACAAAATTTGGCTTTTTTTCAGGTTCATCTGATAGTAAGGTAGACGCAAATGCCGGGGCTGAACCGACACCGGTCTAATATCATCAGTCAGGTAACAGAATGACAGTCATATACTTCTGTTACCTATACCCATCGCCAATCAAGTTGCGAATTTAAGCTGGTTATGATCAAATACGCGCATGGACAGAAGACTTACAGCACAAGAACGTGCGGACTTACAGAAACGACATAAAAAAGAACGTGATGGCTGTATACGTGATCGAATTAAATCCGTATTAGCATATGATGATGGTTATACCTATTCAGAAATTGCTCGTCTTTTACTTTTAGATGATGAAACGATTCGACGCCACGTGAATGATTATTTCATCAAACAAAATTAGCCTATGGTTGGATAGCAAAAGGGGTTCGAAAACCCGAGAAAATGACCGCTTGTCAAAAGCGCGTTAATTTAATTGCTGGTATTAATTTGGCTAACTATCACGTTGAGTATGCAGAAGTCCAATGGATAAATGGCGAGAGCATTGAAGCTTTTTTGAGGCAACTTATTGAGTCTAAACCAGCCGCAAAAAAGATACATGTTATTTGGACCAGCGGGGGCATTTGAACAGAAACTTACGGTTTCAGCATAATTATCTGTCTTCAAACCGTAAGTTTCTGCGCGAAAATCACCTGACCTTAAATTGATCAAATAAAGTCAGACCTCTGCATTTATTTCTTCATCTACAAAATATGTACCGTTAGGCAGTACATGTTTAAACGGCAATAGCGATATGTGCGCCAAAGTCTCATCATCTATAGATTCACCTTGTTTTCTGAGATTATGCACGATGTTGCTTATCCTAGAAGTATTCCAATACAAAATGGCGTTAGAGACCAAACTCAATACCGTGGCCTTGTTCATAATTTCCTCATAATCCCCAGTGGTAAATTCACCCTGATTGGCAAAAAATATCCATCGGGGCAATTTGTGACGGTACTCTCCTTTGTTCAGTTGCAACTGCACTGTACGCCTTAGTTCCTTATCTGTAATATACCGCAAGACATATTCAGTCTTGATAATTCGACCTAAATTGGTGAATGCTTTTGATAACCTGTCTGACGGAAAATTGTTTGTTAAACGTTGCACTATAATGTGTGCAGGTGTTGTTCTCTCTTTAAGCGACTGAGTAACGTGAATCATCGCATCCCATTGCTCTTCGATAATATTCAGATCAACCGTTTTATTCAGTAATGGCGTAAACACACCATAGTTCACATTACGATTGACTCGATAGAGCTGCTGATCTTTTAAGTCGCGTATTCTTGGCATAAAATAGTAGCCAAGAAGATGGCATAAAGCGAAAATAATTTCGGTATAACCATGAGTATCGGTGGTATGTTCTCTTATTTTCAAGATTGTGTTATTTTCCAACAATCCATCTAGAACATACAGGGCCTCTCTTGGATTGCATGAAATCACCTTGGTGCTATACACAGAATATTGATCAGAAACATGGGTGTAAATACCAATAGCCTTTTCATAGTATCCATAATACCTGGGGTAATAAGACGCTAATAAACTATCTGCCCTCACCTTAAATCGTTGTGCATCAGAAGATGAAACTTTACTGGCTCCGTATATTTCAGCAAATGGTAACTGGTGGTGTTGATTAACAATTTCAGCACTAGCCGCAGTAATGGTCTCCTCTCTTATATAAGAGCGCAGCACGTGGCGTAGCATATCAACGCTAATGCCTTTAACACTTGCACTCATAGCTACCACACCAAGATTTGTAGCCTGCGATATTAATGCTGAAATTAAGGTTTTATAAAAATGCGTTGGTCTAGAATGATGTTGCTGGAGCGGAATAAAATGGCGACTAAAGTTGGTTTGTTTATCCACTTCTAACAATAATTGCTCAATACGAATGGAAGGCATGCTCGCATCAATGACTTTCTGCAGCCTCCCCACATCGCCTGATACCTCAACTTTATCATCCTTTTTCAGCTTTAAATGACCGTTTTGAATTTCGGCAAATGTATCTTGACGAAACGCTTTCTCGCATTGGCATAAATGTTTATGAAATTGTGAAGTTAATGCGGTTTTGATCTCGTTTTGAGGAGGTTGGTTCAGGGTCTCATATGCCTGTTTTCTAGTGGTTTTCCATTGCTCTTGGTTTAATAACATATCCCAAAAAGAGACATGTCGTTTGCTTTGGGGAACAAATAAATCACCTGAACGCAACGCATCCTTCATTGCTATTGCTATGCCAAGCTCCCAAGCGTTTCTTTGAACCTTGCCATTTTTATCTTTTAAAGATCGCCTTAATTCGTGGGGAGTAAAGCAAGTTGGCACATTATCCGGTAAATTTTTCAACTCGCCCGTATCTAATTGGCGAATGATGTGAATGGCCTTTAACAAAGGCTCTGTGCCAGATTTCGCTTGAAATGGCAGACATGCAAAGTCAGCAAAATATTTACGAAAGCTGGGATAACGGGCCAACAAAATATCACCATACCCCCGCTCTTCCAACCACTTAAACATATGAAGATCTTCTATTGACTCAAGAAGCTTCTTTTCTTCAACGTTCTGCCAAAAATCAAATTTATGTAATGGTTTTTCATCTGGCCAATCCAGGATAAAATACGTGGCATTGAGCATAATATCAATGGCTTTCTTTTGTTTCTTTCTTAGCTCACGATGCTTTTTTTCATGTGTCCTCTTCGATTGACGCAGGATGTCCATAATGTACTGGTCGTGCATTTTTATCAGGTGATCTAAAAGGACCTTGCGTGCTTCTAGTAAAAAACAAAGCATCAAAGCATAGCGCTTATGCGACTTAAAACGTTTAATATCCTTTGCATTGTAGCGTTTGGCTAGTTTGTACAAGTAATCCATAAAGGCAGAGTCGAAAATCTGAGATTCAATGTCACCTATGCCTGTATCGTTAAGCCTTTTATATTTTTCTAGGTAACGTTGAATCGATGTAATAGTGGCTGATGGGGGATATTCTTTGAGCGAATAGAATAATGAACGCTGTTCACCTGGCGCAGTTGCAAGCAAATCATCAATAAATTTTTTGATTTCAGCAGGTAGTCTATTATATATGGATTCAAATAACTGCTCATGAACATCCGCACACACTGACAGTTAAACGCTCTATAACGCTACGTCCAGGCAATATAATTTTTGAATTTAATAAGTATTGCTCGGCACGTTCTATTAGATTATCTGGCAAAAACCCTTGTTTTGCCTGTTGCTTCAGCCATGTCTTGATCTTTAATTGTGCTTTGTCATCATATTTTGAAAATCTCAAGTACGCCAATATATTTTTTCGTTGTTCGCTAAAGGTTGCTTCTCTATTTGGAGTATTAATGCTTAAAGATGGAGATAGGTCAAGTTGGGAGTTTATGTAACTAATGATGCGAGGAGATAAATGATTTACATCTGTTAAAAATCTGCCATACAGACGAACTGAGCAAATTTGTATAGCAATAAATAAGCGAAAATTAGAGCGGTATCTTGTGACTTCTTTTTTATCATCCTCAGTGATCGTCCAATCTTTAATCATTTCTTCGTCAGAGAAATTTTTTGACCATTTAGAATGGATAATGTGAGAAGGCGATTGTTCCATAATTAAAATTCATGCCGTTTGTGAATCGTTGAATAATTTACTTGAAATGTGACAGCTTTGAAAGATAAAATGAAACCATTTTGAAGTATCCCATAAACGAACGTTTATGGAACAGGGAGTTATCTAATGCCATCTGCATTATCCAAACCACTTTCTGAAAAAGAGCTTGATAATTTATCAGATACTTTATCGAACTTCGCCCATGAGAAAGCAATGAGCCTTGAAGAGGTGGATGGATTGTTTGCTGCATTTCATTGCAGTCCAGAAATGACATCTTTTAATGATTTCCTATCAGTCGTATGGGGGGATGAAACTGGCGAAGAAGGCCCTCCATTCGAAGACACAAAAAAACTCAACCAATTTATAAATCTTTTGATGCGCCTTTGGAATGACATTGGTCGCCGTTTTCAAGAAGAAGCTTTTTTTCCTTATTTTTCTTTAGATGAAGGAACAGGTGAAGCAAAAGGCAATGAATGGGCAAAAGGCTTTCTAAGAGGCTCTCGTATTGCAGGTGGATTTGAAGAAATGATGGATGATGAGGATGAAAGCGGCAGCTTTTTAGCTATTTTTGTCTTAGCTCATGAACATGATGAAGATCCTGAATTAAAACCATTTGAAGAAGAAATAACACCCGAAAAACGTGAAGATCTTATTGTTCTTTTATGTGCCGGGGTTACCCGTATTTATCGTTATTTTGTCCCTCATCGCAAAGCCATTGCTCGAAATGCCAGAGAGAAAAATACCATCAAGCACACATCAAATAAGTTGGGGCGGAACGATCCCTGTCATTGTGGTTCAGGACTGAAATATAAAAAATGCTGTTTACAATCTACGATTCACTAACATCAATGTATTAAGGATAATGCATGAAGATAGGTTATGCGCGTGTATCTAAGGCAGATGGTAGCCAAGCGTTAGATCTGCAAATGGATGCACTTAAAACTGAAGGTGTATTAGAGGAGCACATCTACCAAGATTATGCTTCAGGTAAACAAGATAATCGAGTAGGACTTGAGTCTTGTTTAAAAGCCTTACGTGCAGGGGACACCCTGATTGTTTGGAAGCTTGATCGTTTAGGCCGAAATTTAAAACACCTGGTGAGTATAATTCAATTATTGTCAGAACGAGAAATTGATTTTAAAGTTTTAAGTGGCCATGGTTCAACCATTGATACTGCTACAGCATCTGGGAGGTTAGTTTTTGGTATTTTTGCAGCACTTGCTGAGTTTGAAAGAGAGTTGATTCGAGAAAGAACTATAGCTGGATTAAAGGCAGCACGTGCGCGTGGTAAAAAAGGTGGAAGAAAACATCAATTGACAAAGCATCAGGTCAAATTAGCCCAGGCATCTATGATGGATAAAAAAACAAACGTTAGTGAGCTTTGCAAAGAACTGAATATATCTAGACAAACTTTATATAGATACATCAGCCCAGAAGGTATTCTCCGACAATATGGCGAAGAGGTTTTGAATATGTGAACCGATTTTAGAAGCCGTGTGAAATATCCATTATCTAAAAGTATGCTTGGAAACCTAAATGTCTACGCTATACGCTTTATGAAAGGAATCTAGTTTCGAGCATCATTCTCAATGATTTGGAGATTGCGCGTAAAGCGCAGGACGTAGACAAAAAAGGTCAGTTTAGTGTTCAAAATTTAGATGTGTTCCCCTGGATAATCATAGAGTCACTGGAGATTTTTTTAAAAGCACACTACTATGTTAGTATAATTAATCCTATTTGGTCATGGCATGAACTTAGGTGTTTTTATCTCAAATAATCTTGAGGAAATCCTTAATGAATGGGAACTTTTTGCAAAAAAAATATTCCCACCTAAACAAACTGTAAACCATTCTGAGCTACGCGATCATGCAAAAGAAATGATTTCAGTCATTTCGAGTGAACTTAAGTCATATAAATCAGGCTCTGCTTTTGATCTTGATTTAGGTTTAAATACTTCCGTTAAGCAAAAAAAAAATATGGCTTTTTTACACGCCACCCATCGTTTAGATCAAGGATTTAGCATAGATGAACTGGCAGCTGAATTTTATAGTTTACGCAGAATAGTAATGACGCTTTATTTACATGCGAACACCAAAAAAAGTGCAACATTAAGTCAAGGAATACTATTTAATAGGCTAATCGATACCGCCTTATGTGACGCTATTTTCATGTATTCTCACGAAAAAGAACAAAAAATTCGTATGTTTGATACAATGCTATCAGGTATTCCTGATTATTGTCATACTTTAAACCTGGAAGGCAAGCTAGTTTATATCAATCAGGCAATGGTAAAACTGTATAAAGAACCCATCTATAAAATCCTCGGGACGTCACATTACTGTTTTGCAATGCCGACAGTAAAAGAGTTACATGCATATATTCAAAACATCTTAAAAACGGGGGAAACATATCGTGGAGAAAAAATGACAAAAGCCCCCTCTCGAAAAACAACTCGTTTTTTTGAGTTTGCTTATTCTCCTATTTTTAATAAAAATGAAATAATTGCTATTGCAGGAATTATTCGAGATATAACTAAACAAAAAGAAAAAGAAAAAATAATTTGGCACTATGCTAATTATGACGCTTTAACTGGTATAGCTAATAGGCGGTACTTTCTGGATAAATTAGAAATAACAATAAAACGTATGAAGAGAACGAACATCGGTTTTTCACTTTTCTATGTTGATTTAGACAAATTTAAAGCGGTTAATGATCAATTATCCCATGCAGCTGGTGATGCTCTATTAATAGAAATTGTAAATCGCATGAGCGCCACACTACGAGAAATAGATCTGATCGCACGTCTTGGCGGCGATGAGTTTGGCATTATTCTTGAAGATACCAGCAATATAAAGGATATAAAAATGCTAGCAAAAAGGCTACTATCAGAAATAAAAAAACCGTTCTGGTTTAAAGAAAATATTATACATCCGCTAGCAAGTATCGGGATTGTAATTTCGCCTATTGATGGCTGTACCGCTGACGTATTACTAAAAAAGTCTGATGATGCGATGTATATTTCCAAGAAAGCGCAGCTAAAAAAATATACTTTTTACCATCCATAAGGTTTCAATATAAAATAATAATCTCACGCTTACAAAACCCAGATGATACGTATTTTGTAGATGAAGAGGCTTGACTTCATTTGATCAATTTAAGGTCAGGTGATTTTCGCGTTAAAAATTTGAAGCGCCGTGCAAAAGATATGGGTTTTGAAATGGTGGCACTAACTGAAAAACTTAGTGCTGAAACATGTGTAAAAACAAGAACATAAAAATTATTATTCAGGAGTAATACCATGAAAAACAAGGAATGTTTGAAAGTTAGCACTTGTCTCTGGGCTCTGCGCTTTGAAATATTAGGTGTGATTTTATTAACTATTGGAACAGTCTTAACAATCTCTACTGGCAATAGCCTAGGAATAATTGCTTTACTTACTGCAGGCGTTGTTTTGTGCTTGTTTAATAAATTTTGCTGTTATATTTTCTCATCAAAACAACCATCCTGCCCTATTTGTAATGCGCCTCATTCTTATCACTCCGAAAAATCTTTCCAAATACAGGAAAAAGAAGATAATGAAGCAAAACAGGCTATGGATAATGAAGGTGGAAATCAAAATAATAGGAGAAAATAGCTTATGAAAAATATAATTTAAGTTCTTGATTCTAATAAGGAATCCATCGATAAAAGATATGTTATTCGCAAAAATGGCTAAGCTATACTTCGGATTTAAAAACATTCGAGGGATATTGGAAGTCTTGCTTTTTATAGTCTAAATAATATTGGTTAAAGGATAATTAAGTGCCATTAAATCCACAATTACCTAAAGAACTCATTCATTGGTTCTCTAAACCCTTAGATCGATTTATTCGTATTGAGACAAGTACTGCAATTTTACTACTGTTGTTTACTTTTGTCGCACTAATCATGGCAAATTCTCCCTGGTCAGAATCTTTTTTATCCATTTGGGATATATCCCTAGGCATCAATCTGGGAAATATTGAATTTTCTCGTCCAATCCATGGCTGGATAAATGATGGATTAATGACCTTGTTTTTCTTTTTTGTAGCTTTAGAGCTAAAGAGGGAATTGGTTTTTGGTGAGTTACGTAAGACCAAAATAGCGGCCCTTCCTATTATCGCTGCCTTTGGTGGAATGATTGTGCCCACTTTATTTTATCTCTTACTCCAAGCTAGTGAGCCCGGCCAGGATGGGTGGGGTACTGTGATGGCAACAGATACTGCCTTTGTTATTGGATGCTTGGCTTTATTCGGTAAACATATTCCTCAAAGCCTTCGGATATTCATGTTGTCCTTGGCTATTATTGATGACATTGGCGCTATCTTGGTTGTTGCTATTGGGTATAGTGATGGGATTAATTGGACTACTCTTGCTACATCAGTAATAGGGTTTATTCTCGTGTATATAATGAGAAAATTAGGGATTCGCAGTATAATTGTATTTTTTTTTATCGGAGCCCTAATATGGGTTTCAATAGATGCATCAGGTATTCACCCTACTATTACTGGCGTTATTCTTGGATTAATGACCCCTACCGACACATGGATAAAGGATAAGCAATTGCAAGAAATTTTACATCATATTACTTCTTATCCGCCAGGAGAGCATTGGAGTGGAGATACAGAGGATCGCAAAGCATTACACATGGCAGAAGTAGCTGCTCGTGAAACCCTTTCTCCGGTCGAGCGGCTGGAAATCCTCTTGCACCCATGGGTTGGGTATCTAATTTTGCCACTATTTGCACTAGCTAATGCAGGAGTTCTAATAAATTTTTCAGATTTTACTAACGAAGTTACCATAGCAGTATTTTTAGGATTTATTCTGGGAAAACCTATCGGGGTTTTTGGTTTTAGCTTTATCGCTGAATTTCTTGGGTTGGCAAAAAGACCAAGTGATCTTAACTGGATATTGTTAGCCTGTGCCAGTATATTGACTGGCATCGGATTTACAATGGCTATTTTTATAGCTAATTTAGCGTTCAATGAAAACCTTATTAATTCAGCGAGATTGGGTATACTGTTAGCGAGTATATTTTGTGCCTTAACGGGTATTTTTATGCTTTTAATATACAAATTGATCTTTTCAGCAAATTTTAATTCTAGGGTTAGTTGACATTTCACATTGGCAAGTACAAAAGTATACTCACCAGAGCTCTGACAATCTTTAGTGATCAATTTTCTTGGATAATTATGCTGAAACTGTAAGTTTCTGTTCAAATGCCCCCGCTGGTCCTATTTGGGATAATGCTGGTTATCACAAGAGCCAAGCGATACGTGATTTTGTTAAAAAAACAAATATCGAGCTTCACTTTCTTCCACCTTACAGCCCGAACCTCAATCCTATTGAGCGTTTATGGAAAATCATGCATGAAAACGTTACTTACAATCGTTATTACCCT
>JAHZKF010000001.1 GCA_022600575.1 Gammaproteobacteria bacterium | reverse complement strand
TTGCTTCATCCTGCGGCGCTACGCTTGCAGTTTTCGCAACGACAGTTTCAAAATTGTACCGTACTTTATCAACGAATTATGTAACCTATGCAGCAATGACGGCGTTATTTGAAGTGCGTAAGGTGAGAAGTTATGCAAGAGTTCTAATATTTTATGGTAGGGATCACTTGCTCGAATCTCCGTCTCAGATAACCAGGCTATTTTTGAATAATTTAATGGTCTTGCAGCTTAATTTCGCCTAAAATACGTGCGCATATCAAGTATGACAGTTTTTGCGACAGAACCATATTGTGATCCGGTTTGAAAAATTAGCTAGGAACTTCAAATTAATGCTTTTTTTAGTATGCTCAATGATATTGATTTGATTGAAATGATTGTCTAAAAAACAGACTTGGATTGAGGCTGCGTTCTAAGTAATAAAGCAAATAAAGGCTAAATAGTATGTTCCGATATAGATTGTCAAAAGTTTATTACTCTAATTCTCTGATGAAAGGTACTCGTTATCTTAGCGATAATAAGACATTTCATTTTTATCCAAATTATCGGTTGCTTGAAAAGTTACCCGGTGTTTTTTCTGCAGAACAAATTCAAAATGAACAAAGGTTTTATGCTGCTTCTCCGTATTTTGCTAGAGTGCACGGTGGACCAATAATGAGTAGTTTTTTAGATGCGATTCCTAAAGAATATTTAGAAAGAACAAGTGAACTAGGTCTGTTTAATAAGATAGACTGTCGAATTCACTATTTAGAGCCGGGAGACTATCCGGCTGAACTTGGATGGCATTGTGATGGCTTATACCGAGTGAACAATGTATCACACGCAGATAACAATCAAATACATGCTAATGATTTTATTCTTTGTACCTTTTCTGATAATACTCATGGCGTTAGTAATACTCAATTTCTAACGAATAAATTTACTCTATTTGGAAAAAATTATCGATTCGATGATACTCATGTATGGGATGATTTAAATAAAGCAATAGAAGAAAAGCAACCAGATGTTTATACAAATAATGATGGACAGATGATAAAGTTTGATGTGACAACACCACACCGAGCACAACAAGCGACACGTCCTGGTTGGCGAATGTTTGTCAGAATGTCAATGTGGTCTAATGTTTCTTTAGGTGATGATGGACAGCTTATTAGTACAAGCAAAGTATATAGAGAGCTTCCCATGGCTCCTTAATTTAAACACGTTTTAGCAATACACCAGAGTGTGACGTGTTTGACATCTTGTAATTTAAGTTGGTACGCAAGTTCGTTCGCGGTACTTCCCGTTGTGATTAAATCATCGATTAAAATAATGTGCTGATAAGGAACAGGTTTTAATTTAAACGTGTTTTGAAGGTTTTTTTTGCGTGTGCGTGCTTCAAGTTTTGCTTGCTGTGGCGTGTTTTTTATTTTTTTAATGTGATGAAGTAAGCAAGGTTGATTTAATTTTTTTGCTAAATATGTTGCCAAAATAGCTGCTTGGTTAAAGCCACGTTCATGAATGCGTTTTTTGTGAAGTGGAACAGGAATAAAACAAGTCTTTTTAGGGTGTAAGGTAGGCTGAACAGCCAGCATTTTTTCAGCTAAAAATGGGGTTAAATGTAATTTTTCTTGGTATTTAAAATCATGCACAATAGTTCTGAGCGGTTCTTCAAAGCGATAAGGGGCAAACACTGCATCGAGAGGGGCTGGGTGTTTAATACAGTACCCACATAGGTTAAATTGGGCATTGGGTAAGGGGGTTGCACATTGTTTGCAGGCAGCGCCAAGAGGGATGAGTAAGCTTTCGCAATATGTACAAAGTGGATTGTTGGTTTGATGATATTGAAAACATAAGCTGCAAGGCGTTTTCAGACGCCATCGATATGGTATACTGTTGCTTTTAATCAGTACTCGCATAGGCTGGATAGGGTGCTTTTTTCCTGATGGGTATCATGCGTTTTTCAGAAGAAGTTTGCAATGCCTTTCATAGACAAGCAACGGTTTATGAAGCAGCGGCACAAGTGCAGCGAGAAATAGGCGAGCAATTATTTGAACGCTTAAGTTATCTTAAAATCGAACCTCAATATGTGTTGGATTTAGGATGTGGCACAGGTCTTTTTACGAAGCAGCTTAAAAAATGCTACCCTAAAGCCGTGGTTGTGGGGGTTGATCTTGCTCGTGGGATGCTGACAGAGGCACGAGCGAAATCACGATGGCCCCAAAAGAAGATGGCGTTTGTGCAAGCTGATATGCACGCCTTACCTTTTTTGAATAATACCTTTGATTTAGTCTTTTCAAACCAAGTATTGCATTGGTCTAATCAATGGCCTGCACTGATGCGTGAGTTAAATCGTGTGATGCATGTAGGGGGGTGCTTAATGTTTTCAACCCTTGGCCCTGACACTTTTTTAGAGCTACGTGAAGACAAACCAACTACTTTTGCACACGCAAATACATTTATGGATATGCATGATATAGGTGATATTTTATTGTCTGAGCGTTTTTTAGATCCTGTGGTTGATATGGATAAGTTGGCAGTACATTATGAGGATTGGCAAGCACTGTTGCGTTCGTTACGCCAGCAAGGAGTGCGTAATATCAATGCCAAACGAAACCCAGGCCTTACAGGTAAACGCGCATGGGCAGCGTTTGAAGCATCGGTTAAAAAGTATCAAATAGAAACAGGAAAATATCCTTTAACCTATGAAGTAGTGTATGGTCATGCCTGGAAGAGTGAACAGAGTGTGACACAATCAGGGATTGAAACCTCTATTACTATCTCAGCGTTGCGTAATACCATTCGTTAAAAAGAAGGAGTTTTTATGGAGTTTGTGAGTCGTTATGTGTCGCATGAGCCTGATGAGCAAGGACATATTGTTTATTCATCAGAAGAAGATCAAGTGTGGAACACCCTTTTTTTACGACAAGAAGCGTTGCTTGCAGGTCGTGCATCAGATGCTTTTATTGAAGGTTTTAATGCACTTGAATTATCAGCGGATAAAATTCCTCAATTGCCGGATATCAGCGAAAAACTTCGAGCCGCCACAGGTTGGGAAGTATCTCCTGTTGCAGCTTTGATTTCTGCACGTGCTTTTTTTGAATTACTCGCGGCAAAAAAGTTTCCGGCAGCGACCTTTATTCGAGATAAAAAATCACTCAACTATGTGAAAGAGCCTGATATTTTTCACGAAATATTTGGCCATTGCCCGATGCTTACAGATAAGGTTTATGCCGATTTTGTCCATGCTTATGCAAAACGTGTACTGACTTTTGATGAGGCTGACTGGCCGCTTCTGCAACGTTTTTTTTGGTTTACCGTTGAATTTGGTTTGATTCAAGATAAATCGGGCTTAAGAGCTTATGGTGGGGGCATTTTATCCTCTATTGGCGAAACGCCCTATAGTGTTGAAAGCAGTGATGCGATGCGTGTGTTGTTTGACCCCATTGCTATTTTTAGGATGCCTTATCGTATTGATGCACTTCAACCTGTTTATTTTGTAATTGATAGCTATCAGATGCTGTATGAATTTATAGAAGCGGATTGGAGTGCACTCATGGCGCGCGCACGCAAGTTGGGAGAGTATGCCCCTTATTTTCCAGTAGAAGTAGGAAATCCGAGTATTCATATCCAAGCTTGTTAGCGCTTATTGATTGTCATATAACAAAAAACTTGCTAGTATCATCCGCATCTTTCGCGTGTGTCCTGCAAAGGAATGACCGAGGAGTTTTGCTTGATAAAAGTGCTCATCGTTGATGACCATGAACTGGTTCGAATGGGTGTTCGGCTATTACTCGATAATTGTGAAGACATCGATGTGGTTGCCGAAGCAGAGAACGGTGATGCTGCTTTAAAAAAGGCAAAGGCATGTAATCCTGATGTTGTGCTTCTAGATATGAAAATGCCCGGCATGGATGGTTGGGAAGTCACAAGACGTTTAAAACAAATTAAACCGAATATTCATATTATTGTATTAACGGCTGCAACAACTACGCCATTACCAACCCGACTTTTACAGTTGGGGGCCATGGGATATTTAACAAAAGACTCAGCAGCTGAGGAAATGCTTCAAGCCATTCAAAAAGTATCACGAGGAGAGCGATATTTAAGTGCTGAAATTGCCCAAAAGATAGCCTTAGATAGTTTGAATCCAACCGAAATTTCACCGCTTGAATGTTTATCTGAACGTGAAATGCAGGTTATGTTTATGATAACGCGCGGTTTGACCGTTAATCAAATTGCCGAAAAGCTTTTTTTAAGTCCTAAAACGGTTGGTACTTATCGTTATCGTATGTTTGAAAAGCTGGGTATAAAAAATGATGTGGAGTTAACACATCTCGCCATGAAACATGGTGCATTTGAACAAAACTTAAATGAATCCGAAGACGTTACCAGTTGATTTATCTGAAACATTAATGCATTTGCCAACAGCACCTGGTGTTTATCGCATGTATGATGCGAGTAAGCAGGTGATTTATGTGGGTAAAGCCGCTGATTTAAAAAAACGCGTTCAAAGTTATTTTAATCAATCAGATAAAGGTAGCAAAACACGCGCGTTAGTTCGTCAAATTGTCCATATTGATGTGAGTGTTACGCGTAGTGAAACAGAAGCCTTGTTACTTGAAAGTCAGCTGATCAAACAATTACGTCCCAAATATAATGTTTTGATGCGCGATGATAAATCGTATCCTTATTTATATTTGAATTTAAGTCATCGGTTTCCGAGTTTAGGTTTGGCGCGCACAAAAAAAAACCCTCAAACCAAAGGGTATTTTGGACCATATCCAAGTGTGGTCGCTGTGCGAGAGACCTTAAATACGATTCAGAAAGTGTTTAAGTTACGAAATTGTCGTGAAGGTGATTTTAGAGCACGCACACGCCCATGTTTACAATATCAAATTGGACGATGTACAGCACCGTGTGTTGGGTTGATTTCAAAAGAGGCGTATACAGCATCAGTCGAGGATGCAACACGATTTTTAGAAGGTAAATCACAAGCACTTCTAAAAGCATTAGCAGAACGCATGGAAGAAGCGGTTAAAGCCATGGCCTTTGAAGAAGCAGCGGCACTTCGGGATCAAATTAAGCATTTAAGGTTAATTCAAGAGCAACAAGGGGTGGCTGCTCGCACGGGTAACCTTGATGTGATTGTAAGCGAAGTTCAAAATGGTTTTGCTTGCGTACAATGGGTTGGGGTGCGTGGCGGAGAAATTATAGATAGCCAGGCTTTTTTTCCATCTGTACCGAAAACGGGTCTTGAAGAAGAGGCGCTTAAACAAGCGGTGTTCGAAGCATTTATTGCGCATTATTATTTGGATACGCCTACCCGAATTCCAGGGTTGATTTTAACCAATCATATGATTGAGGATAAAACAGCATGGGAAGTGGTTTTAAGCACGCGCCGGGAGCGTAAATGCAGTATTCAGGAAAAAACACGTGGCGTTCGGGCACGTTGGATTGTGTTTGCAAAAGATAATTTAAAACGTGCGGTCTCGGTACGTAGTACTTCAAAAGAACTGATTAAAACGCGCTTTATTACACTCGAAGCAGAGCTAAAGTTTAAAACGCCAATTGAGCAAATGGTCTGTTTTGATATTAGTCATACTTCGGGCACTGATACGGTTGCGTCCGCTGTGGTGTTTGATAGGAATGGACCGTTAAAATCGGCTTACAGACGTTTGAATATTCGAGATATTACACCAGGCGATGATTATGCGGCAATGACGCAAGCCGTAAGTCGTTATTTTAAGGGGCTCCTGCGTGATAATAAGCCTTGGCCGGAACTCGCCATTATTGATGGTGGTAAGGGGCAAGTAGGGGTTGCAAAAAAAGCACTGGAAGCGCTTCTTGGACCCCAAATAACCATATTAGGAGTTGCTAAAGGTGTGACGCGTAAAGCGGGGCTTGAGCGTTTAATTTTAGCTGATACCATGCAAGAAATGGCTTTTTCGCCTGACTCACCCGCACTCCATTTATTACAACAAATTCGAGATGAGGCGCACCGTTTTGCCATTACAAACCATCGTAAAAAACGTCAAAAAACAACATTAAGCTCCGCATTAGATGATATTCCAGGTGTGGGTGAAAAACGCCGCCAAGCCTTGCTGAAACGTTTTGGAGGCGTGCGTGAGCTTGCCAAAGCGCCACTTGAAGAATTGATGAAAGTAGATGGAATCAATCAAAAACTCGCCAAGATTATTTATGACTTTCTACATTGACTTTTTTTAAGTCTAAAAGATTAAACTTTTGTTACAGGTAGCCGACAGCATATCTAGATAGACGTGATTAACTTACGTCAGACAAGCCGCTGGAGGCATTATGAATAAGTTGCAGAATATATTTGTTTTATTGAGTGTTTTCTTTGCAGCAACCTCAATAACATGGGCAGGAGGACCTCTTTATTATGGTCCAAATCTCTGTAAAAACGCACAGTTTAAATGCATTAAAGTGCAAAAAGGACAATCATGGAAACGCCTGTTTCCTGACAATCAAGATAGGGATTTAGTACAGCGCCTTAACCGGACCTATAACTCTCTTTGGGCGGGTAAAGTGATTGTGGTGCCACGTAACTTGAATGAACTTACAATCCTTGATATTTCTCCTTTTCCAAGAAAAATGGATACGCAAGAAAAACAGATTATTGTGGATCAAGATAAATTAGCTTGGGGTGCTTATGATGAGCATGGAAAGCTCTTAAATTGGGGACCGATTGCGTCAGGGCGTGATAAATGTCCAGATAGCAGTAAATCGTGTAAGACGATGTCTGGTATTTTCAGAATGTTTAGCAAAGAAAATTCACATTGTTCATCTGATGTATACCCTGTTGGACGGGGTGGTGCACCAATGCCTTATTGTATGTACTTTCACAAAGGTTTTGCGATGCATGGTTCAAATGACATTCCAGGGTATCGAGCCAGTCATGGTTGCGTGCGTATGTTTACGCGAGATGCCAAATGGCTCAATGAAGAGTTTGTTGAAATATCGACTGATGAGAACAATCAGAAAGGAACAAAAGTGATTGTTCGTCCATCTAATTCTGTTGGGAGGACTTCATAATGAAAAGCGTATATCACAGAAGTTTATTACAAGTACTATGTGCCTCAGTATTATTGTTAGGTGGAACAGCACTTGGTTTTGCAGCAAAGCGTGATGCTGAAATAAGAAGTCCACTTGGGTGTAAAGATGTTGGGTACGGGTTTGACTTAAGTGTTTTAGAAGTTTTGCCTGATAGTGCAGGTGACTCTCAGTCGTTATATTTCATCTATAATAAGGCTAAGAAACCCATTAATTTATATCAAATGAGACAGTCTGAAAGCAGTCAAAGTGTGTATCTTAACCATACCATTCCCGCAGGGCGTTGGGCGGTGCTCTCAAGTAGTGAACGTATGAAATACATTTGTACGATTCATGATGGAAAGTCAACACACGGTCGTGTCATTGACTGTGAAACAGGTTTGAAAGTTTGTGAGTACGCACGTGTGAAGTATGGAATGAATAATCGTGGGAATTATTGGCTTGCCCATGGAAATACAAGAGGTGGGGCTGTACGCCAAGTGATTTATTACGGGATTATCCCACGTTAATTAAAAGAATAGGAGCATCTTATGAAGTCTATCATGCCATGGTTTTGTCTTTTAGCTGCAGCAACACCATCAATCGCTAGCGAGAATGATGCATTTGAAGCATATCGTGCTGGGCACTATGAGAAAGCCGCAAATTATTTCTTAGATGGTTCAAAGTCGAGTGCAGTTGGGCATGATTATTTAGGACAGATGTATCTATATGGTTATGGCGTACTTAAAAATAATCAACGTGCTGTTCAAAACTTAAAAATTTCAGCTGAAAAAGGTTTTTTACCAGCCCAAAAATTAATGGCGCGCTATGAGTTAATTCATGAGCATAATCCAACTGCAGCATTAAAGTGGTTTAAAAAGGCGGCAGATTCGGGCGATTTAAAAGCACAGTTATATTGTGCTGCAGCATATCACTTTGGGGTGGGTGTGAAGCGAAATGAAGATAAGGCGCGGCGTTATGATATTTTAGCTTCAAAGCAGGGTAATAGTTTAGCGCAAGCAAGCCTTGCTGAGCATTTTCTTGAAAGTCGTCATGCATCGAATAAACGTTTAGGCATGATTTGGCTTAAGCGTGCACTTGAGCAAAAAGAGCCAGAGGCACAATACTTGATGGCAGAAGTTTATGTAGACGGAAAATTAGCGCCTAAAGATTTAGAGCAAGCAAAAATTTTGTATGATTCAGCCTTAGCAGCAGGTTATTTGCCAGCAATGAAAGGGCTTGCTCAACTGGCAAAATTGTCAGGAGATGAAGCACTTGAAAAAACGTGGTTAGAAAAATTTAAAGAAGCAGACAGTAAAATCTTAAATACCCCAGAAGTGCGGGCATCGCATTGGTTAACCGGTGGCAAAGCATTCAGTTTTGCGAGTAGTGGATATGGGCTAACAGGTATTTTTACAGATTGGACTGATAACGCTGCTTTGAAGCAAAATCAATATAATCAGCCACCGCAAATGGCAGGAATTAGCAGAAAAACACTTTATAAACCGCGCTTTGAGATGGCTCGACCTAATACCATACCATTAACAGAATATTATGATGTATTGGTTAAATCATCATCTAAAGAAAAAGAAAGTGGAAAAAAAGTCGTCTTTTCAGTTTATCCATTAGAAGAGAAGAAATATTCAGTTTTATTAGAAGAAAAAGCAGCGCTTGGCGATCCAACTGCGCAATTTGCCCTAGGTCAATTGTATCAACGAGGGGTTAGCGTTAAACAAGATAAAGAGAAAGCAGTTGAGTACTATATGCAGGCGATTGCACAGCAAGATTTAAAAGCCGAATATACCCTCGGTATGTTTTATTTAACAGGTGAAGGGGGCGAACCTGACTATCAGCAAGCCATGGGTTGGTTAAATGATGCGGCTTTTAAAGGAAATCCAGAGTCGCAGTATATATTAGGGCATTTATTTGAAGAAGGTCGGAGAGGAGCAGATGGTGAATGGGCAATTGAACCTGATCATGAAAGGGCTATGGCAATGTATCGGTTGGCAGCCTTCAACCAAAATGCTGAAGGTGAATATCGTTTAGCTGAAATGTTGGTTCGAGATAAAACAGGCAGTTTAAGTGTTCAAGAAAAGCAAAAACGTCATGCTTTAATGAAACGTTTATATCGGCATGCAGCTGCTAACGGGATTAAAGAGGCAGTGTTACCACTGGCATTTTTTGATGCAATGGATACTTCAAAAGAAAAACAAGCACGTGCGCTAGAAGTGGCTAAAGAAGAAGCAAAAAATGG
Organism: Gammaproteobacteria bacterium; assembly: GCA_022600575.1. Classification (GTDB taxonomy): domain Bacteria; phylum Pseudomonadota; class Gammaproteobacteria; order Legionellales; family Legionellaceae; genus JAALKW01. The sequence goes on along the minus strand of JAHZKF010000001.1, from coordinate 1,636 downwards.
CGATGATAAAGCAGCCCTTTTATATGGCATGTTGCTTGATCGAGGAATCGGGACAAGTCCTGATTCCAAAGAAGCCATTTATTGGTATGAAAAAGCAAAAGTTAATCCTGTGAGTGCCTTTATTTTAGGAACATATTATGCAACAGGACAGGACTTAGGAGAGAGCCAAGACAAAGCAGAAGCATTATTGCAGCAAGCTTCAGATGCTGGTTTTTCGTTTGCTGATTTGAATTTAGCTATCCTTGCTCATGATAGAAGTATGCCTTTTTTATCTTCTTTGGAAAAAGCACATGCTGCCGGTAATAGTCAAGCCAGTTTATTGTTAGCGGATTATGCTTTAACCGGCAGTCAAGATTCAAATTCTATCAAAGAAGCACGCACAATCTACCAAAACTTGGCTGAGCGAGGGGATAGGGATGCTCAGTTGAAATTGGCTTACTTACTAGAGCAAGGTTTAGGTGGCACTGTTGATTTTAAAGAAGCAGCACAGTGGTATACGCTTTCAGCAAAGCAAGGTCAGCCGATTGCACAATATTTACTAGGGCGGCTGAATCAAATGGGGCAGCTTGAAAAACTTCCAAATTATGACGTTTCAAAACAATGGTATCAAAAAGCCATGAAAAGTTATGCGCCTGCAGCAATTGCTTTAGGGTTTCTCTATGAAACAGTTGACAGTCATTATGAACAAGCTTTTTCCGCGTATCAGCTTGCTTCAGGAAAGAACAATAGTATTGGGAAATTCGATTTAGGTTTGATGTATGAATATGGTAAAGGACGTCCTGTAGATACCGATAAAGCAGAAGCGTTATATCTTGAAGCGGCAGAGCGAGGGCATACACGTGCTATGGTTCAGCTTGCAGGGATTTATCTTCATGATACTGGGAAATTTAGACACGAAAAAAGTGCATATGAATGGTACGAGAAAGCGGCTAAGCGAGGTAACCGCGATGCGCTTTATCATCTAGGACAAATGGCAGAAAAAGGCCAAGGGATGTCAAAAGATATAGCAAAAGCAGTTTATAATTATCAATTGTCAGCGGACAAAGGGAATGCCAAAGCGATTTTAGCTTTAGCTGCATTGTATGAGCAGGGTCAGGGTATTCCTAAAGATACTGAAAAAGCGGCAGCGCTTTATCAGAAGCTCTCAGAGCGTGGGAATGGCTATGCTCAATATCACTTAGCCATGTTGTATTATCAAGGGGCTTTAGGAGATGCGAGTCAAGATAAAGCAAAAGTATGGCTGAAGAAAGCAGGTCAAAATGGTTGTGCTCGTGCCCAACATACGTTGCAGTGGCTTAATGCGCAAGGGAGTGAAACAACGAGCTTTATTGAGCCTTTATCATTGGGTATTGCCAATGCTTGGCTGAAATAGTCTTTGGGGCAAGTTTGCCTCAAAGGTTTTTAGTGTTAGGGCACGTAGGATGAGGAGCGTCTTTTTCGTGGGGATAAGTCCGCTCGCAAAGACAGACTGTTATACCCATTGCCAATGAAGTTGCGAGATCATAATTGTCTTTAAAGGTTGAAAGGCAATTTAAATCTTGAGGGAATGCAAAGACATGAGGGTATTTAAAACACTTGGAATGCTCCCTCTCCCTCAGCGGAAAACACACTAAAACACTGAGGTTATGGCAGGGAG
>JAHZKF010000026.1 GCA_022600575.1 Gammaproteobacteria bacterium | reverse complement strand
TTGCCCGTAAAATTAATCACTGAGTTGGATTTGTCGCTCACCCCAACACAGTTAGGTAATCCATATGACCCTGAGTATAGCTATGTGAATGTAGAGGAATACAAGCGTCTTGTCGCACATTCTTCACTGACTCAGGCCGTTTTTGATACAAAACGTGAATATGAACTATTAAGTGGTGATAAAAGCACTTTACTTGGTCAGCTTAATCAACTTTGTCAACAGCTCAGTCTTAATATGGTTGGTAATTTAGGGGAGGAGACAAATGCTGGAAGTGGGGCGTACCCTGCTATTATTAACTTTAGAAGTTATTACATGACGCTCCCCGAAAGAGAAAAGAATAAAATTCCAACTGAACTTAAAAAAGAAATAGATGGACTACTCGATGTTGCATTTAATAAAGAAGTAAATACTAACGCCACTGAAGATATAGGGACATGCATTGCCTCACGACGAACCGTACTTATCGAGGCCATGAGTGGCCATGATGAATTATTGAGTCAAATTGCTTTAAGTGGCACAGAAAAAGAATCACTTGTAGTTGCGGCGAGGACAAACTTTAATGCGGCTAAAAACAAACTTGTCCAAGCTATCGAGAACAATACTTACACTGAAGGGCATGATGAAGGAGGCTTAAACACCAGCCTACTCGAAAAATTAGGGCTCGAACTGAAGATAATGTCTTTATCTGATTTAGATATGATTCAGTTACTCACACCCACAGAAATAACAAATGTATGTGCAAGCCAATCTTTAAGAAAAGAGGTTGTCACTCAACTTCAAACACTTGAAAACCTTGTGATTTTTGCGATGGGGTTATCTCCTGAAAAGCTCAGTGCATTTTTACGAGCTAATAAAGATGAGATAATGAATGTGCTTATTAAATCACCTTCAAACATAAAGTCTTTTCTCATTAGTTTTAACGATGAAAAATCTAATATTATCCTTAATGAATTGAAATTTAATTTTTCCGATATTATAAAAAACGGCAGTGATTTTTGTGACGCAATAGAGCGGCTTTCAGTCGAACATCGAGTGGTTCTGTTTGATGCGATGATAGCTAAATTGCCCAATATCATTGAAAGTGGTGAGGGTTTTAGTAAAGCGATGGGATACCTTGCAGTAGAGCAACGCGCAGTTTTGTTTCGTGTAATGCAAGGGAAATGGTCTGATATTATGAAAACAGATGTTGATTTTGGCTCGATGGTGGGAATTCTTTTACCAGAGCAGTTTGCGGTTATGTTCGATGAATTAAAAATGAAAGGACAATTGCCTGATTTAATTAAAACATTTGATGATTTTCTTTGGATGATGGAAAATCTCTCAGCAGAGCAGTGTATGGCTTTGGTAAGTATCATGAAAGTTCAATGGCACGATATCTTTAAAACGGGCTTTGATTTTGGTTCTGCGATGGAAGGTCTATTAGTAGAAGAGCGTGCAATCCTGTTTGATGCAGTAGAAAAGACATTGCCTGATATCATTGAAACAGCTAATGACTTTGTTTGGGCGAAGGTATATCTTTCAGAAAAGCAGAGTACGATTCTTGTAGATGCAATGGAAGAGAAATGGTCGGATATAATTAAAACAGTGGATGACTTTCTATTGGTGAAGCAATATCTCTCAGCAGAGGAAGCCGGTCAACTCATTAAAAATGCGAAAAGTATACTTTCACGAGCATGTCATGAAGGTGATATTGATTTCGTGAAACTTTTAATAAATGAAGGTGTTAAACCAACTGAAGCCATGTTCTTACAAGCTTGTAAAAATGATAAATTAGAGATAGCTCAGATTCTTGCCTTAAAATTAATACCTGATGTAATAGACAGTTTGGATTTCAGCGCATCCAACAAGGTTGTGAGTCATTATGTAGAAGCTATTAGTGAAAATAATCTTACCTCGCTTGCCGAAGTAGGGCTTCGTGACTTTGTTTTAAATCAACATGAATCTCAAAAAACATTAACCTCAAGGTTTAAAAAACAGCTTGATGACATTAAACAGCCTGAGCAAGAGACTGAGCAGTTGACAGGTAGAATATCACCGGATTCAATAGCGTTCGAAGAAAGTCCAAAGCAGACTGCCTCTGTACAGAAGATGAGGGAGCAAGTAGAGGCAATAAGAGGAAAAGAAAGAGGGGAACCGGAGGAACCAGAGCATGGGAATGATATTGATTTAGTCAGTTAATATGCCACGTCACTTCGTTCCTCGCAAACTAACCCATCTCTATGAAGCGGTCTAAAAACCCCAAACCAAGTTTTGTAAATCTGCTAGATTAGAGACTTTATTTTTCCAGCCTCTAACTCTAACCTGAACATCTAAATCGCTATATTGATGTAGTAACATCAATGCTGTTAGTTGATGGCTTAATGTTTCAGTCAGCATATTCGGTGAATAACCATATGCTAAGAGAAATGTTTTTAGCAGTTGTTTATCACCTTGAATAAGGAAAGCCCCAGGTCCTAACAAATCATATTCCGGTAATCCTAGCATGGCATCTCCAAAATCAATCCGTCAAGATGCCAAATCAAGATAGCGTGAGATTTCTTGTAATAAATTATTAGAAAGCTCTAGAGATTGATGTTGGCTTACACAATGCTTGATTTGTTTTGTAATAAATTTTTGCCAGTGACAATCAATTTCAAGTAATCCATCTGTAGGTAGGGCATGAACTTCTTTGATGATTGACTTCTATGGAAGGGTGGGAATAGTTTAATAACGTGATATTCACCATAAGCAAATACAATGTTTGTGCCTTCAGGATAAAACGTAAGTAACGCTTCGGGTATTCGAAAGGCTTAATATTTAATTTAAGCCTTTCATATGCTTCAAATGAATGAGCTGACGAAAAAATATGATCTAAAGTATCGTTTTTCATGTTAGCCACTACCACCTACACTAAATAAGTTAGCACTTCCAAGACCCGCCCCTGCATTTAATTGAACAGGACCTGTCCAAGTGCTTCCGGCATCAGAAGATGAATAGCTAATGGGGTCACTAATGCTGCCTGGCCCAACTGCTGTACATAGTGAGCCGGTGCTTGTGCAAAAAACGCTATTGAGTTGGTTAACACCTGTTGTGGTTATGTCACTTTGCGTCCAGATAAAACCTGTTCCTGTTTCGGAGGGCCTGTATGTAAATGTCACAGGATCTTCAAGTAAGGTTGTCGTAAGAAGGCCTACTGCACTACAAATTGTAGCTGAACTGTTACAAGAGATACTGGTTAGTCTCATGCCCGTATATCCTTCAGGTGTTGGCAAAACCTCAGCTTTTCCCCAAGTTCTTCCACCAGTAAGAGAGGTGTATGCAATTGCATGCTCTACGCTATCCTCATCAATGCCATATCCTACAGCAATACACCGACTCCTCGAGCTTGAACAAGATACACCAAATAAAATGGCTTGTGTATATCCGCTGGGAAGCGGGGGGTCGTTAACCGTCCAAGTTGAACCGCCATTCTCTGTGGTGGCTGAAATAGCGGTTGTGCCTGCTGAGCGCTGCCCAACCGCAACACATTGTCGACCAGATGTATTACAAGTTACTGCATTTAATACAGGAACCGTTGTTGTTGTGTCAGGCCCAACAACAACGGTTGAGTCAGCGGCACCCCAGGTTGTGCAATCAGAAGAGAGATAGGCAAGTGGAACAGCAGTACCACTTGATGCGCCGCTAGATAAGGTACCATTCCCGACAGCAATACACCGGCCTAATTTTGCATAATGCATAGCCCAAATCTGTATGCTCGATAGTGTGTCTCCTGATGATGTTGTTGGTGATGGTGCTAATGGACCAGTCCAAGTTGTGATACCCAAAGGGTTCGTAGTATTGGTATAAATTAAACCATTATAGTTTCCATTAAAGCCGCCCGCAGCACATTTACGTCCTGAAGGAGAGCAAGAAATACTTTTTAAAGTATTATCGCCACTGCCTGTGGGATTGGGTAAAGTCCTTGGTTTATCCCAGCTTACGCCACCATCATTACTTGTATAAGTTTGTGCACTTAAGTCGCCGACAAGAGGGTTACTATCACCCACTGCAAATTTATAATTAGTAATATTTGCTGCAAAGTCCTGGCAATTGAGTTGCGCTGTTTCATCAAGACATATTGATAATTTAATGTGTCCTGTAAGTCCTTGAATTGAAATAGGGCGACAACTCTCACGACTTGCAGCAAACACACATGATGTACCTCGCATGGTTTTACAATCACTTGTAGGGATTTCGTAACCTGATGTAGATAAGGTTAAACCCATATTTTCATAAACATGGTTGAAAGCTTGAGGGCAGATGGTGAGCACAGGTCCTTCTCCAGCGACCTCAACAAGACTGCCTGTTTCGGCAAAGCTTAAAGAGCTGCTTAATAATATGAAGATAAATTGAGTTAATCTTAAAACTAATTTCATGAGATATTCCTTTAAACCGTTACAGAACAAACAAGGGCTTGTGCATAAGCATTACTTGTTTGAAGTGAATTAAGAATTTGTTCGGTACGTTTATTTAGCGCACCTTGGCCTAGGTAAAAAAAGCGATAAGCACATTCAAGAGGGGTATTTACATTAGGGATGAGATGATTAATGGCAACGCCAATGCCGCCCATGGCAGTAAATGTGGTAGCAGTATTACTGTAAAAAGAACGGTTTAAGCGGGTAATACCGCCATCAAGGGACGTTTCTTGATAGTTGCGAAGCATTGCAAGATTAGGACCTATACCGCCATGTAAAACCAAACCTAGGTTGCCAGTATTATTAAACTTTTTTCCGGTTAAAGCGGCATAAATTGGTATATTAGAAGCATCATACTGATAGGATAAGTTAGAAAACATCTCTTCTTGAACAATCAAACCTTTGACCGTGGTTTTGCCTAAGTAAAAGGCATTAACGCCATAGGTTAACTCGGATAAGCCTAAAATTTTTTTATCTGACACAGGTAAAAAGTAACCTACACCAACCAGGCCACTTTGACCAGAACTCTGGGTGGTGGTGTACCTATTTCCAATGAGTCCTTGAATATGGATAACTTGAGGTATACCTTCTTTCGCATCAAAAAATCCTAACTGAATGGGTACCTGTCCGTCTTTAAAATTAAAGGCAAAACAGGATGTGATACAAACAAATCCTAATATATAAAAAACAGTCCGTTGTATGAAATGCATTTCAAAAAGCTCCAGAAAACAAAATTTAACTTATTCTAAGAGTATTAAGCATAATTTATTTTGTTCTAATGAACTAGTTTTTGTAGATATTAAAAAGAACCCCTACAGTAAATTGATAATGTAATGTTTTTTAAGTCAGCTGAGTTTACGGTATCCACCGGTAAAAGGTTTCTGCAAATACAGATGAGTTTAATCATACTAAGCTCAGTTGGCTGATACTTAAAAAAATTACATTACATGTCTATCAATGAGAACTAACTGAAAGTGTATCTTCATCGAAACTAAATGCTAAACCTTCATTAATATTACCTTCAGTTTGACGAACCATTTCTCTTGAACGTGTTTCGCCTGTTGTGTTTTTCAATATATCAGATTTTTTTTGTGCTCCAAAAAAAGAAGTAAGAAATTGAAAGGGATAAAAAACACTGTATTTAAATGATTTTGTTCCTGCTTCAATAGATGCTTTATCTATTTCTTCTGTACTCTTAATATGCCCTAAATAAACTTTTTCGAGTAAGACTGTGTGTCGATGATATAAATCATCAAGTCGCTTATTTCGGCTGTTTTCTTCTTCGAGCAAATGTTTCTGAAAGTCTGTTCGTACACCCCATAAAGTTGCACGATGTGCTTGGAGTGAAGCGAGTTCTGCTTCATAAAGTTGGAATTTTTCCTGGAAGTTTTTACACAAGACCGACGGTTTCTTTTTATCAGAAAAAGGGTTGAGTGATTTGATTATAGAGGATGATTCTTGCTGCACCATTTCTTCATAAGATTTGATGAGTTGCAACTTTTTCTCAAATAAAGTATCAATTTTGTTATCTATTCTTTGAATGGCCTCTTTATTTTCGCCTAATATATCGTAATGTGCTTGAAAACCGCTATAATTTTCTTGTTGTTTCCGTAGCTTTTTTAAATCTTTTGCTTCTTTTTTAAGCGCCCTTAGGTGTGCTTTTTGATTGAGCTCTTTATCTCGGCTGAGAAGCGTTTGCCATAAAATAGCGCCTATACCTCCAATAATCGCTATACTTGCTGTGCATAATAAAAGAAAAAGGTAGATGTCCATGGTTATCTCTCTAGATGTACTAAGTTTGTATGTATATCAATCAAAAAATAATGACTGAATTCTTCAAATGATGTGACAGAAGGCCATTGTTCACGTGATTCGCATACGCGCATCATCTCCATTTTAAAAATGGGATGAAAATATTGTTTCACGAATGGATGAACTTCGTTGAGCGCCTTAAAGTTTTTAATAATCACCGTCGCGTTTTCAGTGAGATGAGAGAGCGAGACTTGCTCTATTAAAGTAGCAACATCTTCATCATCATCTTCAATCCATCGAGATTGCATTTTTTTTAATAAAAAAGAGCGTGGCTTTACGCGTAATAATTGTTGTCCTGCTTCGCAGGAGGATTCTAAGAGCACAATATGAGAATGAATTTCAAATTTGAAACAACATAGGAAATCAAGGAAACTGGCATTTAGATTTAAAAGTGCTTTATCTCCAAGCCAGCGTTTTATTTCATATTGAAACATCCATAGAAAATGTGATTCAAGTGTATCTAAAAGAGCATCATCTGTTTCATGTAGTGGTAGGGTATACGCTGTGGTATCTGTTTGTAATAGATTGAGATCAGGAAGTGCTGTCTCTGGTAATTGCCCCGCTAAAAAGGATAAAAAGGCAGGGGTTGGCTTTAATAAAATAACTTCTCTTTGTGCTTGTTGCATTATAACTCTCCTTTACAATAACTCAGTGTGAGTACAAAGTTGAAAAGCTACATCTACGGCAACATCTTGTATCCCTTTTGGTTAGGGAAGACTATTAGGTTAACACTTATTAAAAATAAATTACAAGTTGTTTATTCCTTTTTTGAGTGGCATTTTAGTAACTAGTTTTTAACTTAGGCACCATAACGTTCGCGGTAGTTTTTCAAGCGCTCAAGTTGTTTTGTTTCCGCATTACTTTCTAAATAATCCATCAAGTCGTTTAAGGTAATAATTGAAAGTACTTGAATGCCTTCAGCTTTTATTTCGGCGAGTGTTGAGTGACCACTTGGGCCACGCTCTTGCCTATCAAGTGCAATAACCACAGTGGTTAATGTGCCTCCTGCAGCGGTAATGAGTGCTTTTGATTCACGAAAAGCGGTTCCTGCTGTAATGACATCATCAATCATCACTACTTTTTTTCCTTTGAGAGGGGCGCCCATAATTTGGCCGCCTTCTCCATGTGTTTTGATTTCTTTACGATTAAAGGTGACCTCGACGTCAGTGTTTTGCTCAGCGCAAGCAATAGCAGTTGCTGTTGCAAGGGGTAGGCCTTTGTATGCTGGTCCAAATAAGTGATTTACGCCTGGTTTGTTTTTTATTAAAGTGTTCGCGTAAGAGGCACCGACTTGGCGTAATATGCTCCCTTTATAAAATAAACCTGCATTAAAAAAATAAGGACTGACTCTGCCTGACTTTAAGGTAAACTCGCCCCAGCTCAGCACATTTGCCTCTAAAATCATCTGAATAAAGGCTCTTTTTTCGATATCCATACAAATAATCCTATTAAAAACAATTAACAAACGTTAAAAAGCTGTTATGCTAACTCATAGAGGATGTGTGAGCCAATCCTCTTGGTCTACAAAATCTGTTTCAAAATACTCTTAAAGGATGATAAGTATGTCAGAGCGTGAAACGGGCCATGTTAAGTGGTTCAATGAAAAAAAGGGATTTGGATTTATTCTAAATGACGAAGGGGAAGATATTTTCGTTCATTACAAAGATATTCAAGGCGTTGGCTTTAAAACCCTTCAAGAAAAAGAGCCTGTCAGTTTTAAATTAGACAAAGGCCCCAAAGGCTTGAAAGCGCAAGATGTGATGCGTCTTGAAGCAGCTGAGGCGGAAGCTTAGCTTATTTTGTTTGTCATGGGTGCGTCTGCCAGCCAGTCTTGAATGGGTAGATACGTTTCGTAAAGCGCAGCTTCAGGTGTGTCTTTATCAGGTGTCCATTGGTATGTCCATGTGGCTTCGGGCGGAAGGGACATTAGAATGGATTCTGTTCGTCCGCCAGATTGTAGGCCGAACAGTGTGCCCCTGTCATGAATTAAGTTAAACTCGACGTAGCGTCCTCGGCGATACTTTTGGAAATTTTTTTCATTGATGCCGTAAGCCATAGCCTTACGTCGTTCTACAATGGGTGTGTATGCTTTAAGATAGGCATTGCCGATGCTTTGCATTAAACCAAAACTGTGGTCAAAACTTTTTTCGGAATAATCATCAAAAAATAATCCACCAATACCACGTGCTTCATCACGATGTTTTAAATAAAAATAACGGTCGCACCAAGCTTTAAAGTCGTCATAAATGGTTTCACCGAAAGGTAGACAGGCATCTTGTGCTGTTTTATGCCAATATACACAATCTTCCTGAAAGCCATAATAAGGGGTTAAATCAAATCCGCCACCAAACCACCAGACAGGCGGCTTACCTTCTTTTTCAGCTATAAAAAAGCGGACATTTGCATGTGACGTTGGAACATATGGATTATGAGGATGAATGACCAAAGAAACACCCAATGCATGAAAATGGCAACCAGCCAATTCAGGACGACTTGCTGAAGCTGCGGGGGGCAGGGTATCTCCATGAACTTCGGAAAAGTTGACGCCTGCCTTTTCAAATACGGCGCCTTTTTCAAGCACACGAGAGCGTCCACCTCCACCGCTTTTGCGTGTCCAGCTGTCTTCAATAAAATGTGCTTTGCCATCAATAGTCTCAAGTTCTGAACAAATGATTTTTTGTAAATTTAATAAATAAGCACGTACTTTTTCTATTGCATTTAAAGGTAATTCAGGTGTTGACATGCTTTTTTTTCCTACATTTTGAAAAATTAAGGCTATTCTAAGCCTAAGTTTGATAAACTACAATTTTAAAGGCTTTTTTTCCCTACGCACCTTGCTTTATGTAGGGTATCCAATCAAATTAAGGTTTAAGACGACTGGATGCTTAGGGTTTTTCGGGACAGGTAGGCGATGAGGACTCATTGTTAACACGTCTTAAATTATATTTAAAATTTGATTGATATGATGAAATCACTTGAAGCACCTTTATTTTCTCCGCTTGCTATAGCACCCATGATTGATTGGAGTGATACGCATTTTAGGATGCTTATGCGCCTTTTGGCACCTAAAGCACTTGTTTATACGGAAATGAAAACAACGAATGCGATTCATTACCAACCTGGTCGTACACTTCATTTTCATCCAGCAGAAACCCCTGTTGCTTTGCAACTTGGAGGTTCTGATCCGAGTGCATTGGCTACTGCTGCAAAACAAGGAGAAGCTGCGGGGTTTTCAGAAATAAACTTAAATTTGGGTTGTCCAAGTTCGCGTGTTTTGGCCGGACAGTTTGGGGCATCATTGATGTGTAATCCGGTACGGGTTGCCGAGTGTATACAGGCAATGAAAGAAGTTGTTTCTATTCCTGTGACGGCAAAAACAAGGATAGGTATTAATAAAGAAGATAGTTATGCGTTTTTTGAAGCTTTTGTGCATGTTTTAGTTGAGTCAGGATGCGATAAACTGATTGTGCATGCACGAAAAGCTTGGCTTAAAGGTTTAAATCCCAAACAAAATCGTACCATTCCTCCTCTGCATTATGATTATGTTCATCGCATTAAGACCTCGCTTCCTACACATATTCCGGTTGTTATTAACGGACAAGTTGAAGACATAGATGCAATAAAAACGCATCTTAAAACGTTGGATGGTGTGATGATTGGGCGTCTTGCATGTCGCGATCCATATGCGATTGCAAGTATTCATCATGCTTTATATCCAACCATTCCTAAACCTTCAAGAACAGCAGTATTAGAGGCTTATTTTGCCTACGCTGCATCAGAAAAAACGCCTATTCATCATTTGCTGAAGCCTATTTTAAACCTAGTTCATGGGCTTCCTCATGCGCGTGCCTTTAAGCAAACATTATTACAATTAAAAAATATCCAAGATACGGCAGCGATTTGTGAGTTAACCCAGCATCTAGGGCATATGGAGCAATCTTTGGATGGATTATTTGCGTAAAATCTAGTACATTGATCACCTTTCGATTCAAGAGTAAACACAAGGATTATTGGGGCCATGTTAACGACGTTAATCAAAAAAGTGTTAGGTAGTCGCAACGAACGTACTTTAAGGCGTATGCAAAAAGCAGTGCTTGAAATTAATGCTCTTGAACCGGCTATGCAAGCTTTGACGGATGAAGCACTTGCTTTAAAAACAGATGAGTTTAAAACGCGTTTAAAAACGGGCGAGGGCTTAGATGCATTGTTGCCAGAGGCTTTTGCAGTTGTACGTGAAGCTTCATTAAGAACTTTAAAATTACGTCACTTTGATGTTCAGCTTATTGGTGGCATGGTTTTACATGAAGGCAATATTGCTGAAATGGGAACAGGGGAAGGAAAAACCTTAATGGCAACCCTTGCCGCTTATTTGAATGCCATTACAGGGCGTGGTGTTCATGTTGTGACTGTGAATGATTATCTTGCTAAGCGAGATGCAGAATGGATGAATCCTGTGTTTTCGTTTTTAGGTTTAACTGTGGGTGTGATTCACGGTGATATGACACATCCTGAAAAAAAAGAAGCCTATCAAACAGATGTGTTATATGGCACGAACAATGAATTTGGTTTTGATTATCTTCGAGATAACATGGCTTTTAGTTTGGATGAAAAAGTACAACAGGAATTACATTTTGCAATTGTCGATGAAGTGGATTCTATTTTAATTGATGAAGCGCGCACACCTCTGATTATCTCGGGTGCTGCTGAAGATAGCTCAGCACTTTACCTTAAAATTAACCAGTTAATTCCAAAGCTTGTATTGCAACCAGGTACAGAAAATAAAGAGGAAGAAGAAGCGGCCACAGGAGATTACACGGTTGATGAAAAGCAAAAGCAAGTTCATTTGACCGAATCTGGACATCAACACATTGAAGCGTTACTGAATAAAGCGGGTTTATTGGAAGCTGGTGAGAGTTTATACCATGCGAACAATATTGTTTTAATGCATCACGTTAATGCAGGTTTGCGTGCGCACGTGATGTTTCATCGAGATGTGGATTATATTGTTCAAAACAAGCAAGTAGTGATTGTTGATGAGCATACAGGGCGTACGATGCCTGGACGACGTTGGTCTGAAGGATTACATCAAGCGGTTGAAGCAAAAGAAGGTGTGCCGATTGAAAATGAAAATCAAACACTTGCATCGATTACGTTTCAAAACTTTTTTAGGATTTATGACAAGCTGTCGGGCATGACGGGTACTGCTGATACGGAAGCATATGAATTTCAGCAAATTTATGATTTGGAAGTAGTTGCTATTCCAACAAATAAACCGATGATACGGGTGAATGAGCCTGATTTGGTGTATCTAACGCAAGCAGATAAATATCAAGCCGTGATAGAAGATATTCTTGATTGCATTAAAAGAAAACAACCAGTTCTTGTAGGGACAGCTTCTATTGAAGCTTCTGAACATCTTCATCAATTATTGAAAAAAGCAAAAATTAAGCATCAGGTTTTAAATGCTAAGTTTCATGAAAAAGAAGCGCATATTATTGCAGAGGCAGGTCGTCCTGGTGTAGTGACGATTGCGACTAATATGGCCGGGCGAGGAACTGATATCGTACTGGGTGGTAGTTTAGCAGTTCAGCTTGAGGCGCTACCAGAAGATGCAACAGATGCTGAACGTGAAGTCTTAACCCGCGATTGGCAAAAACGGCATGATGAAGTGATTAAAGCCGGTGGGTTACGTATTATTGCCTCTGAACGTCACGAATCAAGACGCATTGATAATCAACTACGCGGACGTGGGGGGCGCCAAGGAGATCCGGGTAGCAGCCGATTTTATTTGTCGCTTGATGATAATTTGATGCGTATTTTTGCCTCAGAAAGAGTGACTTCTATGATGCGAAAATTGGGCATGAAACCGGGTGAGCCCATTGAGCATAATTTAGTAAGTAAAGCGATTGAAAATGCGCAAAGAAAACTTGAGGGGCATCATTTTGATGTTAGAAAACAGTTGCTCAGTTACGATAATGTTGCAAATGAACAACGTAAGGTGATGTACTCCCAACGTGCTGAAATTATGGCAATGAGTGATTCACAAGATGTGGTTCTTAAAATGATAAGCGGGGTGATTGAAACGTTGATTGATACGCATTTACCCGCTAATAGTTTAGAAGATCAATGGGATATTGATACCTTAAGTACTATCTTAAATGAAGAATTTAAATTAGAGGCACCCTTAAAAAATTGGATTGAAGAAGATCATAATATTCAGCCTGAACAAATCAAAATACGTGTGATTGAGTTAGCTCAAAAGCACTACCAGGTAAAAGAAGATACTTTGGGTCGTGAGATGCTTTCTCAATTTGAAAAATCAATTATGCTCCAAAGTATGGATCATCATTGGCGTGAACATTTAGCTTCTATGGATTATTTGAGACAAGGAATTCATTTGCGTGGCTATGCTCAAAAAGATCCAAAGCAAGAGTACAAACGAGAGGCGTTTGAATTATTTACAAATCTTTTGAGTGTTTTGAAGTTTGAAATTGTAAAATTATTACTTTCAGTTGAAGTGGCTTTACCTGAGGATGTTGATGCGGTTGAAGAAAAACGTCGTTCAGAGCATGCAACGTCGCTTCGGCTGATTCATTCAGATGAAGGGCTTCCTGAAGATGGTGTTGCTGAAGAAGCCGTAACAACAGCCACTTTTAGACGAGACCCACAAAAGGTTGGGCGCAACGATCCTTGTCCTTGTGGTTCAAATAAAAAATATAAAGTGTGTCATGGAAAACTTGCATGAGTGTCGTGAACGTTTCGGTTGCTATTATTAAGGATGCATCAGGACGTTTTTTAATTACACGTCGCGCACTTGATATTTCTCATGGTGGGTTTTGGGAGGTTCCTGGTGGAAAAGTTGAACCTCTTGAAACACCTCATGACGCACTTTTGCGAGAAGTACGAGAAGAAGTTGGTTTGCATGTTGAAACAGTACAGTTCATTGGTAAGGTTCGGCATGCGTATCCTGAAAAAAAAGTATGTTTACATGTCTTTCAAGTGCTTGAGTACACAGGTGATGCCATTTGTAATGACGGACAATTAGATTTACGTTGGGTTTTTCGACAAGATTTAGATGATTTTGAGTTTCCAGAAGCAAATTACGCAGTGATGCAGTTAGTCAAATAAGCTTGTTGATTTCTTTTATTGGCATGGGTTTATAAAAATAAAATCCTTGTGCATATTGACAGCCCATTTCAATCAAACAATTAACCTGCTCTTTTGTTTCAGGCCCCTCAGCTAAAATAGTAAACTTGAGATCTTTTGACAGTTGCATGAGCGCATTAATCACAGCTTTTGCTGATTTTTTGTCTTTTTTATCTAATTTTTGGGTAAAGAATTGGTCAAGCTTGATGATATCAAAAGGATACTGGGTTAAACGACTAATAGATGAATAATCTATTCCAAAGTCATCCATTGCACAGTCAATACCTGATTTTTTGGCCATCTTTAATGCTTGATATAATGCATTTTCTGAACCATGTCTGAAACTAGATTCTGTAATTTCAAACTCAAGTGTGATCTCTTTTCTATCAAGTAGCGTTTTATTTTCTTGTACTATCTTAATTAATGTTTGAATATGGACATCTATTTGTGTCACTTTCGGGGAAATATTAATAGCGAGTTTAAGCGGTTTTTTTTGATTTAATAATAAAATATCTTTTAAAGCATGCTTCACAACATATTCGTTTAATCTTTCAGCATTGCCAAATTTTTCTATGATAGGGATAAAAGCGCCTGGAGAAATGTCTTTGTGAAGGGAAGATTTTAATCGTAATAAGGCTTCAATTCCTATTATTTTATTTGTTTTTAAATCGATTTGAGGTTGATAGGCAAGATAAAAACGTTCATTTCGAAAAGCTTTTTCTACTTCTTCTTTTAGTTTTTGCATAGACTGATATCGTTTGTTAATCTGCTTAGAATAAAACTGCCATTTTTCGTGATTACATTTTGCATCGTTTAAGGTAAAGTCAACGTGTTTTAATAAAGTTTGTGCTGTTTTACCTGATTCTGGATAAGAAACAATGCCGATATGTGCTGTGCAATAAATTAAATTATTCTGTATTTTATAAGTATTTTCTATTGACTTAAAAATACGCGTTATGATTCCTTGCACATTGTCAATGTCTTCTATCATTTGAAGGATAATGATGAATTCATCTCCGCCAACACGAGCAAATATGTCATTTTTCTTTAAAAGGTGTTGTATTCTTTGTGTCAGTATGACTAAGATTTCATCGCCTGTTTGTTCGCCATAGGTATCATTAATATCTTTAAATTTATTTAAGTCTAATTTTAAGAGATAAAAACATTTTTTTTCTTTTTGATGATTTTTAATGATGTCATTAAAGGTTGAATCAAAATATTGGCGGTTACAAAGTTGTGTCAATGAATCAAAACGTCCCATTTTTTGAATGGTTTTATAATGATGAGATGATTCAACAACATTTGAAATGGCATGGGTTAGTGTTTTTAAATCTTGAAGCGTTTTTTTAGGATATCCGCCCGGTCGATTTGCAATACCATATACAGCGACTAAATGTCCACCTGAAGCAAAAACAGGTACTTCTAAATAAGTGTTTAAGATCGATGGCCCTTTGGGCAATTCTCCTGCTGCTTTATTTTTTTTTAAATTATTTAAAATAAGTGCTTTTTTTGTTTTTATTGTGTGAAGAAATAATTGATTTGACGCTTTAAATTTTAATTCATCTGATGCATTTTCTTCATATAATGCACGCATTTGTATATTCCAGTTAATATTATTGATTGAGTAGGTTTTCAGATAAGTTGAATTTTTTGTATCTTTTAAAACCTCACCAATAAACCCATATTCACTTTCGGTATATTCAAGTAGATAATTCAGCATTTCATCAAAAAGAATATGTTTTCTTTCGCCGTCAATATAGCGCTCTTGAAATTTAGTAATAACTTCTAGATGACGTTGTACTTTCTTTCTTTCTGATATATCAGTAAAACTGACCACACCGCCAATCACATTTTTATTTTCAACTATGGGCGTTACTATATATTCAACATGGACCGCTTTCCCTCGCTTATTCCAGAATATGTCATTAGTGATATAAGCGGGTTTATTGGTGTGAATCGATTTATAAATGGGACAATCTTTTCGTGGATAAGGGCGGTTCTCTTTTGATGTATGATGGATTTTTTCATGCATAGAAGATCCAATCAGTTCATCCATGGTATAACCTAAAATTTTACAAGCACGTGGATTCACAAAAGTGGTTATTCCTTTTGCATCTAAACCATAAACACCTTCACCACAATTTTCTAGCAATAAATTTAAGGTGCGACTTTCTTGATATTGGCCGTATAGCGCACTAATTATCTTTGCAAAGTTTCCAAATAAGTTAAGTTCGTTGGCGTCTAGAGTTAATGCTTTATCTGAAAAAAATTCAATGACGCCCAGAAATTTTTTGTTATATAGAACGGGTAGCGCAAGACCACTCTGTAATTTTAAATGCTCTTTGGTTAGTTTTGTTCTCACAAATTTGGTTGATTTTAATATATCGGGATAATAAATAGCTTTTTCTTTTTTCCATGCAGTGCCGGGTAGTCCTACACTTTTTTTAAAGGTTGTTTTTTTTGTAACGTCAAGAAATGTTTGATATTTGGAGGGGTTATTTGTATAAAATAAGTTTGAACTTTTTAAACAATCTTGATGAGGATCGTATTCATAAAAATGGCCTAAGTCAAAGTTAAATAATGTAGAGAAATTGCGTAAAATATCTTTGATAAGCTCTCTATAATCATCAATTTTTTCAAGCCGCTGAATCATGGCTAGATTAAAATTAATTAATTTTTGATTAAATTCTTGAAGCATTTTAGCTTCAGTTATATCACTAATAATACCGGTAAAAAATATTTCATTACCTAGTTTTACTTCAATAGTAGATAAGAAAATATTACATAGAGAACCATCTTTCTTTTGTGCCTGGACTTCACGGTTTTTTCCAATAATATGGGTTTCATGTGTTTTTTTATCGCGTTTTAAAGAGCTATCATGCTTGTTACAAACATAGGAAGGCATTAATTTTGTAATGTTCTTTCCAATGATTTCTTTGGCTGTATATTGGAACAATTTTTTTGCGGCAGGATTATACTGTTGTACGATACCTTTCGTATCTATCACAATAATGGGCTGAATATTGGTTTCAAAAATAGATTTGAACAAACTGGTGCTACTACTCAAAAGTCATTCCTTTTGATGAACTCATTTTAAGTATAGACTAGAATTTAAGCAGGTGAGGAGCGCATTAAGCGTCGAATACCAAGGTTTAAAAGAGAACAAATCACCGTTAAGCTGAATAAAATCCAAAATATTTTGGTAAAAGAGGCTTCATAATGTAATTTAATTTGCTGTAATGAAGGATTACCTAATGGAATAGCCGTCAGTACCGCCAGTTTTCCTGATAAAAAACCACCAATTCCGAGAGATACAAAAAAGATTCCCATCATCGTACTGACGCGCTTTCGGTTTGCAAGTAGTGTAATAGCGCATAAACCAACAGGTGAGAGGAGTAACTCAGCAAGTGAAAGTAATAAATAAGCGGGCATTATCCAAAGTGGTGAAAGGAGAAAATCTGAGCGGAGACTCATGTGTGTGACTAAAACAATTAAGCCGTAAGTGAGTGTTGTCACTATCATTGCCAGTAAAAATTTATTGCCGGATTGAATGGTTTTTTGAGGTAGAGGCTGGTCTACTTTATTACGTGCTAAAAAAGCACCAATAATAATCATACCGATGCTTTGGATGGCCACATAGTAGGGTGGTGGACAAGGAATCCCAAATAGTGTCGGTTTGGCAACACGTGCAATAAAAAGTGTCAGAGATAAAAACATCTGAAAATAGAAAGCCCAAAACATTGCAGAAATAAGGCATAACAATAAAATAACAGCTGTTTGCTTGGCTTGCTCTTTAGGTTCTTTACAGATGTAGTACGAGAGATATGTGATGGATAAAAAGACCACTGCAAAAAACAGGCCATCGGCAAGGGTTGGGGATATCATAATAAACCAAGCACTACCCCATAAAAGGGAAACCATGAGCGCTGTTTGAAGGGTTTTTTTAAAGCTAAATTGATAAGGATGATAATCTCTTATTCGGTAGCGATAAATACCAAATGCAAAGGTTAAGGCGCCGATCACAATACCAATTGCTGCACTCATAAAAGAAATAGACCAGCCTAAGTGTCGGTTTAAGTAGCTTGGTAAAGTGGTTCCTAAAATAATACCGGTGGTAATCCCCATATAAAAAATGGTAAAACCACTCTCACGGCTTGCCGAGTTTTCAGGATATTGATTGCCTAATAAGGATGAAATGTTTGATTTTAAAAGGCCTGTACCGACTGCAATGCCAGCAAGGGCTAGGGGGAGTGTTTGTCCTGTTGCTTGGATGCTTAAAAAGATGTAACTCATACTCAGAAAAAAGGCGCCTAAGAAAGTTGCTCTTTTTTGTCCGATTAAATGATCAGCTATCCATCCGCCTAAAACAGGTGAAACGTACGTTAGCGCAGTAAATGAACCAATCAAGGTATAAATTTGCTTATCAGGCCATTTAAAATGAAGGGCTAGATAAAGGGCCAGTAAGGTTTGGACAACATAAAAACCGTAACGTTCCCACATTTCTGTTGCGAAAAAAATAGGTAAGGATGAGGGGTGTTCGTATTTTTGCCTTGGCACATAATACTCGGCTGAGTAAAACAGATCGTCTATTGTAACACATTTTAAAGTTGCCTCAAAATCAGGTTTTGACTGTGTTATTATGAGTTCCAAGGTGACATTTAAATAAAAAACATATTTATGACAATCGAAATTTATACTGATGGTGCTTGTAGAGGCAATCCAGGTCCTGGTGGCTGGGGTGTGTTATTACGTTACAAAAATAAAGAAAAAACACTTTCAGGTGGTGCTGCGCATACCACTAATAATCGCATGGAATTACAAGCGGCTATCGAAGGCCTCGATGCTCTGACCAAACCTTGCACAGTTAATTTATATACTGATTCTAATTATCTTCGTCAAGGGATGATGACATGGCTTGCTCAGTGGAAAAAAAAGGGCTGGAAAAATTCTAAAAAAGAACCTGTTAAAAATGAAGATTTATGGAAGGCATTAGATAAGCTCGCTGAAAAACATACCATTCAGTGGCATTGGGTTAAAGGCCATTCGGGGCATTCTGAAAATGAGCGTGCCGATGTATTAGCGACTACGGCTATTGACACTTTTTTGAAAGAAGCAAAAATGAAAGAGGCTTAAATCGTGCTGCGACAAATTATTCTTGATACAGAAACGACAGGTCTTGGTCATGCTTCAGGGCATAGAATTATTGAAATTGGGTGTCTTGAACTGATTGACAGATCGCTGACAGGTGAGCAGTTTCATGTGTACCTGAATCCAGACAGAGCGATTGATCCGGGGGCTATGAAGGTCCACGGTATTAAAAATGAATTCTTAGTTGATAAACCTCGTTTCGCGGATATCTTAGAAGATTTCCTTAGTTTTGTTAAAGATGCAGAACTGATTATCCATAATGCGCCTTTTGATATGGGCTTTTTAAATGCTGAACTTAAGCGTGCAAAATACCCTAAAACATTGGAAGAGCACTGTGGTGTCTTTGACACACTTGTTTTAGCGAAAGAGAAGCATCCGGGTCAGCGTAATAACTTAGATGCACTTTGTAAGCGTTACGATGTGGTGAACAGTCACCGAAAACTGCATGGCGCCTTACTTGACTCTGAGCTCTTAGCCTTAGTTTATCTTGCGATGACGGGTGGGCAAGCGAGCCTTTTTGGAGAAAGTGATACAGATTCAAAAAAAAATAAGAGCCAAGCAGAAGAAGCAGCCCAACGTTTATCGAGTCAATCACCTGTTTATCCTGCTGATGCGTCTGAGCTTTCAGAGCATGATGCATTCATTCAAAAAATCATTAAAAAATCAGGTGTGAATCATTGGACTACGTAGGTGAGGGTTCGGGTTCATCAGCTACTTTAGTTGAACTCAATTGTTGGGCTGCGAACATACCTCCACTGACCAGTAGCGAGGTAGCCCCGACAGCAGCTAAACCGATGACAAATGGCATTGAAATCATGGGTTGAAGTAATATAGCGGCTACCAATAATGCGGCCCCCGCAACAGCTAAGCCAACCATGCAATTAAAATAAAAGCTAGAGGGCTCTTCTATTGTACTGGCGAGTTTTTGAAGCTCTGGGTTATCAAGGTTTGCCCAATGTTTGAAGATAGTCTCAGCAAGTACCGTACCACGCTTGGTACCTGATGCAATACGCATTTTACTTAAGAGTAAATCAGCTTCTTGATTGCCGGCATTTTGCAGCAAAGTTAATAATATGGTTGAAGAGGTTTGTTTTTCTAGACCCAGCTGGGTTGAGAAACCTTTTTGGATACTGGCAACATATTCAGCTGCCGACCGTTGATATGCCTGTTTTTTTAGGTCTCTTTTTTGATCTGAGTTAATTTCATCTGCCCGTGTTAGAATGGTTTGCAGTTTTTGATTACCATAGGCAAATAATTCTCCCAGTGCACGATTGGTTTCGTGCCTGCTGTGCGCGCCACTAATTGTTCCGTGTATTTTGCTCAATGCTTCGGGCAATTCATTAATATGACGCGTATATTCTTCTGTGGCTTCAGATAAATCCTCATGTCGTTGTCGTTCATAATGGTTATCTTTAAAGTAAATATCAACCGTGGGTCGTGGGTTTGGTTCATCTGAGGTATGGTGCGTATAATCTTCCCAGAGGCCATAGTCATAAGGTTTTGTTTCACCTGCGCGTGTTAGAGCCGTATGAGCCGTAAGATTTAGGCCTAATTTATGGTAGAAAACAACATAAAGGTGCTCAAATTGTAACAATGGATACCTGCCAGCAGGCGTAATACTTCGTGTGTTTTGTAAAGCGTTATAAACAAGTTTTATTTCGTCTTTATCTTCTACAAAACCTTCTGGCATTAAAGCTGGATTTTTTGAGGCATGAAGCGCATCAAAGAACTCATCAAACGTGAAATCAGAAGTAAAGTCTTTAACCACAGCCCTTAAAACAGGTGCAAATAATATTTCATTGGCATAAAAGTTATGGTTTTGAATGACTTGATTAAACACAATCCAGTCAAATGGTTCTTGCTGTGCTTCGGATATACCATATGTTTCAGCAAAAATACTTTTTAAGCGTTTATAGTGCTCATAAACAGGGGTTCCATCTAGAGCTTCTAGAGCTTCTGGAGTCATTTCTGAATAGGCTAAAATTTGTTTGATTATATTAGGCAAAGCTGAGTTCAGCAGGCAATTATTTAAAAGTCCTGTGATTCTTGGTTTTTCATCAAATTGAGTAACCATTCCCATATGCTTCACCTCAGACTAAACAACAACGGATAACTATCCTATAATGAACCCATGATAACATAAAACAATGCATTTATTCAACAATATGACCAATAAAAAACTTGATTTTTCTGCTATGCAGGGCTGGTTAAAACCCCGGGTTAAAGCTGCCCATAAAGGCATGTTTGGGCATGTGCTTGTTGTGGGTGGCGATTATGGTATGCCGGGCGCTGTAAGACTTGCTTCTCTTGGGGCAAGTCAGATGGGAGCAGGGCTGGTCACGGTAATAACGCGTCCTGAACATGTTACAGCGGTTGTTGGTCATCAGCCTGAAATATTGTGTTACGGTTTAAAGCTGTCTGAAGAGGTATTATTTAAAAAGTTATTATCGCAAGCCACAATGATTATTTTAGGGCCAGGGCTTGGGCAAAGCACGTGGTCTCACTTTTTATTTGGCATAACTATAAACCATATCAAAACACATCAAACGCCTTGTTTGATTGATGCCGATGGGCTCAACTGGCTTGCCAAGTCGGCTTGGACCCCTAAGGCATCTTGCATTTATACACCACATCCAGGGGAGGCGGCACGTTTGCTTCAATGTAAGACTGATCAAATTCAAGCTAAGCGTGTAGATGCTATTAAAGCCCTTGAAGATAAATTAGGAGGTGTGGTTGTGCTTAAAGGGGCTGAAAGCCTGGCTTATACAGCAGGTGAGCCACTTTCTGTTTGCAAAGCAGGTAATCCTGCCATGGCATCGGGCGGTATGGGGGATTTATTAAGTGGCATTATCGCAGGACTTGTGACACAGGGCTTAAGCCTTTGGCAAGCTACTCAAATGGGTGTTTTATTACATGCCAAAGCAGGAGATGCGGCACTTAAAGCAAAAGGAGGCCCAGGCCTCCTTGCTTCTGATTTAGTGCCAGAACTAAAACCCTTGCTTAAAGCTTCAAAGCTAGTTTAAATCATGACCTGCGGAACGAACGTTAATGTTGGTTGTGGTTAATTAATGAATAGTAGATGCCTGTTTGTTAGCCGATCTTTAGTTGAGTAAGGATGCTGAGTGGAAAAATAGCCTTTTAGGCACGCCCCATAGCGTTAGAAGCAACTTCTTCACCGCCGACGTCTGCCTCTGCTTCATCATCGCCGGTGGATAAGGGACTAGATGAGTCAGAACAACCTTGCTGAACCATTTCAGAGACGTGATACTTGCTTTCAAGCTGACCCATGGCTCGCATGGCCATCGTCGCACCAAATAGCCCTGGTATGCTGCAGCAATACTTACTGAACATGCCAGCACCACAAAGAAGTATAAGAATGTTTTGTATATCTTCTCCCAAAACATTCCTGGCGCCTGTCACAACTTGTTCTCCAACCCCATAGAACACACGAGCACCTCTTTGTGCATTTTCAAGTTCTCCTCTATAAGCCCCTTCAACAGTTAATACATTTCCACGCTTACTGTACTTACTACCTGTATAGTCTATTGCTTCAAAACCCTTCAAATCTGCTGAGAGATACTGTAATAACTTTTCTATATTGATTTGCGTTGACTTCACACTCTTAGATACAGCATTAAATAATGTTGATGAATTATGAGCCACACTATTCGGCACACCTACAACTGATGATAGCAGCTTGGTTGATTCACTAGGACCTTCGGTTTGTGGAGTAGCAGGTTGAGGCGTCAATAAACTCATATATTTCTGCTGCTCAAGCTGATGCTGGGAAAGCAGTGTTTGAAAATGTGTGATTGCATGCCCACCTTGCGTAGCAGCTAGAGCGAAACTCTCAACTATATCATTAATATTTTCTTCTGATAGATGGTGTGATGAGTTTTGATGAAGGTCGGGTGTTAACATATTTTTACCTCTAAAATTAGATTTTGTGAATCAATTGCTAATTAATTAAAAGATAGGTAGTTTTTATAGTCCTATACGGTTGTAATAGTAAATAGCACTAAATGGACTGCCTAAATGCGCTGTAATATATCAGAGGACATCTAAAAATCAATTTATTTTTTCATATGACCAGCAACCGACTGAGTTAAGCTCGGATCTGGTGTATGGGCAAAATAAATTATGTGGCGTATTCTTTTGATTTTTCTATTCGGAACAAAATAACAGCATCTAAAAAAAGTGACTATCTCTCAGACTTTAAATGAGCGAATAAAATTTTTAACATGCCGTGCATTTGCTCGGTGTACCGAAAACGTTTGTTCACACAGTGTCAGTAACAATCTCATTTCATAACCACCGGTCGTTTCTAAAATACAGAGCCCAGTTTCCAATATTTTTAAAAATTCTTTTATAAAACTTTTAATTCCTACCGCATCATTACCATACTCTCGTGTTTTTTTTGACTCATGCTGAGATACAACAAAATTAAATTTACCAATACCTATACCCATTGCCAATGAAGTTGCGAGTTTGAGAATGCTTTAAGCCCTGAGAATACCCCCTCTCCCTCAGCGGTAAACACGCTAAAAAACTGAGTTTATGGCAGGGAGAGGGTTGGGGAGAGGGCCTTATGAATGCTTGCTAAAACAGCTTCTGTAGATTGTAAAACCTCGTGATTCCAAAATCGAAGTACTCGAAAACCACATGCTTCTAATTTCACCGTTCGTTGATTATCTTTTTCGTGGTCGATTAAATGCTGTCCACCATCAAGCTCGATGATGAGCTTCTTTTGGAAGCAAACAAAATCAACAATCAATCCTTCAATAGGCACTTGTCGCTTAAATTTATGTCCTAATCGATTAGCCCGAAGATAATACCAAAGATGCTTTTCTGTATCCGTGCTATTGCGACGTAAATCACGCGCGTATTCTC
>JAHZKF010000025.1 GCA_022600575.1 Gammaproteobacteria bacterium | reverse complement strand
TATTCAATACGCATTCGTATTTCATAGCTCAACGGGCCTTGTAAAAAATTCCATTCAGCCTCTCGTAGCGTTTTAAAGTAACCCCTTTGATAAGGATGTGTAGGATATCTTTTTTTTATATCTTGCGCTTTTTGAATAATAGTGTGTATTGCTGGATGCGTATATTGTATCAATCGTAATAAACGACGGCTCATGGTTTGAGACGACAACTCACGCCAAGCCTTACCAAATGCTTTATGTTTGAGAAGCTCTGGTAAAATAAATCGTATAGGAACATGTCCTGAAACACCTTGATCTCCCCCAAACCCAGACAACAAAACAGTATGACCTTTTTCTGATACTGCACGATGAAGGTTATGAGCAAACACTTCAAAAATATAAGCCGGTGGACCTGCAAACCATGCCGCATAGTCTTCAAACACCTTTATAGGGTCAAAGCCATCGGCATAAATACGACAAATATCCGTTAGTTGATAATGTTCAAGAAAAACTTTTTCATAATGCGTATTATAATTTTCCGTACTCCTCGAACCAGGTGTCGCCGCATGCATAAACAACTCTGGGGTTACTCCACGTGCAACGCTCGCGCAATAAATCGCCGTTGAGTCCATACCTGCACTAAATTCAGCAGCAATTTTATCTGAATCTTTTGTTGCATATTGCACCGCTTCATCCATTAATGCAGAAAAATGCTCTAAATACTCACTTTTATCTCGATAATGCAGCTCATCACCCTCTCGCTCTAATTGCCAAAAAGGTTTTTTAAATAACTGTCCATCTGCTTTACCATGAATCATGTGTCCTGGCTCAACCCGATGAACTCCCTCATACACCGTATCATCAGAGTAATGATTCGCATCTGAAAAAATATTCAGTATTTCGGACTCTAAAAACCTTGGTTCTGATGATAGATGGCGTAAAATATCAGGAATAGTGTCACCAAAAATGAGTGTTTTTGATGAAGCTTCGTAATAATAATAAAGTGGTTGAACACCTAGGTGATCACGAACCAATAGAAACTCATGAGTGATTTTATTCACTAAGACATAAGCAAACGAATCAAATTGATCTTGATAAATAGACGGATTAAGCGCTTTTTTAAAAGAAGAAATAAAAGCTGTATTTTGTGATGATGCACTATAAATCACACTGCGATCATTCAACTGTTTTTGACAGAAATGACTCGCATTGATGCTCGTTAACATATTATTCAAGACAGTAGACCATTACCTGCACTCCCCTCAGGCACACTGGTCCCACCTGTTTCTGGCTGAGTATCTTCAAGCTTTATCAATTGCGGTGCTTGATAATATAAGAAAGGTTTTTTTACTTTAAAAATTGGATTATCTTGCAGTTTATCATCACTATTTTTTGTGTTTTTATCCATAAAAAATCCCTTTCCTGATTGATTGTCCTATAAAAAAAGCACCTTAAAAAAGGTGCCTCTCAATCACAGTAGAATAACGAACACTTAAAAGTATGACCTTTATATTGTCAAAGGCCTCAAGCTTCTCCATAAATATGTTTAACAATATTATTGGTGACCGCTTTAACCGTTAGTTTGTCTGTTTCAAAACTAACATCTGCCAGTTCTTCATAAAAAGGTTCACGTTCATCACGCAAACTTTCAAGCCGCCCTTCTAGGTCATCTGTTTGCAGCAATGGGCGCTTGGTGTCTCGCTTAGTTCGCTCAAATTGCTGCTGAAGCGATGTTCTTAAATAAATAACCGTTCCTCGCGCCGCCAATGCATTCCGATTTTCAGGTGTGATAATAACGCCACCACCTGTTGCTAACACAATATTCGTTTTTTGCGTTAACTCATCAATGACCTTTTGCTCACGCCGACGAAATCCTTCGTCGCCTTCCACATCAAATATCCATGACAAGTCAGCACCGGCTCTGTCTTCAATCACTTCGTCTGAATCATAGAAATCAAGTTTCAACTCTCTTGCCAATGTTCGACCAATTGTACTTTTCCCTGCGCCCATAGGCCCAATCAGAAAGATATTACGTACTTTAACAATGCTCATATTTAATGAAATACCTCTTTCTCAACGTCCAACCCAAAAAAAACCCATTGAGTACCACGCAACAATTCTAGCACGCGCTTATTCTTATCGCACCTTTTCCTTATACGACGCGGTTAGGATAGTACCCTAAGTTTTAAAAAATTGGAATTTTAAAGTTCTTTTGTTTTCTCATCACTCGCTTTCAACCGATAGCTATGTTAATTTTTCTAGGCTAAGCTTTGAAATAAAGCCTTTGTTTATGGGATATATGCATGAAAAAATTTGAAGATTTACAACGTGGCATTATACAAATCATTCTTGATTATCATGCCCAAAAAACAAAAAGTCCTCTACAAGATAACATCACACTTCTCCCTCACACGACCGAAGTAGAGTTAGGTGAGGAAACAGATGACGAAGAACTCTCTCAAAAAATTGCTGAGGCAACTAATGATATCGAGCCTGCTACTAATAGTTGGGTAAGAATCGGAGACGGGCTAACAGCCACCCCTAACCTCTCACTTATCGACACATTACTTACACTCGAACCAACAGAAAGAAACATAAGGCTTGATATCTATATCGCTGAAGCAACCCAAACAAATAACACCCGGGGCCCATTACTTCATCGCTTAAAAGAAATACTAGCAGTGATTGACCAAGCGATAGATAGTCATGCTAATAAAGCTACTACTGATACCTATCATCAACAACTGATACAATTTTTAATGGAACTTCAAACAACACTCCCCTCTTCAGGTATTGCAAAACAAGCTATTCTAAAATTTTTAACAGCGCTTAATATAGACAGCCATACAACATCTAAAACCATTTCTGATAAGCTCCAATTGTTTTTTCAGGAAAAATATATAAACGATATGAAAACAAAAAATCTTGAACTAGAACGTGACATACAAAGGAAAGAGAGCGAAATTGCAGATCTATCCAAAACCAATGAAGAACTTTTGACCCAAAACGAAGCGCTCAGAAGGGTGACCTCTCACATGCATCAGCCCCAAACACATTTTCTTGATAGATTTAGGCACATTCTAACATCTACTGACAACAATGCATATCAATCATATACAGATGCAACTGATAGCAAAGCACCCTGTGAGCAACAACATATGGAAAGAAAATAATACCATGAAAAAACCCCTCTCTCTTTTCTGGCGCCGTGGCCTTTGGGCACTCATGAGCATCGCCTTTTTTTTACTGATTTGCTTCGGCGTTTTTTATATTTATTCTGAAAGCCAACTACCCGATGTTGATTCTTTAAAAACCGTACAACTTCAAGTTCCCCTGCAAATTTACAGTCAAGACGGCAAACTCATTCAAGAATATGGCGAGAAAAAAAGAAATCCTTTGAGTTACGACGAAATTCCTCAAACCTTAGTACACGCCGTACTTGCAACCGAAGACCAACGATTTTTTGAACACCCAGGTGTCGATGTTTTAGGACTTGGCCGTGCTGCCGTTCGTATGATTCAAACCGGTACAAAATCTCAAGGGGGCAGCACCATCACCATGCAGGTTGCTCGTAATTTTTTTCTGAATCGCAAAAAAACATTTCTTCGAAAATTTAACGAAATTTTGCTCGCCATCAAAATTGACCGTGAACTCAGCAAAGAAAAAGTCCTCGAGCTTTATTTGAATAAAATCTACCTTGGTAATCGTGCATATGGCGTTGGTGCCGCAGCCCAAGTGTATTATGGCAAACCCTTGAAAGAACTCACCTTAGCACAACTCGCCATGATAGCCGGCCTTCCGCAGGCCCCTTCTTCACAAAACCCTATTGCCAATCCAAAGGCTGCATTTAAACGCCGTAATCATGTGCTAGAGCGCCTGCGCGAGCAGGAGTATATTACTGAAGAAGCATACCAAGAAGCCATTCATGAACCCATTACTGCAAGCTATCATGGTATTGAAACCGAAGCCGATGCCCCCTACGTTGCTGAAATGATTCGTCAATCCCTTTATGATCATTTTGGATCTGACGCTTATACGCGCGGTTATAAAGTGTATACAACCATCAGTGCCGCCTTACAAGAAAGTGCTAATCAAACCGTTGAAAAACACTTAATGGACTACGACAGAAGACATGGCTACCGCGGAGCTGTTGCTAAAGTAACACCACTTAGCAATTACTCCCATAAGCAATTGCAAAAAACACTCAAACACTACCCACAAGTCAATCAACTCGAGCCTGCCGTTATTTTATCTGTCGATGAAAAAACGGCTGAAGCACTCAACAATCAAGGTGAAACACTAACACTGGTTTGGTCTGGATTTACCTGGGCACGCCCAGCACTCAGAAAAGGCTGGGTCGGAAAACAGCCTCAAAAAGCCGCCACCGTCGTTTCATCAGGAGACGTAGTTTACATTCAAAAAAATAAAAACGATGAATGGGAACTCTCGCAAGTTCCACAGGTAGAAGCAGCACTCGTGGCCCTTAACCCAGACAACGGTTCAATTGAAGCTTTAGTGGGTGGATTTAACTTTCAGCGCAGTAAATTTAACCGTGCCACACAGGCAGACCGACAGCCCGGTTCAAGTTTTAAACCCTTTATTTATGCAGGTGCACTTTCTAAAGGCTATACGCTTGCAACGATTATTAACGACGCCCCCATTGCCATGGATGACCCAAGCCAAGAAGGACTCTGGCGACCACACAATGCAAACAACCAATTTTCAGGCCCAACACGCTTAAAAGCCGGATTAACCGGCTCACGCAATTTGGTTTCCATTCGCATTTTAGATGACATTGGCATTGACTATGCCATTGATTTTGTCAGCCGATTTGGCTTTCAAAAAGAAAACCTGCCCCGTACCCTCTCGTTAGCACTTGGCACACTCATCGTAAGCCCACTCGACTTAGCTGCAGCTTACGCTGTTTTTGCTAACAATGGTTATAAAGTTGAACCTTATCTTATCGATAAAATCACCGATACTGAAGGCAATGTGCTTTTACAAGCAACCCCAACTGCAGTTCCAACAGACACTGAAACACAAGATAAACCGCTCGCCATGCAAGCACCTCGTGTTATTTCAAAAGAAGTTGCTTTTCTTATGAACACAGCCCTAAGAGGCGTTGTTCAAACAGGAACAGCGCGCGCCGCACGCGCCTTAAATCGTGAAGACATTGGTGGTAAAACCGGTACCACCAATGATCAACTTGATGCGTGGTTTGCAGGTTATAATCCTGATTTAGTCGTCACAGCTTGGGTTGGCTACGACAGTCCCAATTCACTCCACGAATATGCATCACGCGTTACCCTTCCGCTTTGGGTGGATTTTATGCGCGCCGCCTTAAAAGATAAGCCTGAGCAAGCACTCGAGGTTCCCGAGCATATTGTAACTAAAAAAATTAACCCTAAAACAGGCTTGGTTGATGCGAATGACAACCCTTCAAGCATTGATGAATATTTTCGTGAAGACTTAGTTCCTGGTGATGCTGCCTCTGAACCTCGGGTCATCAAAGATGATAATACTTACAAGAAAAGACCCGATACAAAACAAACCGGGCCTGATTATTTATTTTAAGGGGACAGAACCTGATTTTTTTCTTCTTTTTAGGATTTGTTGATACTTGCTCTCTCTGCCTACGTGCCCTGTCTTGCCCCTGAGAGATCCTCACTTTTTTAGATAGCAGTTTTTGAAATGACAGCTTAAAATTGTCTGTAAACCTGTCATTTCCGCGAACATGACAGGTTTTTTGTCATGTGTAGAGATTATAGACTTAAAAATAGTGCGCACTTCAGGTTCAGCTCTAACCCAAAAATCTTCTTCACACTGTCTCCCAGTTTTATCACAGGTTTATCCCCAGAATTTGTGGATAAACACAAAATAACCCCTGAAGTGAAGCCTCTTTTTCTTGTTGGTTTCCTGTTGTTATGTATAGAGCATACATTTTTCCTGGCTTTTGCATGTGGATATGACATATCCACATGCAAGAACCCTAAACCAAGCAACACTCAGCAAAATATTGCATTGCTTTAACCAAATAATTGGTTAATCCTGGATTATATTTATCATAAAACGCTTTATAATCAGGATGCTCAAGATACATGTTGGCAAGTCCTAAATAGGTTTCTTTTGTTGGCGTCCAAAAATGATTAACCCAGTCATAATGCCTTTGAACTAAAGCTTGAACTGCTTCAGATTCGCATACTAATTGATTTAGCATCGCTTGCGCTAAAGCTTGGTTTAATACTTCCCCTTCATTTTTAAACGCTTCCCAATTTGATTTTTTCCAATCAGAAACCTTTTGCCAACTCTCATCAATTTGTTGTTGAGAAATAACCCCCATTTCAAGCATATATTTTTCATGTTCTTGCTGTTTTTGGGGATCAAAGCCTTCATACATTTCTGTATCACGCATGATTAATTTTCCTCTTAAATGTGAAATTGTATTATTAATAGTCTTCAGTAGCTTTTTTGAAGCTAAGAGACTCTCTTCTATAGCGGCTCTATGCGTTTTTAACGACTCAATTTTATCGAAGTCATCACTACTTAGAATCCGCTGTATATCATTAAGAGGAAAACCTAATTCACGGAAAAATAAAATTTGCTGTAACATCAAAAGCTGCTCTTCCTTATAATAACGATAGCGGTTATCACCATAAAAAGCAGGTTTCAGTAAACCTATTTGATCATAGAAACGAAGTGTTCGTGAACTAACACCTGATAGCTTTGCTAATTTATTTACCGTATAAAACATATTAAGTTCCTCCAACTGACTCAATACACGATAAAGAGTGACGTAACGTTAAAGTCAAACCATATTTTATATTAATTTGGCTCCAAAAACGATCACATTTAGTTTTTAGTGACCACAAGGAGGCAAATTCGAATATCACTAAGGTTCGCGAGCCTATAAAAATGCTCATGGATAACTGGTTATAGAAGCTAATGATCTGTGAAAACGGATGAGTCCATATGCGTGCCTACCCTAAACAAAAATCTTTTTAGGTTCTCTTTTCAGAACAAATAGAGAACTTTATTTACAAAAAATAAATTTAGTGTATAATTAG
>JAHZKF010000024.1 GCA_022600575.1 Gammaproteobacteria bacterium | reverse complement strand
GTGTGTTTTCCGCTGAGGGAGAGGGAGCATTCCAAGTGTTTTAAATACCCTCATGTCTTTGCATTCCCTCAAGATTTAAATTGCCTTTCAACCTTTAAAGGCAATTATGATCTCGCAACTTCATTGGCAATGGGTATAGATAAGATGTTTATCAGGGGTAACCTGCTTGCTCATATGAGTAAATGAGGGTTGTACATTGGATTATCTATTGTGTATAAATTGATGATGGCGTAGTTAATGTAGCGTATTTAACATAAGGATATGAATATGAAGTATCGACATTGCTTCAGTGCACTTGCACTTTTAGTTGCTAGTAATGCTTATGCAGGAAAAACACTTTGGACGTTTGAGCCGTTAACCGAAACGACTTTTTCATTGCCTCAGAACAGTACCGCTACGGTTCGGTATAGAGTTACAAATCAATCATCAAAAACACATGTGTTGTCGATGAAGCCTGTGATAGGTATTATGCAAACAACAACAGGGGCGGGTAGATGTTCGAGTCCATTTACCTTAGCTGGCGGCGCTTCTTGTCTTTTGGAGCTTGAAGTGAATGGAAGCCAGCTGCAAGGCAATGTCATTTCGGGACCTGAAGTATATGATACCGGGAGCACATTTCAGGGATATCAACCTACTGCTGCTAATAGTTTGAATATAACGTTAACAAATGCATTAACGGTTGCTTCTATAGAAGTGCTGAATCCGTCTCTGGCTCTTTTTAAAGGGGGGAGACCAGAATACTTAGGATTAAAAATACCTCAACAAATATTGTAGCACATGATATTTTTCTTAATTTTGTAGGCACACCGTTTGAAGACCGAGTTAAGACAGTGAGTAATACGTGTGGTGAGGTGGCAGCCCAAGCTACTTGTCAACTTTTAGTTGTACCAGATGTTTCAGTTTCTCAACTGTCTATTTTTCTTGGTTCTACATCCGGTACTGCTACAGTTGAATCAGAGGATGGGGATACCACAGCAGCGGCTGTAGACGTTGTAGAGTATAGTGTGGGTGATGATTACCCGATTGGAAGCACAACAACAAAAATCGGATCCTTGGATCCGATAGATCCTTTATTAAATTTGATTGTTGATGCTTCTGATCAAAGCAAAATGAGATTTTCGAGTCACAAAGCTAAAATTGCAATTAAGAGTGTTATAGATGGGTTCGAGAATACAAAAGCGATAGTGGATGCTAATGTTCAGGTTGGGTATCAGGCTGATTATCCTGCAGATGAATGTTATAAAAGACCTTTACTAAATGGCGAATATTCCTTCCTTCCTGCTCTAGAACAGCTAAGAGCTGTATTAAAAAATTGTTCTATTATAGGGCAATGTATCGAACATGAGGATTACTGGACTTCAACAGAAGCACCAAGTAGTTTTGATAGTGAGACATATGTATTGAGGCCCGATGAGCCTGACCGTAATGACGAGGACGGCTGGAAGGCAGAGAATATTTACCGCTGTGTTTATGCGATTGCTGATGAGTAGATAAATTTTATCTAGAGTGATGGTGTGTTAGGGAGCTCAATAGTTTGGTTCCCTAAAGTATGTGCTCAATCTTTTGTAAATTAAGTTATGATTAAATTAACGCCCGTTGCGTTAAAAACTAGATGGCTTTTGCCTTGGGGTGTTTATGCTGTTTTGTACTTGTGGTTCTAAGCGTGCTTATCAGGCGTGTTGCGAGCCGTATCTTACTTATCAAAATATACCCAGTTCACCCGAAGCCTTGATGCGATCGCGTTATACAGCTTATACACAAGGTGATACTGAATACATACAAAAAACCATGCAAGGAAAAGCTGCTAATGGGTTTAATGTAGCGGATTCACGTGCTTGGGCACAACGTGTTGTTTGGATTGATTTAGATGTTTTAAAAGCCAGTGATGATGGAAGAACAGGAGCTGTTGAATTTATTGCGCGTTTTGTTGAAGATGGACGAATGCATTTTATACATGAAATGAGTGCGTTTTTATGTGAGGCAGGGCGTTGGTTTTATGTGGATGGCGTTCAAGTGCCGCATGCGCCTGAGAAAGTAGCACGCAATACAGCTTGTCCATGTGAGTCAGGTAAAAAGTTTAAACAGTGCCATGGAAAAGCTTAAACCACCTGCCCTGCTGCAAAGCCCGAGGACCAAGCCCACTGAAAATTATAGCCGCCTAAAAGGCCTGTGATATCAAGCGCTTCACCAATAAAATATAAACCAGGTGTATTGTGTGTTTCCATGGTTTTAGAGGAGATGGCATCACAATCAATTCCCCCTAAGGTGACCTCAGCAGTGCGATAGCCTTCAGTACCATCTGGTTTAACTTGCCACGCTTGAATGAGGTTAGTGATGATCTCTAAGTCTTGATTAGAACAATCGGCAAGTTTTTTTGATGCTAATTTTGCAGGGATAAATACATCAACTAAACGTTTGGGTAAGTGAGTGGATAAGATGGAATTCAGTTGTTTTTTAGGGGTCTCAACACGTGTTCTTTGAAGATAATCCAGTAAATCATGTTCTGGTAGTAAATTAATCGTAATCGGCTCACCAGGGGTCCAATAAGATGAAAGCTGTAAGATAGCCGGGCCACTTAAACCTCTATGCGTAAACAGTATGGCTTCTTTAAATTGAGCGCGCTGATTGTGAACTAAGCTGGGTAATCCAATACCTGATAGAGGGGCTAATTTTTGTTTGTCTTCTGGGTTAAGTGTAAACGGAACAAGACCTGCCCTTGTTGGATAAACAGAAATACCAAACTGTTCAGCGACATGATAGGCAAAAGGGCTTGCGCCAAGGGTTGGGATAGACAATCCACCCGTTGCAATGACCAGTGATTGGCAATGATAAGTGGTATTTTGGGTTTTGATTTCGAACTGTTCGCGAGATAGCTTTTTAATGTGTTTGATTTGGGTGTTAAGTTGAATAGACACACCAGCTTTTTCGCATTCAGCAAGCAACATATTCACAATGTCTTTGGATTTATTCACACAAAAAAGTTGGCCGAGTGTTTTTTCATAAAAGGCAATTTGATGTTTTTTAACCAGCTCAATAAAATCCCATTGGGTGTAGCGCATGAGTGCTGATTTACAAAAATGTGGGTTATGAGACTGATAGCTATCAGGCTCAATATGGTAGTTAGTGAAATTACAACGACCGCCACCAGACATTAAGATTTTTTTGCCAACTTTATTGGCAGAATCGAGGACAAGCACTTGCCTGCCGCGTTTGCCAGCTTCAATGGCACACATCAGCCCCGCGGCCCCGGCACCAATAATCATTACATCAGTAGAAGAGGTTGTTTTCATTTTATAATTGCGCTATAATTAAACAAAAATTATTTTTTAGGAGCAGTATATCATGATTGATTCAGATATTTTAATTTGCCAAGAAACATTGACTAAATTAGAACTGTATAAAGAGCAGCTTCAACAAGAGGGTATAGATAAGGCTGGTGCTTATTTGAAAGCAGAACTTCAAGCTGCAGGGTCGCTTGATACACTTTCTATTGAGGATTTTTTGTTGTTATTGATTAATACAAAAAAACCACAAATTTTTGCTGAGTCGGCAGTTGAGCATACAAAAGCAGATTGGACCCCAATAGAAGCAAGTCTTTTAGGTGATATTACGGTTAATATGCAGGTTAAAATGTTTAATGATGGCGGACATCGCAATCATAAAAACCATCAGTCACCTATTGATGGTGTGCTTGCTTATGTACCAGGGGCATTGCTTATTCCATCTTCTCCTGATTATCAAGAAGTGGTTGTAGATGGTCAGTTGAATCAAGTGAAACTTAATGCACTTTATGCGCGTCGTTTATTACCGCAATTGATTCATATTAATACACAAGCTGAAGAAGCTGGTAAAAAAGCAGCGATTACTTTGCCAGGCATTGGAACAGGTTGTTTTGCAGGTCATTTTCAAGGTGTTATCAAAGCTGCCTTTCGAGAAGCGCTAAAAGCTGTGTTACTAGAAAACGTGGATAAACTTAAAGCGATTGATATTGTTCATTATGATGCTTATAACGGAGATACAAAAAGCGAAGAAAATATAGCACATATGCAGTTTAGAGTAGTGGCTAGTGGACAACATTTAACCACAAGCCAGCTTGATTTTCCTCAGGGTGCAACGGCTGAGACACACTTATTAACGTCTTTTGTAGCATGGGACCATTTTTCATTCCCTGGTAATGATTATTGGATTGGTAGGAGGGTAACAGATGATGGTGTTAAAGGAGCTAGTACAGACACCATGTATAAAGTAACAGGTGAGTCGGGTACTTATAATGTAATGACAGGAGGATATGAACCTCCTCAAGGTGATTTCACCTGGAGCGGGACCGTAAATAGGAAAAAAACAGAGCTGCGTGCACCTGTACTTGTGATGGATGCAGAGGGACAGACAAAGTCATTGACGGAAGCGACAGTTGTAGTAGCACCTGGTTTTAAGCAACCTGTTGCTCCAGTAACTCCAGTAACTCCAGTAACTCCAGTAACTCCAGTAACTCCAGTAACTCCAGTAACTCCAGTAACTCCAGTAACTCCAGTAACTCCAGTAACTCCAGTAACTCCAGTAAATATAAAGCCTTCTGATTCAACCGAGCATGGTAAAACAGGCCCTTCAAAAACATCTGCCAGCAGTGATAATAGCTTTTATTTGAATTGTTTGGGTGCGTTAATGCTTACAGGTGGTGTTGGCATGCTTGTCGCATCGGCTATTTTGTTGAACCCATGGTTATTGACTGCAGGGGTTGTTTGTACAGGTGTAGGTATGTCAACACTTGGACTATTTTCTTCTAGTGGAGAAGTGTCTACTTCAAAGCCTGACGAATCTCTGAAGCCGAGCTGAAGTCTACTCTTCATTTTTAGAAAGTTTGTATCTGGGGTATAATGCCCTCACTTTCTATTTAGTATGTACGTTATCTTTATGACAATCTCTCGTTCAGAACAATTATTTAAGTCAGCCAAGCAGGTGATCCCAGGGGGAGTGAACTCACCTGTACGTGCATTTCAAGGTGTGGGTGGCACCCCTTTATTT
Source organism: Gammaproteobacteria bacterium (assembly GCA_022600575.1). Lineage (GTDB taxonomy): Bacteria > Pseudomonadota > Gammaproteobacteria > Legionellales > Legionellaceae > JAALKW01. Next base: position 15,401 of record JAHZKF010000024.1, on the reverse strand, counting down.
TTTGAACGTGGCGTGGGTGCGCATGTATTTGATGTGGATGGCAATCAATACATTGATTATGTAGGCTCCTGGGGCCCACTGGTGCTTGGGCATAGTGATGCAAGTGTTGTATCTGCAGTAACCGATGCACTTCATAAAGGCATGAGTTTTGGTGCACCAACTGCAACAGAAACCACTTTAGCTGAAATCATTAAGGCTTCTATGCCGTCTCTTGAAAAAGTGCGCTTTGTGAATTCGGGTACTGAAGCAACCATGACAGCCATTCGGCTTGCACGTGGTTTTACGAACAAATCCAAAGTTTTAAAATTTAAAGGTTGTTACCACGGTCATAGCGATAGTTTGTTGGTGAATGCAGGTTCAGGCGTATTAACGCTTGGTATTCCATCGTCTCCTGGTATCTTGCCAAGTACAGCAGAACATACCTTGGTGGCTGATTTTAATGATTTGACTGAGACTAAAGCCTTATTTGAGGCACATGGGAGTGATATTGCAGCTATTATTGTAGAGCCTGTTGCGGGGAACATGGGCTTTGTATTACCAACGGCGGATTTTTTACCAGGTCTTCGTGAACTATGTGATAGTTATGGTGCTGTTTTAATTTTTGATGAAGTGATGACAGGTTTTAGAGTGGGGCTTGGGGGCGCGCAAGCACTTTATGATGTAACCCCTGATATCACAACCCTTGGTAAAGTGATTGGAGGTGGCATGCCAGTGGGGGCTTTAGGCGGGAAAACTGCAATTATGGATTATTTAGCCCCTGTGGGTCCTGTGTATCAAGCAGGTACGTTATCAGGTAATCCACTTGCGATGGCAGCAGGGATTGCAACACTTAAAGCAGTTAGGGCGCCTGGTTTTTATGAAACACTGGCTCAAAAAACACAAATGTTGGTTGATGGTTTAAAAGCTGCAGCAAGTGCCTGTGCAATACCATTGCAAGCCAAAGCACTAGGCGGCATGTTTGGGTTTTGTTTAACGGATAATGCGAGTATTAAAAATCAAGCCGATGTAGCGGCTTCAGATGATGACATGTTTCGTCGTTTTTATCATGCAATGCTCGCAGAAGGTGTTTATTTTGCCCCCTCTCGTTTTGAGGCTGGCTTTGTATCAAGCGCACATAGCGAAGATGATATTCAAAAAACAATCAATGCAGCAAAGCGTGTGTTTGAAGGCGTTTTTTGTCGGGCTTAGGTGCTTTACAAATCCCCATCAACTTTATTGACACATTGGGTGTTGATATGATGTATTAGGTACTGACTGTTCTGATGATGCTTTTCGTATGCTAGATAATGAAAATAAAAAGCTGTTCGAAAGCAGGGATAGTGGCTATGAAAGCGCTAAAAAACGAGAAAACTATCATCCTCCTATGTTTAAAATTCGCACTATGTAAAGACCTTGTTCAGGGTGGGGTTGAGAGTATGGATGGAAGTAATGATGGAGGCATGAGTTAAAAATGATTAAATTATTAAAAAAAAAAGTATTTTATTTGTTTTTCTTGTTGTAACACAACTTCATGCCGCGTCTTCTTTAGATGAACAGGACAGGCAACAGCAACTCACACTTTCCTCTTTATTGAGCACAAATATACAAAGTGAGAGGTTTTTAGGAGCGAGTGCCGCAACACTGACATTAACAGGCTCAGGAAACGTTCGCTTTTTACAAGCCTTTTTTTACAGTGATGTGTCATGTTCTACTCTGCTTGGGGTAACTTCAGTTGTTGATAATGCCGATGGGTTTTCTTTTAGTAGCGGACAAACGGTTAATTTTAATTCAAGTGCAGCCTATACGCTTGCTAATAATCTGGGTATTGCCACCGGTAATATTGCTTGTATGAAGCTCTTTTTAAACGGTAGTAATCAATCGAACGATGGTATTAACTGTCAAGATTTTACTGATATGAGTTGCAGTGGAACGACGTGTACATCTAGTCAAACCAAGTCATTAAGCTGGGATGCTGCCCCTGATTTTTGTGCGACACGTTATTTTTATAATCCTAATAATAATAATAGTACGGTGTCAAAGTGTATTATTAATGATGCGGATGGACTCCTTCCAGTTTGTACGACGACGGGGGATGGTTTTAGTTTTAACAATCCCCGTGGTATTACGATTAGCAGTGGTTATGCATATATTTCTCAGAGTGGTGCTGGGGATAATATTATAAAGTGTACGTATGATGGTTCTGATGGGTCACTTTCAAATTGCGCTGAAAATGTAGGGAGTTTGAGCAATGTGGAAGGGATTGCCACTTTAACCAATAAGTATCTCTACTTTGCCAATCGTGGAGCACACCAAGTACGTAAGTGCGAGATTGACAGTGCGAATGGAGATTTGTTGGGATGCGCGGCTGTAGGAACAGGTTTTAGTCAACCTATTGGGATTTCTTTTAATAATGGTTATATCTATGTGGCAAATGTAGGGGGCTCACATATCAGAAAATGTACCGTGAGCCTTGTTGATGGAACATTGTCTGATTGTGGGGCGGTTGGGGATGGTTTTTCAATTCCAACAGCAGTGCTACTGAATAACGGTTATATTTATGTGGCTAATTATGGGCCTGATACCATTAGGAAATGTACAGTAGATGCCGGTGATGGTTCGCTGACAAGTTGTTCTGATGTTGAGACGGGTTTGTCTAATCCAACGGGTCTTGTAATAAGTCATGGCTATCTTTATATCTCTAACTCCGGAAATAGCACCGTAAGGAGATGTGAAGTCAGTAGTTTGGATGGCACTTTGTCAAATTGTATCTCAGTCGGAAGTGGTTTTAGTGGTCCGCAGACGAACTTTATTTTTTAATGTGGGTTTAGTGGTGCGTTGAGATGTATAGCTTCTGTTAGACTTTCTGAGTTGCACGCTTACTAAATAAAAATTACGTGTTAGTATGGGTAAAAAAAGACAGCCTCAAGTTGCTAAATAATATGTTAAAAAAATCTGCTTTATTGGCATGCTTATGTTTAACTGCTTGTATGGTGGGTCCTGACTATAAAGAACCTAAAACAAAGGTTGCGGAACATTGGGCTAAAAAAGACGCCTCTGTTAAAGAAAAAACATTTAAACAAGACAAGTGGTGGGATGTTTTTGACGATCCTAACCTCACACAACTTATCTATCATGGATATCACAATAACTTAAACCTGCAAATGACAGGTGTGCGTATTTTACAGGCACGTTCACTGTTGGCAAAATCGGTTGGTGGGCTTTATCCCCAAATACAAACGATGAATGGCAATTATTTAGCCTATCGTATCGGGGGGTCTTATTTGCAAGATGTGTTGCCGAATAGTTTTGATGCAGCATTACTCGGTTTTTCTGCCAATTGGGAGACTGATTTTTGGGGAAAATTTCGCCGTTCGATTCGCGCACGTGATGCAGGCTTTTTATCTTCTATTGCAGCTTACGATAATGCACTGGTGACACTCACATCTGATATCGCACATCATTATGTGGGTATCAGAGGCAGTGAATCGCTGATTCGGATTACAGAGCAAAATGTTCGGTTGCAAACAAACAGCTTAGCGCTGACAGAAGCGCGCTATACTTCAGGCGCTGTGAGTCTACGTGATGTTGAGGAGGCAAAAACGCAACTTGCTGAAACAAAAGCAATGTTGCCAGAACTTGTTAGCCAATTACAAATACAAAAAGATGCGCTTGCGGTACTGTTAGGGATGACGCCTAATCATATTGATGGCCTACTCAACAAAAAATATGGCATACCGAAAGCACCTAATACAGTAGAAGTGGGTATTCCTCGAGAAATGTTGATTAGGCGTCCTGATGTGAGCCAAGCACGCTTAGATGCAATGGCGCAGTCGGAGAATATTGGTGCGACTAAAGCCGATCTTTTTCCTGCATTTTCCCTTGGCGGTAGTTTTTATTTTGCAGGTAATACCATTAGCGGTGCAAATTTATCTGAAATGTTTAACTGGTCAAATCGTAATATTATTGCAGGACCCGGCTTAACCTGGCCTATCCTTAATTATGGTCAAATTACCAATATGGTGCGCGGGCAAGATGCCTTGTTCCAAGAAAAAATACTCGATTACATGAATGTTATTTTGAAGGCTCAACAAGAGGTTCAAGATAGCATGACACGCTATATCGAAATGAAAAAGGCGGTAAGACATTATGAAGAAGCTGTGCGCGCCGCAATGAAAGCAACTGAACTGACATTGATTCAATACCGAGAGGGCGAAACAGGTTATACATCGGTACTGTATGCGCAGCAACAACAGTTATATACACAAACGTCTTTAGTGAATGCACAAGCTGAATTACCGAAGGCCCTAGTTGGCTTGTATCGTGCGCTTGGGGGCGGTTGGCAAATTCGAAGTAATAATGATTTTATACCTGAGAATATTAAGCAAGAAATGGCGAAAAGAACCAATTGGGGCAATTTGTTGATACAAAAAAATCATGAAGTACCCAAAACAAAACAAGATCAATTTAAAACACTTTATTTACCGAACTGGTGATAACAATGCATTTAAGCAAAGCAGAAAAGTTCAAACTGATTACACGCTTCATCCTGATAATATTATTAATTGTTAATATTATTAATTATTACAATGGAAAGTATCGAACCGTTAAAATTCCATTGCCTACTGTTCAAGTGAGTCATCCTGTTTCGAAATCGATGTCGGAGTATGTGAGTCAAACGGGTAACACGGTTGCATTTAACTCTGTTGATTTGGTCGCACGTGTAGAGGGTTATTTAGATGAAATTAACTTTATTGATGGTACGACTGTTGTAAAAGGAAAAACATTATTTGTAATTGAACCTGAACCTTATATTGCAAAACTGAAAGAGGCAGAAGCAGAACTTGCCGCGCAAAAAGCAATACATACTTATGACGTTTTGGAATATGCCCGCCAGAAAAAAATGTATAAGCAAAATGCGACGTCACAGAGTAATGTTCAAAAATGGCTTGCTAAAAGTGCAGCATCGACCGCTGAGGTTGAAAAAGCCAAAGAAAACTTGGTAACAGCGCAAATTAATTATGATTATACAATAGTTAAAGCACCATTTGACGGTCGTATTGGAAGGCACTTAATTGATAAAGCGAATTTAGTCGGTCATGGAATGGCGACCATTTTAGCGACGATTGAACAAATCAATCCCATCTATGTTTATTTTAATTTAAATGAAATTGATTTAATTATTTTAAGAGCTTCTATAAGAGAGCAAGACATTGATGAAAAGGTCATCCGTCAAGTGCCTGTTGAGATTACACTCCCTACAGGTAAAGATTATAAGTTTAAAGGTAAGCTTGATTTTATTAACACAGGACTTAATGCCTCTACCGGAACGTTAGAATTTAGAGCGTTACTACCGAATGAAGAAACCGTTTTATTGCCCGGTTTATTTGTACAAATAAAAATAGCGATTGAGTCTGCCATACCGAGACTTACCGTACCTGATACAGCCCTTCAATATGACCAAGTAGGACCTTATCTTTTATTGGTTGATAAAGATAACCGTGTTGTCTTAAAACGTGTTGTTTTAGGACCACTTGAAAATGGTATGCATGCCATATCAAGTGGTATTGAATTAACTGATAACGTCATTGTAAAAGGCTTACAGAGTGCATCAGAAGGTAATTTAGTTCATCCAATATTTGATGAGAAGAAGACAAAATGATTTCTAAGTTTTTTATTGAGCGTCCAGTATTATCAAATGTAATCGCGATTGTGATTGTCTTTTTGGGCTTAATCGCAATGAAAGTATTACCGGTTGCACAGTATCCAGAAATTGTGCCCCCGACCATTCAAGTGACTACAACTTACCCTGGAGGTGACGCAAAAACGCTTATTAAGACAGTAGCATTGCCCATAGAAAAGCAAGTTAATGGCGTTGATGACATGCTGTATATGCAATCTACAAGTACGAATGGAGGTAATTATACGCTGGTTATTACGTTTAAGATTGGGACAGACATGAATTTTGCACAAGTACTCGTGCAAAGTAGAGTACAAGCTGCTATGGCGCAGCTGCCTGATTCGGTTCAAAAACAAGGTGTTGTGGTACAAAAAAAGTCGACTGCTATATTACAATTTGTGACGTTAACGGCTAAAAACAATGAATTTGATGGGTTGTTTTTAAATAACTATGCAACGATTAATATGCAAAATGAGCTTGCACGCCTGCCAGGCGTTGGGAATGTTGCTATATTTGGTGCAGGTAATTATGCGATGCGCGTATGGCTTGACCCTAAAAAAATGTATGCTTATTCGCTTAATCCAAGTGATGTACTGAATGCGATTAATGAGCAAAATAAACAAATTTCTGCAGGTCAAATTGGAGGACCTCCTGGTACAGGGGAACAAGCTTATCAATTTACAGTGAATGTACCAGGTCAAATTGCAGATCCAGGAAAGTTTGCGGATATTATTGTTAAAAGTGATGCAACAAACCCGAATCAAACGGCAAAAGTAACGACTAGTAGTAGTGGTAGTAGCGCTAAAACGATTCGAATTCGTGATATAGGTCGTGTTGAGTTAGGTTCTTCTAGTTATAATCAATTTGCTACCTTAAACAATAAACCAACAGCCGCAATTGGTATTTATCAATTACCTGGTTCGAATGCATTAGATGTTGCCAAAGAAGTACGAAAAACGGTTGCCAGAATGGAAAAAAGCTTTCCGCCAGGCATTGAATATGCCACTCCATTTGACACCACAACGTTTGTGAATGCATCTATTAATGAGGTGTATCACACACTTTATGAGGCAGGTTTTTTAGTTTTATTGGTTATTTTATTATTTTTACAAAATACACGAGCCACTTTGGTTCCGGCAACAACAGTTCCTGTGACTATTATTGGTGCTTTTTTTGCCATGCTTATTTTAAGTTATTCGATTAATTTACTCACCTTATTTGCGCTGGTCCTTGCAATCGGTATTGTGATTGATGATGCGATTGTCATTGTCGAAGGGGTTACCCAAAAAATAGAGGAAAAAAACTCACCTAAAAAAGCATCTATTTTGGCTATGTCAGAGCTTATGGGGCCTATTATTGGGATTACACTGGTTTTAATGGCCGTTTTTGTGCCTGCAGGTTTTATACCAGGGTTAACAGGTGCTATGTACGCACAGTTTGCTTTGGTGATTGCAGCAACAGCATTTATTAGTGCTATTAATGCAATGAGTCTTAAGCCGACGCAATGTGCTATGTGGTTAAAACCGATAGACCCGCAAAAAAAGAAAAACGTTGTGTTTCGTGCTTTTGATAGCTTTTATTATCCATTAGAAAAGCGTTACACGCATTATATTGAAAATATGATTCATCATAGTGGAAAATTTTGTTTAATTGGAGGAGGCATTATTTTACTTTCCATTATTGGACTGACTCGAATTCCTGCAGGTTTTGTTCCTATTGAGGATCAAGGCTATATGATGCTTAATGTTCAATTGCCTGATGGTGCATCTTTAGCACGGACTAAATCGCTTCTTAAAAAATTAACAAATGAGGTTGCCGAGATTGAAGCTGTTGAAAATATCATTGGTATTGATGGCATTTCATTGCTTGATAATAATGCGACACTTTCAAACGGCGGTACGATATATATTGTTTTTAAAGATTGGTCCAAACGTGGAAAAAATGGAGATTTAAAAACGCTTTATGAAAAATTAAATCGTATTGCAAAAAAAACATTAGATGCAAAGGTGTTGGTTGTAGTGCCGCCACCAATTCAGGGGCTTGGTTTGTCTGGCGGTTTTCAGATGCAAGTTGAATTGCAGGATGGAAGTTTTGATTATCAGAAGTTACAAAATGCAACCGACGAATTATTGAAGTATGCAGAAAAACAACCAGAACTTGAAAATTTGATGACCTCTTTTAGGGCCAGTGCACCGCAACTGTTAGCACCAATTGATACACAAAAAGCTGAGTCTTTGGGCGTTAATATAGGGGATGCAACCAGTGCATTAGAAACGTATTTAGGATCTTCTTTTGTGAATCTTTTTGCAAAATATGGTCAAGTATTTCAAGTGTATGTACAAGCGGATGCCGACTCAAGAATGACTGTAGATGATGTGCGAAATTATCATGTGCGAAACAATAAAGGTGAAATGGTACCCCTTGGTACCTTAACGGATATGTATCCGGCAGTCGGCCCCTCGATTATTTCGCTTTATAATTTATATCCCTCAAGCAACATCTATGGTATGGCGACTGAAGGCTATAGTTCGGGGCAGGCCATCGATGTATTAGAAAAATTAAGTAAACAGATTTTGCCTAAAGGGATGTCATTTGAGTGGACCGGTACGGCTTATCAGGAAAAAATAGCAGGTAATATGAGTTATTATATTTTTATGCTCTCACTGATACTGGTTTATTTGATTCTGGCCGGTCAATATGAAAATTGGATTACGTCACTTTCAGTTATTTTTAGTGTGCCCTTAGCGCTTGTTGGGACTGTTTCGGTACTACTCATCTTAAAAATTTCAAATAATATGTACACGCAAATTGGTATTTTGCTATTAATAGCACTCGCGGCAAAGAATGCGATTTTGATTGTTGAAGTGGCAAGAGAAGAGCGAGAGTTTCATGGTAAATCAATTATTGATGCAGCACTGATTGGGGCTACAAGAAGGTTCCGTCCTATTTTGATGACATCTTTTGCTTTTATTTTAGGGATGATGCCACTTGTATTTGCGAGTGGAGCAGGGGCTAATGCAAGGCGTTCTATTGGAATTGCCGTGAGCAGCGGAATGCTTGCCTCGACTTGCCTTGCTGTTGTTTTTGTACCTGCATTTTATGTGATGTTACAAACCTGGCAAGAAAAGTTTCAACCTAAAAAATACCCGAAAGAAGCGGAAGCATCTGTGTAATTGTTTTTAGCACTGTGTGTTGTGTAAAGAGTACGAGATTACGGGCGTAAGATAACTTAAAACGAAGGTAGACTCTAAAAAAGAAGGAAAGAAATGAAGGGGAATAAACTTAAAAGCATTATATCAACAACTGTTTTTTTATATGCAAGCACATCTTTTTCAGGGACTACGGGGCCTGTAGGTAATACAGAAAATATAAGTATTCCCTGTGAAGAAAATGCTTGGGATATTGGAGGTCAAGCGTTATATCTTCAACCCGCTTATAGTAATGATGTGTGGATAAACGAACGGACCATCACAGCTCCATCAGGTGAAAATAGTCAAACATTTGGTATTCCACCTGGATATGGTTGGGGACTCTTTCTAGAAGGCTCTTATTATTTTAATACAGGAAAAGATCTTAATTTAAATTGGTATTACTTAGATCATACTGATAAAGAAAATAATATACTTCCTGCAGGTGGTTCAAGAAAAACAACGTTGACAACTAGTTGGACTGCTGCAAATTTTGAGTTAGGACAAGCCATCGAGTTGGGTAGAGGTATGAATAGGATGCGTATTCATGCAGGTGTGCAGTATGCACGTCTACATAGTGTAAGATCTTACTCAGCGCAGTTTAATATTCCAGCTCCTTTAATTCAGTCTGGAACAGGTTTGATTGTTGGGCAGAATGAAGCTGGATTTAATGGTTTTGGTCCTCGAGTAGGTGTTGATTTAGATTATAAATTACCAAATATATGGATGAATGGTTTTAAATTATATGCAAATTCTGCAGTTGGACTTTTAGCTGGCGCAAGCAAAGCGAATAGAAGCATAACAAGCCCATTTGTTTCGGGTCGTTTACGTGAAACAAGCAATCAAGTTCTGCCTGAAATAGATATGAAGCTTGGGCTTAACTATTCACATTCTCTTTCTGAAGGAGTATTGAATTTTGATGCGGGATGGATGTGGTTCAATTACTTTTCGGTACTAAATGAAACGGGAACAGGCAATGGAGACCTTGCATTTCAAGGCTTGTATTTTGGTTTAAAGTGGTTGGGTAACTTTGCTTAGTACGCTTATTGAGTTACGGGGGTGGAGCTACGGACCCCGTAACTCGTGGCTATTTGTTCAAGTACGCTTCATGAAAGCGCAGATGTTCTTCAATAAAGCTCGCGATAAAGTAGTAGCTATGGTCATAGTCTTTGTGAAGGCAAAATTCTAATGGATAGCCACTGACTTTTGCGGCAGCTTCTAAGGCCTCTGGTTTTAACTGCGTTGCCATAAAATTATCAGACGTACCTTGATCAACTTTAGCTGGGACAAACTGTTTTGCTTGTCGCATGAGTTCGCTGGCATCATGGTTACGCCAGGTTGTTTTATTTTTGCCGAGATAAGCAGTAAATGCTTTTTTCCCCCAGGGACAATCCATCGGATTGCTAATGGGACTAAATGCTGACATTGAGCTGTAATGCTCTGGATTGAGCATGGCAATGGTCAATGCCCCATGTCCACCCATCGAATGTCCAGCAATGGCTCGCTTCTCTGATACTGAAAAGATTGACTCGATGAGCTTTGGCAGTTCGTGAACCACATAATCGTACATTTGATAATGCTGGTTCCAAGGCGCTTCGGTGGCATTGATGTAAAAACCTGCACCTAGGCCCAAATCATAACCTTCATGGTCAGCTACCCCTTCACCACGGGGACTGGTATCGGGTGCTACAATTGCAATGCCCAATTCAGCGGCAATACGCAGGGCACCTGCCTTTTGCATGAAATTTTCATCGGTGCAGGTGAGACCCGAAAGCCAGTACAGCACCGGAACTTTTTTTCCATCTGATACTTGTGGCGGTAGGTAGATAGCAAACCGCATATCGCAGTTTAATGTTTTAGAGTGATGGCTATATTGTTTATGCCATCCCCCAAAGCTTTTGTTCTCGGTTAAAATGTTAACGGTCATTGTTGGCCCTTAAATGATGACTTGTCAAAATGAATGACGCTACGAATACTTTCACCTTGATGCATCAGTTCAAATGATTTGTTAATGTCTTTTAGAGCCATCGTATGCGTAATAAAGTCACTCAACTTGAATTCACCCTGTAAGTAACGTTCGACGTAATGTGGCAACTCTGTGCGACCTTTAACACCACCGAATGCAGAACCGCGCCATACACGGCCAGTGACTAATTGGAATGGGCGGGTTGAGATTTCTTGTCCTGCTCCAGCAACACCAATTACAATCGACTCACCCCAACCTTTATGACAACACTCTAATGCAGAACGCATTAAATTCACGTTACCAATACACTCAAATGAGTAATCAACACCGCCATCTGTTAATTCAATGATGATGTCCTGAATGGATTTGTCATGCTTTTCAGGGTTAATAAAATCAGTTGCCCCTAATTTTTTAGCTAGCTCAAATTTATTTTCGTTAATATCGATAGCGATAATACGACTCGCTTTAGCCATTGTTGCGCCGATAACAACCGAAAGACCAATACCGCCAAGCCCAAAGATGGCAATGGTAGCACCTTCTTCAACTTTGGCTGTGTTCATGACCGCACCCATACCTGTGGTAACGCCACAACCCAGTAGACAAATCTCTTCTAAAGGCGCTTCTTTACTTACTTTAGCCAGAGAAATGTCTGGCAATACTGTGTATTCAGAGAACGTTGAGCACCCCATATAGTGGAAGATGGGCTGGCCATCTTTGTAAAAGCGGGTGGTGCCATCAGGCATGAGGCCCCTGCCTTGTGTTTCACGAATTTTTTGACATAGGTTTGTTTTACCCGATAGACAGAATTTACACTTACCACATTCAGGTGTATAGAGAGGAATCACATGGTCGCCAATTTGTACGCTCGTAACACCTTCACCAACTTGTTCAACGATGCCGCCGCCTTCGTGGCCTAAAATAACAGGAAAAATACCTTCTGGATCATTTCCTGATAAGGTAAAGGCATCGGTATGACAGACACCGGATGCAATGACTTTAACTAATACTTCCCCCCTGCGCGGTAGCATGACGTCTATTTCTTCGATAGATAGAGGCTGTTTAGGCCCCCAAGCAATAGCAGCCTTTGATTTAATAAATTGATCTGACATATTTATTCTCACTTTACAATTGATAGCGGCTTTGTTGCCGTATTATTTGAGCAGTTTTGGCTAGGCAGATCTAGGTTTTTTTAATTTTTAGGCAATTAAGTTAAAAAAAACAAGACAGGTTTGGACGGAGAGGATGCTGCTGCGTTATTGATTTATCGGTTTCATTTGTATTTGATTCCTTTAGTGTGAAAAAACGTAAAGAGCCGGTATTAGATTGAATGCTAGGATGAGTGTTCCACTGGGTTAATGATGCTTGAATGGAGTCACGCATAGTTTGACTGACATACTGTTTTTTGTCATCCATCGGTTTTAAAGCTACATGTATTTTATCGAGTCTAGCAGCGTTAAGTGCGTCTTGTTTTTTTTGAATGGCGTCCAAACGTGACTTGTCTACTGTACTGAATAAACCGGCTTGCCTTCGCAGCACCTCTAGTGCTAATAAAGGTTGTCCCATTTCGTCATAGCACTCAGCCTCTAATGTTAAAAGGTATAACATGGTGACTTTTTTTCCTTCGGCCAGGCGTTTTCTTTCGATGGCTTCAAACCAGTCATGGTAAATTTTTCGGGCTTTATGCGGCTGTTTTGTTTTTCTGAAATACTCGGTAAGATTGTAAAATGCCTCGTCATTTCTTGTCCATCCTGTAATGCCACGCTCATCCATTTCTTGCTGTAGGCTTACAATGAATTGAAGCACAATCGTATCGTTAGGATTAAACTTGAAAGCACGGTTTAAATAATAGAGTGATGTTCGAAGGGCTACGGCTATCGCATTTTCATGTGCAGTTTTTGTCAGTTCCTTTTCTCGAGCAGGCATTATTTCTATAATGCTTTTTGCTCGTTCAAGTTCTTTTTCTCGCGCTTGTTCACGCACTGTTTTTAAGTGATAGGCGTGATATGCCATACTGAGCCAATGGTCTGTGCTTTTATGTGCTTTTGCGTTTTTACGGAATTGTTCTAATGCAAGTTCTGGGCCTTCCAAACCTTCAATACAGGTGGCTGCATTAAAACTGGCAAACGGCGCCCAGGTTGCGGTTGGCCATACTGTGTTTGCTTTCATAAATTGAACGTACGCTAAATCATAACGCTCATGAGCACAGTGACATATTCCGAGACTAAATAAGACGCTCGAATAAAGATAGATGTCTTTTTTTAATGCCTCATCTTCGCTGAGACGTGTTAATAAGCGGAGGGCTAAGTCATAATTTTTGAGTGTTAAGGCGATCTCTGCCAGAAGCATGTTTTTGTGAGTTAGTATGTCTTGGTTAGTTAGTGCATTTTTGTAAGTTTTGGATTGGGGCATGTGCAAAAATTCACAGCTAAAATATGAGGCTTGTAAAAGATAGTAAACAATTATTTATTGATTTTACAAGCTATTTTTATAAACCCAACCACCTGATAAACCGGTGAGTTGTGCGGGTGGGCTTTTATCAAAAGTAACTGTTTTGAATGCATTGCCATCCGTTGCTGTTGCAGCGGTTAATGTTTCAAACTATCGTAAGCGCTCGGTAAACTGCCTGACAAACGCAGTTTTGTTTACCAATATCATCCTACCAGGCGTAATCAGGTGGCAAGCGAATTTTCCGAAGACTTTCAAGGCTACTTACATGCTGATTGTTACTCAGCATACAAGGCACTCGGTAAAAAAGAAGGCATCATCCATGTTGTCTGTGTGGCGCATGCAAGAAGATGCTTTTGATCAACGGATCCTCAATGTCTATACTTAGTCATGGGTAACATATCGAAAACAGGCTTTTTGGCTGAATATATGGAAAAAAAACCATACGAATTTACCACGGTGGACTATCAACTCGCAGGTATGCAGATTACAGTTGCAGGGCTTGCTGCGCCTAAACACCTCTATAAAAGAGATAGTGGGGGGAATCTCCAAGCTGTTGGCACTTACTTGACGAACAGATGGTTCCACACGCTTATCGCACTAGATACTGAGCGTACCATAGACCAACCGAGTCCGAATTTGAAAGTCATTTTAAAGCCTGTTACGGACTTTGAAGAGCTTCATTGCCCGCTATTGGATGAAATTTTCTTGAGTGTCAGGGATGCAGCATTTCAAGGTCAAAAAGTTGCTATCCACTGTACTGCTGGCATTGGTCGAACTGGTGTTGTACTGGTTTCATTAGAGCTTAGAGGGCAGATGCTCGATTTGTCTAATGATGAGCTTCAACAAGTCAAACAAGAACAAGCAGACGAGCGGATTGCAATGGGCGAATATTCAATAGGCGAAGACTACGACGACGGATATTATCCTGCATTTGTCACAAAAACAGTAAAAAGCGCTATGTGCCGTGTCCGTTCCATAACGGGACGACTTGATGTTGAAAGTCAAGAGCAGGTGGGTAGCCTTTGTGCGTATCAAAAGTTCTTAGCGCAACAGATTCTAAATGCACGTAAAACGCTTGTGAAATCCTATGATGAGCTGAAGCAAGAGGTTGAAGCGCTTGAGTCAGCCCTCAAGGTGGGTGTACTTCCCGATGAGAAGCTATTCTTGGATGCGTATCAAGATGGCAATTTTGATATGATGAAAATTTTGATAAAGAGTGGATTTGTACCAACAGAGGCTATGCGGGAGTCTAGTGTAAAATATGTGCATCCAGAAGCTGACGCATTTTTCTCTATGAATGTGCTTGTCGGTCAGTTTCGAGTACATCTGAACCAGCTGAATCAAGTCATAATGAACGATAAAAATCATGAGATGCTAGAAGAGGTGCAAGCGTTTTCGAAAAATTTAAATGAGTATATGACGAACTGGTCGAACGAGGATAAACCACCACAGGAAATGTTCGATGCCTTATTGGTTCAGCTCAAATCCATTGCTCAAAATTCGAAGTTTGCAACAGAAGCATATTATGCCAATAGCATGCCTGCTATCGCTGAGTTTATGTCTGGTGTAAATGTATTCTCGAAAATCCTGACGCTGGTTGGTAAATCACTATATGGACGGGTTTACACCGATAACACACTTTCACAATCTATTTTTAAGCAACCCACACCGGGGGATGTGCAGAGCACAAATCGCATGAAAGAAGCATCGCAGAACTTGCGGGAACCTGAACCTCAGGCCAAGCCGCGGCACACAGGCGGAAGTGAACTTAAGTGAAACAGGTTTTTAGGATCTTGTAGGTGCTCCCTAAAAACAGATCTACTTAACTGAATAAAGATCGGAGCATTTAGCACTATAAATAATACTGATATTTTGGAATCATCCTCTATACCCATTGCCAATGAAGTTGCGAGATCATAATTGCCTTTAAAGGTTGAAAGGCAATTTAAATCTTGAGGGAATGCAAAGACATGAGGGTATTTAAAACACTTGGAATGCTCCCTCTCCCTGCAGTAAACACTGTGTTTTAATGTATTTTCCTGCTGAGGGAGGGGGAGTACTTTCTATGAATAATTCATGTGAATACCAAGCGCTGAAAATTATCCGTGATTCTCGAGAGCATAGTGGTTTTATGACGCTCAAT
>JAHZKF010000023.1 GCA_022600575.1 Gammaproteobacteria bacterium | reverse complement strand
TGCGGCATATTGCGTTGAATTTAATTAAAAATGACACATCAAGAAAGGCCAGTATGAAACGTAAACGATTTATGGCTGCTTTGGAGGACGATTTCAGAGAAACTATTATTAGGCAAGTAATTTAAGATGCGTTTGCCCTGTGTAAGCGCCTGTTTGACTGTAACCCCGCATTTTAATATAGTGCGCTGAGCAATCTCTAATCTAAAAAAGCCCTACTAAGGCTACACCTAGGAGCATCCATGACACAGAAAAAAGCTCAGCTTATTGTCGAGGGCCATGAGCCTGTTGAACTCTCTATTTATACCCCAACACTTGGCAATGAGGTCATTGACATTAATCCTTTAAGTGGCGCATTAGGTATGTTTACCTTTGATCCAGGATTTGTATCGACAGCTTCTTGTGAATCTAAAATTACCTACATTGATGGCACTAACGGCATTTTACTGTATCGCGGATATCCTATAGAACAACTCGCCAAGAAAAAAGATTTCTTAGAAGTATGTTACTTACTACTCAATGGCGAACTGCCAACACAAACAGAAGATACCCATTTTAAAAGCTTAATTAATAACCACACCATGGTACACCAACAAATGTATCAGTTTTTAAATGGCTTTAGACGTGACGCACACCCCATGGCTATTATGGTGGGTATCGTTGGTGCATTGTCTGCCTTTTATCATGACTCTACCAACCTTGCTGATGCAGCCGACCGCTATACCTCTGCCATTCGGCTCATGGCGAAAATGCCGACCCTTGCTGCAATGAGTTATAAGTACTCTATTGGTCAGCCTTACATGTATCCCCAAAATCATATGTCTTATGCTGAAAACTTTTTGCATATGATGTTTGGCGTACCTTCAGAAGAAAAAGCACCAGACCCCATTTTAGTTGAAGCCATGGATACCATTTTTACCTTGCATGCGGACCACGAACAAAATGCATCAACTTCTACCGTTCGCCTTGCTGGCTCAACAGGTGCTAATCCTTACGCTTGTATTTCTGCAGGCATTGGCGCACTTTGGGGACCTGCACATGGGGGCGCTAACGAAGCTTGCTTGAATATGCTCCGTCAAATTGGTGATGTCAGCAATATCAAAGAATATATTAAACGCGCTAAAGACAAAAACGACCCCTTTAGACTGATGGGCTTTGGTCATCGCGTTTATAAAAGCTACGATCCACGTGCAAAAGTCATGCGTGATACATGCCATAAAGTCTTGAAAGCCGTTGGCGCACAAGATGAGCCCCTCTTTAAATTAGCCATGGAACTTGAACGCATTGCACTTGAAGATGAGTATTTTGTCGAGAAAAAACTTTATCCAAACGTTGATTTCTATTCTGGCTTAACCCTAAGTGCCATTGGTATTCCAACGAATATGTTTACTGTTATTTTTGCACTCGCAAGAACCGTTGGCTGGATATCGCACTGGATGGAAATGACCGCATCTCACGCAAGAATTGGTCGACCTCGTCAATTATACACCGGTGAAAAACGACGCGATATTAGCTAGTCAATTTAAAAAATGGACATTTACCATGGATGGTTATCATCAGTATCGCTGGGTTGGCGTGAATCGTACAGGTCAAACGGTTCACGGGCGCCTTGACGCAAAAACCCTAACCCTTGCAAAAATTGTGCTTCATCAACAAGGCATTCAAACTCAAAAAATAAAGCAGGCACAAGGATTTTTGAGCGCTTTAAAAAATATGCGCATTAAATCACGTGATATCACACACTTAACCCGACGTCTTGCAACCCTCTTACATTCCCAAATCCCATTACTGCAAGCCTTTGAACTGTTAAAGCATAGTGAAGAAAACCCTCGTATGAGACACCTTCTCACCACCATTCAAGCAGACATCCAAAGCGGTTTGCCGCTTGCCGATGCCTTTCGAAAGCATCCCCAATATTTTAATCCCCTCTTTTGTCATATTATCCAAGCAGGCGAAATATCAGGTACACTAACCACCTTATTAGAACAACTCTCAAACCACCGTGAAGCGCGCGAAACGTTAAGCAGAAACATTCGAAAAAGCCTTGCTTATCCTATTGCCATTTTTAGTATCGCCTGTATTGTGACCATTGGATTACTCTTATTTGTCGTCCCGCAGTTTCAACTCCTATTTACAAGCTTTAACGCTCATTTGCCTACCGCAACACAGTGCCTTATAACCTGTTCTAAACTGATTAAAACCTATGGCTTAAGTATCCTTTTTTTGGGAGTAATAAGCCTATACGCTTTACGCTATATTTATCAAAAATCACATATTACAGCTCTTAAAATTGACACTTTAATCCTCAAATTACCGGTGATTGGCATAACCCTTACTGAAATTATCTTAGCGCGTTTAACACAAACGCTATCTATTCTTTTATCTGCAGGCCTGCCTCTTGTTGAAGCACTCAAAACCTCTGCAAATATCACCAACAATTTATGCTATGCAAAGGCGATGCTAACCATACAAACAGCAATCACCGAAGGCCACCCCCTGCAACACACACTCCAAACCACCGGTTTATTCCCTAATATCATGATCCAAATCGTTGGTATAGGGGAAGCATCAGGTCAACTCAATCACATGCTCAAACACCTAGCCCTCCAACAAAACGAGGCCTTAAAACACAAATTAGAAATACAGAGCAGTTTATTTGAGCCTATTCTCATGGCAGTATTAGGTCTTTGGGTGGGTGGCCTTATTATCACCCTCTATTTGCCTATCTTCCAACTCGGAGCCATTGTCTCATGACAACATACAGCTTATACCTTATTTTTCTTGGAATAGGTGCGCTTCTTATTGGTAGTTTCTTAAACGTGGTTATTTATCGCCTACCTCGTATGATCAAGGCTGAATGGCGCACTGAATGCGAAGCGCTTTTAAACCCCCAAAAAACGCATCAATCCAAAACATCTATCTTTAATTTAGCTTACCCTCGCTCTTCATGTCCTCATTGTAGAAAAGTTATTCCTTTTTGGCATAACATTCCTATTCTAAGCTTTATCTTACTCAAAGGCCGCTGCTCACTGTGTAAAAAATCAATCAGTTGGCAGTATCCACTGATTGAAAGCCTCTGCTTTATCCTTTCTCTCATTGCAGGCCTTTATTTTGGCTTTAATCTAACCCTCATTTTTGCACTTCTTTTTATTTGGATGTTACTTTCTCTGACTGTCATTGACCTACAACACCAGCTACTACCTGATAGCTTAACCTTAGGCTTATTATGGCTTGGCCTACTTGCCAATATAGGACATCTGTTTACACCATTACCTGATGCCGTCTTAGGAGCCGTATCAGGCTATTTAGCACTCTGGCTTGTCATGAAACTCTTTTATTATTGCACCGGAAAAATTGGAATGGGAAACGGAGACTTTAAACTGCTTGCAGCTTTTGGTGCCTGGTTTGGATGGATGCTTCTGCCACTACTCTTACTCATGGCATCTCTTATGGGAGCAATCGCTGGTATTATTTATTTAAAAGCCACTAAAAAATCCAAAGAAACACCCATTCCTTTTGGACCTTTTTTATGTTTAGCAGGATTCATTGTACTATTTTTTGGAAAAACGATTGCGCCTATGCTTGGGGTCTATTAGCCTCTTCTGGGACAGGTTCTACTCCTTTAAATAATGCTTAACAAGTGTTTTAACTCATCGGCGTTATTTTGCAGATCGCATTTGGGTCAATGCTGAGAAAAACTCAGGCTTGTTCAAACCAATAGATGCAAAAATCTGTGGCACCTTATCCCAACTGTTTTCAAGCTCAATGCTTTCAACTACTAATTTAAAACCATGCTCTTTATCTTCAGGAACACCCCAAGCATTAATATAACAAAGCCCATGCAGGCGCCTTGCCTCTACATGTTTCAAGCCCTCAGCTGCACTCAAATAAGCATGTGCCTCTTCATACAAATGCGTCATAGTGCGTTCATTGCTTTGAGAAGCAAAGACATGACCTGACTCAAGCTCTTCTCGCATTTTTGCTTCATCAAGCAATGCTTTTCCTAACAAATATTGTGCTTTTGAATCATGTAACATAGATGCTGCACGATAACAGGCAAGCATCCTTTCTCGCGCAAAAGGCCATTTTTTCTTACCGTATAACTTAGCATAGATACCTGCAAGCTGATGATAACCTGCTTTTTCGGTACGAATCGCTTCGTCTGTTGGTTGATTATGTTCACGTGCTTGCTTTAATACAACAAGCTTTTTAATTAATCGTTTAATTTTTAATCGCTTTAAAAAGCCCATGTACTTCTCCTACTGGGGAGCTGGTGAAAAAGAAATCGCCCATTGAATCATATCTGCAGCGATAAACACAAGTCCAATAATCACAACCATTTTAAGAAAAAAAATGACGGACTCTTTACTACTTCCTTTAATCTTTGAATACTTTGAAGCAGCCTTTACCAATGCTTCTTTCTCAGCTGCCTCAGCTGCTTCAATTACCTCACTTGTCTCAGCCACCTCAGCTGCCTCAGTTGCCTCAGCTGCCTCAGCTGCCTCAGCTGCCTCAGCTGCCTCAGCTTGAAGTTTGGTAATATGATGAGAAGATAAATAAGCAATCACGCCAAATATAATTGCCGCAAAAAAAGTCAATCTAAAAAACCACAGAAAAGCCTTTGCATATGAGGTATCAAACGCAATTTGAATCCATAAACTAATGTCTACAACAAAACTTGGAATACGATATTCCCATCCTAGCCAAACGGCAGGAAATAAGTACACCACAAATGGAAATAAGAAAAGACTAAAAACCAATGACACCAATCCTAGCAGAAACAACCGATCTTCTCGTTCCATAAATTACTCATCGTCCTTGGGATCCTAAAAAGTAACATAACAAACCATACACACCTTGCCAAGAGGTAGGTAAAGTCATTAGTATAGCCGGATGCTTAAAAAAACGACCATAAAAACACCACTTGGGGACATGCTTGCCATCGCTGATGACAATACACTGTACCTTTTAGAGTTTATTGAACGAAAAAATTTAAACCTTCATATTCAAAAACTACTCCATCAAAAAAAAATATCTGAACTCACATCGAGTCTTACACCACCACTCATATCCATTCAACATGAGCTTGATGCTTATTTCAAAGGCCAATTGAAGACCTTTAATACCTCTATTACTTTCCGAGGTACATCCTTTCAACAAAAGGTATGGCTTACTTTATGTAATATTCCTTACGGCGAAACGCGAAGCTATGCCAAACAAGCAAACATGCTTGAACACTCAAAAGCCATTAGAGCTGTTGCCAACGCCAATGCCAATAATTCATTTGCTATTGTAGTCCCCTGTCATCGCGTTATTCGTACAGATAAAACACTTGGCGGTTATGCAGCAGGTATCGAACGCAAAGCATGGTTACTAAAACATGAACAAACCCAACTACAAGAGGTCTCTTCCAGATGAAAACACTTATTGTTATTCCTGCACGCTTTGGCTCAACCCGCTTTCCGGGTAAACCGCTTGCAAAAATTGCAGGTGCGTCAATGCTAAGCCGCGTGGTTGATATTGCAAAAACTGCTATGCAAACAAAAGAAAACATCGAACTCGTCGTTGCAACTGATGATATGCGTATTTCAGAACATTGCGATAAACTCGCTGTACCATCTGTCATGACACCTATTGAGTGCGAAACAGGGACCGACCGCGCCCTTGCTGCAATACATGCGCTTCAGTCAAGCCCTGATTTTATCATTAATCTTCAAGGGGATGTGCCCCTGATGCCACCAGCTTTTATTACGGCACTCTTAAATGAAATAGAAGGCGACCCCAGTGTTTCAATGCTAACGCCTGTCACACAGCTTAACTGGGATGATTTAGACAAGCTTCGTCACAATAAGCAAACCACCCCATTTAGTGGAACCTGTGCCATTTTAGATAAACACAATAATGCTGTTTGGTTTTCAAAAAATATTATCCCCGCCATTCGTAAAGAAGCTGAATTTCGCCTGACTTCAACCCTATCTCCTGTATTTCGTCATATTGGACTCTACGGCTATTCACGACAATTACTCGAGCAATACGTTACATGGGAACCCAGTCACTATGAACAACTCGAAGGCTTAGAACAACTACGTGTTCTTGAGCAAGGCCATACCATTCGTTGCGTTAAAGTCACTTCAAATCGTCCAACCCTATCAGGCATTGATAGCCCGGAAGACATTGAACGCGCCGAGGCTTTAATTGCAGCACACGGTGAACTTTTAGCAGATAAAAATGAGGTAAACGTATGACAACCCAGCTCATTATTGCACGCCATGGTAATACCTTTGGACCAGGAGATACACCAACCCGCGTTGGAGCACGTACAGATATCCCTTTAGTACAATCAGGGGTTAACCAAGCCATTTTAATTGGCCAATACTTTCAAGCCAATCAAATCAATCCAGATGTGATTTACAGTTCAGAATTAAAACGTACAAAGCAAACTGCAGAACACGCGCTTAAAAAAATGCCTATTACACCCCTTTCATGCTTTAACGAAATTGATTACGGTCCAGATGAAAATAAAACAGAAGAAGAAGTAATAGCGCGCATAGGTCAAGTAGCTATCGATGCCTGGAACAAAGATGCGAAAATGCCACCTGGCTGGCAAGTCGACCCAGAGGCCATTATTCAAAATTGGCTTGATTTTGGTGCAATGATTCAAAAGAAACATACTGATCAAACCGTATTTGTCGTCACAAGCAATGGTATAGCCCGCTTTGCACCCTATTTAACTGGTAACTTTGAGGCATTTTGCGAAAATCATGCTATCAAACTCAAAACCGGTGCTTTATCTGCTTTTAGTTATATCGATAGTACCTGGCATGTGGACTATTGGAACTTAAAACCCTCATTATAATATAAGCAAGTCATCATCAAACCAATGCGCTTATGAGCAACAATGCACTACTGTTTAAGTAAAGCGATTGCGCGATCAATATCAGCCTCTGTTGTAAAACGACCGATTGAAAGTCGCAGAGAACTATCCGCATCTACATCAGATAACCCTAAAGCACGTAATACATGTGACCCTGCATCTTGAGACGAATTACATGCAGACGTAGCGGATAATGCTAATTCATGAAAACGTACCAGTAATTCCGTATTCGAAGTTCCTTTAAAGCACAAATTTAAATTGCCTGCTATACGTTCAACCAAACATCCATTCACAGAAATATGAGGGAAATTTTTAGTCTCGTCTAAAAAGCGCGTACGCAACTTTAAAATACGTGCTTGCTCTTCTTCTCGCAAGGATTCCGCTAGTTCAAATGCAGCTCCCATACCCATAATTTGATGGGTCGGCAAAGTACCTGGACGAAGTCCTCCTTCATGTCCTCCACCAAAGCTCTGCGGTAAAATCCGAATACGCGGTTTTTGACGCACATACAAAGCACCAATACCTTTAGGTCCATACGCCTTGTGAGCCGAAAAAGACATTAAATCCACGGGTGAAGCATTCAAATTAAGCTTTAAACGTCCAACACTTTGTGCAGCATCTACATGAAAAATAATACCCCGCTCTTTTAAGCAATGACCAATCGACTCGATATCTTGTATCACACCAATTTCATTATTTACTTGCATCACAGACACTAAAATGGTGTCAGGTCTAATCGCTGCTTCAAGTTGTGTTATATTCAATAATCCATCAGGATTCGGTGTAAGATACGTGACTTCAAATCCATTCTTTTCAAGATGCTTAAAACTATCGAGTACCGCTTTATGCTCAGTTGCCATCGTAATTAAATGTCGACCTTTACGCTGATAAAGCTGTGCAGCCCCTATAATTGCTAAATTATCTGACTCTGTTGCCCCTGACGTAAATACCAATGCTTCAGGAGATGTACCCACAACATCTGCAATTTGTGAGCGAGCCCTCTCGATTGCGCACGCAGCAGCCTCACCATAGGCGTGCGTTTTTGACGCCGGATTACCAAAATCACCACTAAAACCTAAATAAGGCAACATACATTCAATCACACGTTCATCAACCGGTGTGGTTGCCATATAATCTAAATAAATAGGTCTATCCATTATTTTCACCTATAGTGCGGATGATTTGTGTCAGAATGCCTCGCAAAATATTCACTTCAACTGCTTCAAGTTTGGCTCGATTAAATAACCGCCTCAAGCGCAGCATCACCTGTTTAGGATTTGAAGGCTTTAAAAAATCAATCTTCTCTAACACTTTTTCCAAATGCTCATAATATTGCTCTACTTGTTCGGCCTTTGCAAGCTCATCTTCAGGTTTAGGTACAACCGCTACCCCAGTTGCCGCCGCTTTTGCCACTTCATACGCAATGATTTGCACAGCCTGTGCCAAATTAAGTGAGCTATAAACAGGATTAGTTGGAATTTCAACATGATAATGTCCATGCAATAATTCTTCGTTAGTCAACCCTATACGCTCACGCCCAAACACAAGTGCTATTTCTGTATCCTCTGGCATTTTGGTCATGGTTTTAGCCGCTGTATCAGGTGTTAACCCAGGCAAAGCAATATCACGAGGCCGTGCGCTGGTCATTAAAATTAACTGTGCTCCCAAAAGTGCTTCATCCAATGAGTCAACACACACTGCATTTTCCAATACATCTTGTGCACCTGAGGCCATTTCAACCGCATTTTTATCTGGAAATAATTTAGGTGACACCAAGTAAAGCCTTGATAGCCCCATAGTTTTCATCGCACGGGCCGCAGCACCAATATTCCCAGGATGTGAAGTTTCAACCAAAATTACCCGAATTGCATTTAATTTCATCTTTAAATCACCTAAGCCAACCTAATTCACAGAAAACATGTTAGAATGTTCCGCTTCATTCTTAACGGATACACGCATGGAACCTTTACTTAATATCGCCGTCACCGCAGCACGCCAAGCAGGTGATATCATTCTTCGCCATGCAGAACAACTCGATCGCATTAAAGTAACACAAAAAGCAAAAAATGATTACTTTTCTGAAGTAGATGTTAAAGCTGAGCAGTCAATTATTCATACGATTCTAAAAGCTTACCCAGACCATGGTATTATTGCTGAAGAAAGTGGTGTTCAAAATCCTGATGCTGATTGCATTTGGCTCATTGACCCCCTCGATGGCACAAGTAACTATCTACACGGCTTTCCTGCTTATTGTGTCTCGATTGCCATGCAATTTAAAGGCAAACTTGAACATGCTGTTATCTACGATCCACTACGTCATGAATGCTTTTCAGCAAGCCGCGGACGTGGTGCTCGTTTAAACGACAGACGTATTCGCGTCTCTAAAAAAGCAGAACTCCAAACCGCTATGCTTGGCAGTGGCCCATCCGTACAAAACCCAAAACGTGCCGAAAAATTTGATTTAAACATTCAACCACTACTTGAGCAATGCACCACGATTCGTCGCATTGGGGCAGCTGCTCTTGAACTGGCCTATGTTGCTTCTGGACGCCTAGATGGTTTTTTTGAATTTGGACTGCGTCCTTGGGATGTTGCTGCCGGCTGTTTACTCATTCAAGAAGCCGGTGGTTTTGTAAGCGATCCTAAAGGCGAGCAACATTTTGTAAAACAAGGCAGTGTCATTGCTGGCACCCCTAAAGTATTTGATGAAATTCATGCTGTTTTAAAAGCATAGAAAAATAGAGCTACTCTACTTTGATGTGTGCTGGATTATAATCCAGCACCTATTTCTTTCTAGCATACTAATGCAGTTCAACAATAAACTCAGAAGTAATTATTAGCACCCAATTCAACTTTATCATCTTGGTGTTGTGCTGTTTCCTCCTCTTTCATCAGCCTTTGAAGCAAAAAAGAGGATCTGTCAGGGTTATAACTATATGCCATTTGCTCCTCTGTTCCCCCAGAAGGATAAAAGCGGTGTTGTGACGGCGAATATGCAACTGTTAAAGTCGGCGCAACCAGCAGTCTAATATCTTCCGAAATGTCAGAAAAAGTCGGGCTTTTATCTGATAAAATAGTCAACAGGCGACTAAACGAATCAGATGCGTTTACAGAAAACCGTATTTGACCCGAAGCATTCAATTCAACACCAGGCAAAGTGGCCATTAATGCGGTAATTGTTCTAACATCTGCTGTATTTTCCTCAGAAAAACAGTTAAATACTAACTTAACGCCAAGCCCGCCTGTATTAAATCCTATAAAGCTAATCGCTGCCAGTAAACTTGGATCGTTCGTGCTATAAGAAAGCTCACGATTGACATCCGTTCTACTACCATAATACTGACCATAATCTTGTTTTGAAAAATCACCAACCTTGTCCCACATTGTTTCACACTCCAATCACTCAAAAATTAATCTTTCTTCTTCCTTACGTACCTACCTCCCTACGTACCTATCCTTCCCTACGTACCTATCCTTCCCTACGTGTACCGCGCTTTATGCGCGGTATCCAGTCATTAGGCTTTTAAAACCACTGGATGCCTCGGACAAGCCGAGGCACGTAGACCAGGAAATGTAAGAATCACTGAATCCCTGGCTTCAATCCAAAGGCTGCTGGAATGCCATTGGCAACTTCCGCCCCTAGGTTTTTTGCAAGCAACTCCATCACATTTTCTTTCGTGGTGTAATCTACAAAATGCTCTTCTTTAATCACATCACGAGCAAGCGATTCACTGCTACCAAATCCATCAATTAAGCCTCGCTCTTTGGCTTGAATACCGGTCCAGAATAATCCCGAAAATGTTTCGTCATCGACTTTTAGGCGCTCACCACGACCTGTTTTCACTTTTTCAATAAATTGTTGATGTACTAAATCCAACATCCGTTGCAAATAAGCTACATCTTCTGGTTTTTCAGGAGAAAATGAATCTAAGAAGCCTTTGTGTGTACCTGCTGTTTGCATTCTGCGGGTTGCCCCCAATTTTTGTAGGGTATCCACAAAACCAAATCCATTGTAAATCACACCAATTGAACCCACCATGCTTGAGGGTGCTGCATAAATCTCATCTGCTGCAGCTGCAACATAATAGGCTGCAGATGCGCACATATCCACACATACAGCATACGTTTTTATATCTGGATTTTTTTCTTTGTAATGCCGTACCGCGTTATACATATAATCAGCCTGAACGGGACTGCCTCCGGGGCTATCAATTCGAAAAACGAGCGCCTTCATGCCTTTATTTGTATAAGCATGCTCTAAACTTTCTGAAAAATTCTCAGCATTTGCTGCTTGTTTATCCATAATAGGACCTTTGATGTCAATGATACCCACATGAGGCCCAACACGTGCGGCAATATCAGCGCGGTGCGACATAAAAGCACCGTAAAAAGTCCACAACACAATCACCATAAACAATGCACGCAATACCCAACGCCAAATTCGTTTTCGTTTACGTTCGAGCAAATGGTCTAAAATAAGTTGGTTTAAAACTTCTTGTGAATTTGTCATGTTAGCACTTGATTTTTAAAAAATGAGTCCGCATTTTACTTGAGAGAAGATAGAATTAATATAATTAAAAAAAATAAAATAAGGTGCTCACTATGCGAACGGATAAACTCACCTCGAAATTCCAAATGGCTATTGCTGATGCACAATCACTTGCACTAGGCCGTGAGAATAATTTCATAGAGCCTGAACATTTAATGAAAGCACTGCTAGACCAAGAAGGTGGCAGTTGCCGGCCTCTCTTAAGCAAAGCAGGTGTTAACTTACCCAAATTACGCACCTTGATTGATCAAGCACTAGATAAACTTCCTAAGGTTTCAGGTGTACCGGGTGATGTTCATATTTCTAACACCTTAAATCAACTCTTTAATATTACCGACCAAATCGCTCAAAAAAGAAAAGACAGTTATATTTCGAGTGAACTTTTTTTGCTAGCGGCAATGGAACAAAAAAAATCAGGCATTGGTCAAATATTAGAAGAGGCGGGTGCTAACATCAAAGCCATTGAAAAAGCCATTGATGATATTCGGGGAGGAGAAGCTGTTAACGACCCTAATGCTGAAGAGCAACGGCAGGCGCTTGAAAAATACACCCAAGATTTAACCGAACAAGCAGAACAAGGTAAACTAGACCCTGTCATTGGACGTGATGATGAAATTCGCCGTACCATTCAAGTACTCCAACGCCGTACTAAAAATAATCCCGTGCTCATTGGTGAGCCTGGCGTTGGTAAAACGGCTATTGTAGAAGGTCTCGCGCAACGCATTATCAATGGCGAAGTTCCTGAAGGCTTAAAAAACAAGCGACTGCTTTCACTTGATATGGGGTCTCTTATTGCTGGTGCTAAATTTAGGGGTGAATTCGAAGAACGTTTAAAAGGCGTTCTAAAAGACTTAGAAAAACAAGAAGGCCAAGTCATTTTATTTATTGACGAAATTCACACCATGGTGGGAGCTGGTAAAGCCGAAGGCTCTATGGATGCAGGTAACATGCTAAAACCTGCTCTTGCACGCGGTGAGCTGCATTGTATTGGTGCCACTACCCTTAATGAGTATCGTGAAAATATTGAAAAAGATGCAGCCCTTGAAAGGCGTTTTCAGAAAGTATTGGTTAACGAGCCAACGGTTGAAGACACCATTGCCATTTTACGAGGCTTAAAAGAACGCTACGAGGTGCATCATGGAGTTGAAATTACCGATCCCGCCATCGTTGCGGCAGCCACTCTTTCACATCGCTATATTACCGACCGCCAACTACCCGACAAAGCCATTGATTTAATTGATGAGGCTGGTAGCCAAATTCGCATGGAAATTGATTCTAAACCCGAAACCATGGATAAATTAGACCGTCGTTTAATCCAACTCAAAATCGAGCGAGAAGCACTTAAAAAAGAATCAGACGATGCCTCTAAAAAACGCCTAACAGACCTTGAACAAAACATCGATGAACTCGAAAAAGAATATGCCGATCTCGAAGATATTTGGAAGGCTGAAAAAGCAAGCTTACAAGGCACAACCCAAATCAAAGAAAGCTTAGAACAAACCAAACTTGAAATGGAAGCTGCCAAACGTGCGGGCGATTTAACGCGTATGTCTGAACTACAATATGGGCGCATTCCTGAGCTTGAAAAAGCACTTAAAGATGCGGCAAACACAGAACAGACCGAAACAAAACTCGTACGTAATAAAGTAACTGACGAAGAAATTGCTGAAGTTGTTTCTAAGTGGACCGGTATACCTGTTGCAAAAATGCTTGAGGGCGAAAAAGAAAAACTACTCCAAATGGAAACCGTACTGCATCAACAAGTAATTGGTCAAAACGAAGCTGTCGATGCGGTTTCGAATGCTATTCGCCGATCACGTGCAGGTCTTTCAGACCCCAACCGCCCTATTGGTTCATTTTTATTTCTTGGCCCAACAGGGGTCGGTAAAACTGAGCTTTGCAAAGCGCTCGCAACCTTTATGTTTGACACCCCTGAGGCCATGGTTCGCATTGATATGTCTGAATTCATGGAAAAGCACTCGGTTGCACGCTTAATCGGTGCACCTCCAGGTTACGTCGGCTATGAAGAAGGAGGTTATATTACAGAAGCGGTGCGACGCAGGCCTTATTCTGTAATATTGCTTGATGAAATTGAAAAAGCACACACAGACGTTTTTAATATTTTACTTCAAGTCCTCGATGACGGCAGACTTACAGATGGCCAAGGTCGCACCGTTGATTTCAGAAATACAGTTATTGTTATGACTTCAAATTTAGGCTCGCATCTGATTCAAGAAATGAGTGGCAGCGCTGATTATAATAAAACCAAAGCTGCTGTAATGGAGCTTGTCGGCCAAGAATTTCGCCCTGAGTTTATTAACCGGATTGACGAGAGTGTGGTATTCCATGCCCTCAGTGAAGCACAAATTGCAGACATTGCATCTATTCAAATCGAACATTTAAAAACACGACTCAAGGCACAAGATATTCAGCTTGAACTCAGTACTGATGCATTAACACATCTTGCTAAAGCAGGCTTTGACCCTGTTTATGGTGCAAGACCGCTTAAGCGTACCATCCAACAACAACTCGAAAATCCACTGGCTGAATCACTTCTAAAAGGTACATTTAAACCAGGTGAGACCATTCACGCAGACCTTAAAGATCATGAGCTTATCTTTAAGACATAAAGCAAACCATCACTTAGGTTTAGGCTCTTGATTCTCTTCTCGAGAATCAAGAGAAGGTTTCGGGGATGTTGATGATACAGCACCCCTTGGAGGCTTATCTGTTCACAAAGTCCAGGTTCTATACCTATCGCTAATGGAGTTGCGAATTTAAGTTGGATATGATCAAATACGTCGGATGGACAGACGACTTACAGCACAAGAATGTGCACACCTGAAAAAGTGTCATAAAAAAGAACGCGATAAGCGTATTTGTGATCG
>JAHZKF010000022.1 GCA_022600575.1 Gammaproteobacteria bacterium | reverse complement strand
AGATTGGCCTATAAGGTTACTATTTAAACTCGGTGAAATAAAAAGTACGGTTCTCATTCGACTGTTTAATAAGAGCATGTGTTGTCATGACTGGATTTTTTTGTCCAAAACTTGACAACACACATAGCAGAAGGTGCCCGACAGGGCGGATGAGGGAAAAAACATAATCAATCAAAATATCTCAATAATAAATATACAATAATAGCCTCACACATGAATGATGCGGCCAAGTTAAAACGCTATTAAGGTTCTGGTTTGATTCAGTATTTTAAAGATCCTTAGGGTGGTTATTTTAAGCCGAGCCGAGCATTGTAACTAACGAACCCGTTTCTCTTTCTAATCTTTCCCTCATCCGCCCTGTCGGGCACCTTCTCCCCAAGGGGAGAAGGAAATTCTAAGCCACTCAATCAGTTAACCTAAATTTTATGAGAATGACTCAGGGTTTGATTAAGCTCCCGGAACAGGTGCCTGCCAATTCAAGATATCATCTGTCAAAGTACCGTCTTTCATCCCAGCTTGAACCGCTTTGCTCTTATCATTATCTACAAATGTAGGTGAAACACCTGAGAAAAACGTCTGCCCCAACCAACCACGATAATCTGAAGACACAAGTCCAGGAAACGTAGCAAGACCAATAATGGCACCAATCAAAGCAAGGCCTACCGCTTTGATATAATCCAAAATACCTGGCTCAACTTTTGTTTGATAGTGCTGAATACATGCATCAGTAGCCGCTTCAATTGTCTTTTTAAACGCCGCAAGGTCTTCTGGACTGTGCTCACTATACGCATAAACCGTAATCGCGTTAAAAGCTTTCCCAACCAAAAGTGTAAATGGGAGAAACTGGCTATTATATCCCCTGTCATCATAAATCTCAGACAAAATCTTGCAGTCGAAAAGAACGCTTTCAACTTTAGATAATTTCGCCTTCTCTTCTTTTACTTTTATATCAACCTCAACTGCATTAGCATAATCGCTCCATGAGAAGCCTAAAGCACGTAGTTCTCGTCCTAGCTTATTGCGTTCTATAAAACCATTTTCTTTTCTAATCTGCTCTTGTATCTCCCCTGATTTAAAACCCAATTACTCCTCCAACGGTTTAAGAACTTGTTCTGCTTTTCGTCTAGCCTCTCGCATAAATGTTTCTTCATTCTCATAAATATGAGTAAAAAATTCTGGCTGATAATCATCAAAAAACGCTTGGTCTATCTGATACTCACCTTGCTGTGACGACACAATAAATGCATCCATTGCACGCTGAATAGCACGGTTTTGAGCGGTTAAATCTTCTATTTTACAGTCACTCTGAGCATAACGCTCACCCGCAGCCATGACGGCTTTTTGAAAAACAGAATAAGGAGATGTTTCGCCTTCAAATAAATAGATATTATAACTTTCTTGCTCATCCTCCTCTGCATCGCTACTATTTAAAGCATTCAATACAACACGATCGCCTTCTTCTTCAAGCGCATCTGCAATTAACCCCACACTCTCACACGACAACTGTTGTTCTATGCTCTTCAAGTAATCTTCTTGTTTTATTTTCGTCATTAAAGCCATTGTAAACTCCTCACAATAGAGAAAATCTGTTCTTATTTTAAACAAATAATACACTTTAGTCAATTGCATATCTATCGCTTTACTGATACAATTCGCCGCTTTTGATAACCAAACTATTCTATAATGGCCCGAAACCTACGTCTTGAAACCCTCTTAAAATCACTCGAAGATAACCAAGCAATTGATGTTCAAGTGATTAATGTTCGTGATCAAACTGCCATCACAGACTTCATGATTATTTGTACCGGACGTGCATCACGTCATTTGCGTGCCTTGGCAGAACATGCCATGACTGACATGAAAAAAGCAGGCTTTCCAGCACTTAGCAAACACGGTCTTGACGACGGCGAATGGGCATTAGTCGACTTTGGTGAATTTGTACTCCATATCATGCAGGCAAGCAGCCGTGATTTTTATAATTTAGAAGCACTCTGGCAAGACCTTCCTAAACAAGAAAATGCTTGAAATAACCCTCATTGCAATGGGCAATAAAATGCCTAATTGGGTCAGCGATGCAGCTTCTGAATTTACTAAACGCCTCCGTGAGGCGTTTAAACTTAACTTAATTGAAATACCTCTGCTTCGTCGTACGCATACGCATGACATCACAAACGTTTTAGAAAAAGAAGCCTTAAAACTGCAGCAGGCACTACCTAAAAATGCCTATGTTATTGCGCTTGATGCCAAAGGAAAACAATTCTCAAGTGAGAAATTAGCAGAGCACCTTGGTAAACTTCAACATATTACAGGACATATCTGCTTTGTGATTGGTGGCCCTGAAGGCTTACCACAAAGCCTGCTCACAACAAGCCGAGAACGCTTATCCCTTTCCAACTTAACGCTACCTCACCCTATTGCGCGAGTCGTCTTACTCGAAGCACTTTACCGTTCGTGGTCTATTTTAAACAATCACCCTTACCACAAATAGTAAATTACGTTAAAATTGCCACGGCTTAAGTGAACTGCACATAATTATGCGTACAACTAAATCAATGATGTCCAACCCATCCCACGCCAAACTACATGGTGTGCGCCTCAATCTTTTGGTTGTCTTTTTAATTATTTGTTCACTGACGTTAGTCCTTAGACTCGCTTATCTTCAATTTGCACAATATAAACGATTTGCGACTCTCTCTTTGCAAAACCAAATGAACATCACGCCTATTGCCCCAACCCGTGGCATTATTGTCGATAGAAATAATACCGTTCTTGCCGAAAACATACCTGTTTATGCTATTGAAATCACCCCTCGTCGCGTTAAACATTTACCCGAAACACTCGAGCAATTAAAACAACTGCTCCCCTCTATTACCGATGACGACATTGAACACTTTTATCGCATTCAAAAACAAACACGTTCTTATTTACCTGTCCCTTTAAAACTTCAATTAACGCAAGAAGAAGTTGCTATCTTTGCAACGCACCAATTTGCTTTTCCGGGGGTTAATATTAAAGCTGAGCTCATGCGTTTTTATCCCTTGGGCGAAGTCACAGCTCACGTGCTCGGTTATGTAGGGCGACTCAGCACTGATGACTTAAACCGTGTTAATACAACCAATTATCGAGCCACAACTTTTATTGGAAAAACAGGGATTGAACGTTTTTATGAGGATAAACTCCATGGAAAAGTTGGCTATCAACAACTCGAAACGGATGTCAGTGGTCGTGCCGTTCGTACCTTAAGCAAGCAAACCCCTATATCTGGCGAAAAAATCACGCTCACCCTAGATGCTCGCTTACAAACCCGTATTCACCACACACTACAAGGTAAAGAAGGTGCCGTTGCCGTACTTGATGTGACAAACGGTGATGTATTAGCACTTGTCAGCACCCCCAGTTATGACCCCAATCAGTTTGTTCATGGCATGAGTCATAAACACTACGATACTTTGGTCAATGCACCTGAAAAACCTTTATACCACCGAGCCATTCGAGGCTTATATCCCCCTGCATCAACCATTAAACCCTTTATCGCACTGGCTGGTATTGAAAAAGGTATTGTTGATGAGCACACCACTATTTATGACCCTGGCTGGTATCGTCTACCAGGTATTTCACACCTTTACCGCGATTGGAAACGAGGTGGGCATGGTGTCATGCACTTAAAACGTGCGCTAACCGTTTCGTGTGATACCTACTTTTATCAATTGGGCAATAAATTAGGAATTAATGCCATTGAAGATATTTTAACGCGCTTTGGATTTGGTCAACTCAGCCAAATTGATTTAAAAGAAGAAGCACAAGGCATTGTTCCAAGCCCTCATTGGAAAAAACAGACCAAAGGACTCCCTTGGTACCCGGGAGACACCTTAATCACAACCATCGGTCAAGGTTTTATGCTCGCCTCCCCTTTACAACTTGCCAATGCCACAGCCTCTTTAAGCCAACACGGGCGGCGTTTTCGTCCTCACCTACTCAAAGCATGGTCCTCTGACGAAAACGAGAATCACGCCTTTATTCCACTCGAAGAATATCCTATTCGACTACAAAACAACACCTGGGAACTCATCACCGACAGCATGCGATCAGTGATTACAAAACGAGAAGGCACAGGCCATCGTTTTGGCCGAGATGCCCCCTATAGTGTGGCTGCAAAAACAGGAACCGCTCAAGTCTTTAGCTTAAGCCAAGATGAAAAAAAACGAAATCAATTCGTGCCTGATGCACTGCGTGACCATTCCTTGTTTATTGCCTTTGCTCCTACTGAAAAGCCAGAAATAGCGATCGCCGTTTTAGTTGAACATGATCCAACAGCCTCCCAGGTTGCACGCCGAGTCATGGACGCTTATTTTGAGTTAAAAAAATCTGAGGCCACCTCATGAAATATAATGCCACACAGCCCATGTACCAACCCACTCGTCGTGCACTTCATCTAGATTGGCCATTACTTGGTTTATTACTCTTACTCATCAGTGCAGGATTATTCATTTTATACAGCGCTTCAAACGAAAATACGAGCATGCTCCTACGCCAAATCATCCGACTCACCTTGGCTTTTTCTATTATGTTAGCGCTCTCTTTTATTCCACCACACACTTATAAGCGTTGGTCTCCTGGACTCTATGCCCTTGGACTCTTATTGTTATTTGCAGTCATGGGCATGGGTAAAATTGGAAAAGGCGCCCAGCGCTGGCTTGATCTTGGCTTTTTCCGCTTTCAACCTTCAGAAATTATGAAACTTGCAGTCCCCATGATGACGGCCTGGTACTTAGACAAAAAAACACTTCCTCTTGATTTTAAATCGCTTTGTGTCGCCATTGGTATTATTTTTATTCCAACACTTATTATTGCAGAACAACCCGATTTGGGGACCGCTATTATGGTTGCCTCAGGCGGCATTTTTATTATTTTTCTCGCCGGAATTAGCATGAGAACCATCGGCTTATTTACAATCTCACTCGCAACGCTTGCCCCTGTTCTTTGGCATGTCATGCATAACTACCAAAAACAACGCGTCATGACCTTACTCAATCCTGAACGTGATCCACTCGGCAGTGGTTATCATATCATTCAATCTAAAATTGCAATTGGCTCAGGTGGTGCTTTTGGTAAAGGTTGGCTTTCTGGTAGTCAATCTCACTTAAACTTTTTACCTGAACATGCAACCGATTTTATTTTTTCAGTAGGCAGTGAAGAATTTGGCTTTATCGGTAGTGCCGCTCTCATTTTATTGTTTTTTTTCATCTCTTTGCGCTGTATCTATATCGCAAAAAATACACAAACCAACTATACCCGGCTACTTGCAGTCGGCCTTAGCATGAGCTTTTTCCTTTCTGCCTTTGTGAATATCGGCATGGTTATGGGAATATTACCCGTTGTCGGCGTCCCTTTA
Source organism: Gammaproteobacteria bacterium (assembly GCA_022600575.1). Taxonomy (GTDB): domain Bacteria; phylum Pseudomonadota; class Gammaproteobacteria; order Legionellales; family Legionellaceae; genus JAALKW01. Next base: position 8,508 of record JAHZKF010000022.1, on the reverse strand, counting down.
CCATTGGTCAGTTACGGCGGCACTGCCATGGTCACGTTTTTAGCAGGCTTTGGTGTACTCATGTCTATTAGCTCTCATCGTATTTTATTCAACACCCTCTGACACTGCTCGCACAGGTGCAAAACTAAGCCGATGAATTGCACAGGGTCCGAGACGTTTTAATGCTGCCTGATGCAGTGCCGTCGGATAGCCTTTATGCTGTGCAAATCCATAGCCAGGATAACGTATATCTAATTGCTCCATTTCTTTATCTCGCATCACTTTAGCTAAAATAGAAGCCGCACTAATTTCAGGAATTTTTGTATCTCCTTTCACAATTGCCTCGCACACCATATCTATTTTAGGACAATATAAACCATCGGCCAATACCCTTTCTGGGGATACGGATAACCCCTCTACTGCACGTTTCATGGCAAGCAGACTCGCTTGATGAATATTAATCTCATCGATTTCTTGGACTTCAACCCGGCCATAAGCATAACTTTTAGCTTTTAAAATAATTTCTTCTGCTAAACGCTCGCGCCGCTTAGGGCTTAATTTTTTAGAATCGGTCAAGCCGGCAATAGGCGTCTCTAAAATCACCGCTGCTGCCACCACAGCTCCCGCCAAAGGTCCACGCCCCACTTCATCAACCCCTGCAACATACATATGGCTAGCTCCCTATCAATCATTAAAAAACATAGACAATTTGTCTTCTACTAGGTAAAGTAAAATCATTCCCGAATTTATTTTCGGGGAAAGTTTAAAACATCATAGGGAGCGTGTCATGACCAAGCACAGATTAAGTCCATTGGCTTTTGGATTGTCTCTAGGCGTTATTTGGGGTGTTTCTGTTCTTATTATGGGGCTACTTGCCCATTACTTATCTTATGGCACTGAATTTGTAAGCGCCATGGGGGTCGTATATATCGGCTATGAGCCTTCGATTATGGGTGCCGTTATCGGCGGTATATTTGGCTTTATTGATGCCTTAGTCGGTGGTGCCTTAATTGCTTGGCTTTATAATGTTTTCTCAGGATGCTGTAGTAAACATTGTCATAAAGAATAATATCAGTTACGCAGGGCGGTTATCTCTCTCTCGTTTGACCAAGAGAAAGATACCGCCCATTACCATCATATAAATGATACCAACCCCCGCACAACATACTGCAAATACCCAATTATTATGCGACACATACAAATCATTAATCAGCTCAATACCAACCGCTTGTGAAATCATCAAAACCAATCCCATCAAAGCAGATGCTGTTCCTTTGGTAATTTTGGTTGCATACAAAGTAAACCTTGCCAGTGGTGCACCTGTCAGCCCAATACCAAAAAAATAGATCACAAGCCCTGGCATTAACCAAATAAAATTTTTCCCGAACAAGAAGACCAGTATCGGCATTAAAAAAAGGCCCATACCGACAGTTGATGATCCAATCATTATCAGTTGCTTTAACTCAAAATGACGTGTTAAGCGATGCAACGTTACATTACCTAAAATAGCCGCTAAGAATACTGGTATCTGCCATACACCGTATTGAACCAATGATTCACCTGAAGCAGAGACAATAATGACAGGAGCAAGCCCAATCCACGCTACACAAGGCAACCCTAGAAGCCCTGCACCAACGGACGCCAACATAAATTTAGGATTCTTAAACAATGCCTTATAACGCCCACCTATTTCTCTAGGTGATAAATCAGCACGCGGAATCACCTCACCATCCCGCTTTGTCTCGCCAACTGATTCAGGCATAAAACGCCAAAGTCCCCATAACGTGAACAAAGCAAGTACCGCAATCACCACAAAAATCAAACGCCAATTCCAATGCATTACAAATAAAGCACCGAGGAGTGGTCCTAAAAGAGGCGCTAAAATCGACACATTCGCCATAATAGCCATTAAACGCACCACTTCCATTTCTTCAAAAATTTCTTGAATCGTTGCGTATCCCACGACTGTAATAAAACAAAGCCCCATACCTTGAAAAAAACGCCCTGCTAAAAATTGATTAATTGACCCAGAACAAGCAAGCAATATCGTAAAAACAAGAAAAACCCATCCTCCTGCAATCATCACAGGTCTTCGTCCATAATGATCAGATAATGGGCCTAAAATAATTTGAAGCGTTGACCCCCCTAAAATATACAACATAAGAGAACGCGCAACAGCCGTTTCAGGTGCATTGAAAGACTTCACCACCTGGAGCATACCAGGCATGATCATATCGTTTGAGATATACGTTAAGAATTCGTACAGCACCAAAAATACCGCAAAAATGAGCGCGTGCCGACGTGTAATTGAAATTAAAGGCTGAGATTTATGCATAAAACTTAATAAACTTGCAGGTTAACCAAAACGGGGAGTATACTCCTGACGAACCTAACAACACAATACTTATCCACAAGTGAAGATTTTAGCCGATGCATCACTGCCTCATCTTAAGGCGTTATTTAAAGCACCCTTTAAACTGACAACTTATCAAAACGAACAAGTGCTGCATGAAAACTTACCTCATCAAGATATTTTACTCTGTCGCTCAACACTCAAAGTCACCCCTGAACTATTACAAAACACAAAGCTTACGTGTGTCGCGACCGCAAGCAGCGGCATTGATCACATCAACACAAACTACTTAAAAAGCCAAAACATTCACTGCTTTGATGCCAAAGGATCAAACGCCGAGGCAGTAGCTGATTATGTTCTTGCAACGCTTAGCTACCTTAAAACACAAAACAAAATACCTGGCTTACGTGCAGGTGTTATGGGAGCAGGTGAAGTCGGCTCCCGAGTCATTAAACGCCTCAAAACACTTGGCTTTGAAGTATTTGCCTACGACCCCTTAAAACCCGATTTTGAATCATGCCACTTTGAGGCACTCACACGCTGCGATATCATATGCATTCATGCCAATTTACATGATACAAAGCCTCATCCCACAAAAAACGCCTTAAGCGCTCCATTTTTTGAAAAGTTAAAACCCAACACTGTGATTATCAATGCCGCGCGTGGGGGTATTGTAAATGAACAAGCATTACTTAACACTCAAAAAAATATCGTTTACTGCGCTGATGTCTATCAAAACGAGCCCTATATTAATCCTGATATTGTGAGTTATGCGACGCTTTGCACGCCACATATTGCAGGCCATAGCATCGAAGCAAAGCAAGATGCGGTGATTTATATCAGCCATGCTTTACATACACATTTTGGTTTAAACCCAGTGACATTTGACCTTAACCCTGTTATTGCAAGCGATAATACCGTCATTGCGAGCGAAGCGCGGCAATCCAAAAACGCAAGTACAATCAGCCTAACGCCATCCATTTTAACTCTCTACAACCCACTTTTAGAAACACAAAAACTCAAACAAGCCGGCGATAAAACATCGACCTTTTTAACCTTACGACGCCAACATCAACATCGCCATCATCTTAGTCAATACCCATCATACTCGGATATTTAGATAGTAGAGTCGAATATTCAGATGAAATCGGTTCTGGGGATAAACCTTCTGATTTGTTAGATTTGCGACCAGACCGAGCGTTGATGCCCAGGGATATTAAGCCATTTTTAGTTTCGTCTTGAAAGAAGCTAAAGTCTCTTAACTGAGATAAAAGCGTTGGTTTTGGTATCGCCTCATCCAGTTCATTATGCATCGACTCCCACAACCTATCCTCTACCAAAGCAAAAATTAAAAGCGGTATACATAAGAGAACAGAAGTTATAAACGCTATATTTGCGACAGTGGTACTCACGAAAAAAAGAGCAAAAAGACCAATCCAGAATGAACTGGTCGGCAAACCTAACAATAAAAAAAGATAGAAATTGGCACGCGCTTCATTTAAGTCATCCAGCGCTTTCAACGCATCTTTAAATACAGCTTTTTTCTCTAGAAAATCAAAATAATTTAACTCAACTTTTAAGTTATCAAGTAGGACCTCTTCCAGGATCCCTTCTTGCTCCTCGTTGAGCATGCAACCCATCGTGTTCTTTCCTCGCCTAAAATATCCTTTTGAATTCCAGCTACTTATCCTTTGCTGTTCCTTTTCAAGCAAGCTCCTGATAGAGCTAATCGTGCAGCGTAGTCCTACTTGCTTATCCATAGATTTATCTCTACGCTCTAACCAACCAGAGGAGTCAATATCCGCTGTAAGCTTAGCAATAGCCTCCATGGTTTCATCGTAATGCTTTTCCAAAGCTTGAACTTTGATATTAAATAGGTCAATTGCACTACTAATAAACTTTTTCTTAGCTGCTAATAATTGCTTTTCAGTAGCCATAAATGGATGATTCATTCAAATAAAAAAAGCATAACACACAGTTTATTTAATGTAAATAATTTATCCATATTATACTTTTTAATTACTACTAAAAATCAAAGAAGCCACCGACAAAAATCAACCTTTTTAAGGTTACGGAGCCAACATCAGCATACTTTTAATTAGAATAAATATCAGATTTGTACGAGTGCACCAGCTTAGCAAATAAAAAAAACCTTTATAGGCGCCCAATCTGGGCGGAGAAATTACTATACCCCACTCCACCTGCCCCCTTAATCCTTGCGCATTGACATTAATTGCATTTAATGTATAATTGGTGACCTTTTTGATTATGACTTTGAGACTTTATGACTATTTATTATTGGAATGGCGCAACCGGTGACGCTTCTTTGGTTCAGAATGAAAGCATTCTCAAAGCAGCTCGTCAGCTTTTAAATGGCGACTATAATCCCAATGACCTTGAGAAATTAAATAACCCCTCAGGGCAACCTATCTATAGCTTTCGATTAACAGGTGCTGAACGTTTATTGTTTACAACACTTAAAGGCGCCATTCTCCTGCTCGAACATCTTCCTACACATGATTATCTGGGTAGCCGATTCTTAAAAAAAGGCGTCCTTAAAGCCTATGTACAAAAAAATGAGGAAGCACTCTTCAGAGCATTAAACCCTGAAGAGCACCCCGTATTCAAAGACCAGCAGTCAGGTGTTCAAGACAAACCCGTTGACTATTTTAATCAGCAGTTTATTACCTTAAGCACTGAACAAGGACATGCAGCGACAACCCCCCTGCCTGCAGTTATCAATGGTGCAGCAGGCTCGGGAAAATCCTATGTCGCACTCTCAAGCCTGGCCCAGTTTCTAGAGCAAAACGAAGATACTTCTCGCTTATTGTATGTCACTAAAAACCATCGCCTGACCCATGAAATGAAACAAACATGGCAAGACTTTTCCCCTGAAGGAAAAGAAGAGGCCGTCGAGTTTAAAACGTACAATGAAGTGATTGCTACTACCGTATCGACTGTGGGACAAGAAACATTTGAAGCCTGGCTTGAAACATACCCTCAAAATTCAGCACTTGATTTACTTACACCTGAAGAAATATACCTAGAGTTTAAACGTGCATCTGTTTTATATGAAGTAGATACGCAGCCCCTTAAGCTTGATGAAAGCCAATTACTCGCTTTAAGAGCGCTTCATCAAGACTATCAAAGGTATTTAAAAGCAACAGATGCAATTGATTGTGTTTTTCTTACCTTAATCACTCAGGATGACTTTAAGGTTTATTGGGAAGCGCTAGGTAAAACAGCAGAATTACACCCATTAACCGCCAAGCAAATTTATCAAGAGTTTAGAATTTGCTCCGGATTCTCACAAGATAATTATAATCAACTCGGAAACAGAGAGTCATCCGTTCCTAAGGGCCCCTTGCGTCAAGCTATTTATGAAGCATATCAACGTTATGTAACTTACTTAAATCATGAAAATACTTTTAATCCTGATTTCATCAGCCTCAATCAATTAGATAAAAACCCTGCCTTATACCATTTAATCGTGGTAGATGAAGCCCAAAACCTAAGTCCTTTAGCGCTCAATCAGCTGAGCTATTTAACCAGCCGAGAAGCTATTTTATATTGTATGGATGCACATCAAAATTTAGCCGATGCTCAACCCATCAGACCACTGCTTAAAAAAATATTTTATGATAAAAATATTACGCTTAACAATATCACCCTGAATAAAACCTATCGATGCCCTGAAAACATCGCTCATGTTATCAATGCCACCATCCAATTAAAACACGCCCTAACCGGTGGAAAAATAGATAGCTATGAAGTCTCTGGCATGAATGAAGATGAAAGCCTGGGTTCAAGTACTGTGGATTTAATCACACCCGGAACACTGAAAAAACAGGAATGGTTCCATACGCGTGAAAGAGATACTCATTTTATTGTTGTGACTTCAGAAGCTCACATTGAAGAAGCCCGGGCTCGTTTTAATACCCCACTCGTATTCACCCCTGAACAAGTTCAAGGCCTTGAATACCATACCGTTGTTATTTATAAACTATTTAACAGTGATGAAGCTAAAAAGGCCCTAAAGACAGCAAACGCCCAATTAGATAGCGCAACAGCAACAAAAACACACCGGGCCAAAGCAGGTGATGCCGATAATACACATGTAACTTGGGTTCATCAGATTTACACAGCCTATACTCGAGCACAAAACACACTCTATATCATTGAAGAAAATACGCGAATCAACCAACCCTTTCTTGCCCACCTGCAAGAGGCTGTTGATTTAAGTATCACAAAACCTTCTGCTGAAAAAAAATCAGAGGCACTCCCTCAAGCACTACCCGAAACCAATTGGGCAAAAGAGGAAGAAAAACAACGCCTGGAAGGTAATCACAACATTGCAGATGACATTCGTCGAAGATATTTAACGCCCCATGAAGTAACACCTATCCAAGCAATACCTGAAGCCCGTCCAGCACCTGAAGTCCATGCGGTAGCAGCCTTAGATATAACATCCCTGGCAGAATCTAAAAATAAGGCCACTGACGATAGGTTTTCTGGAAGCACATCCGATGAAAATGCGCCTCGAAAAAAATCCACGGGGAAATCCAAAAAGAAATCAACCAAAACATCCCCTCCCAAACAAATAGAGCCAGCAAGAGAACAAGCAATAGTCTTCGACAAAAGGCTAGGGAAGCAATTATTAGATGCGGTCGAAAGGAATCAAATTAAAGAGGTAAGCAAGCTCCTGAAGCATAAAAAATGCAACCCTAATCAAACAAATGACAATGGCCTTACCGCGCTGATGTTTGCTTCTCAAGAAGAAGGGCACTCTGATACCGTAGAAAAGCTTCTGCGCGATGAAAGAGTTGACCCTAACCTCGCAAATATTGACGGCCGTACCGCGCTGATGTTTGCGTCTCATCAAGGGCACTCTGATACCGTAGAAAAGCTTCTGCGCGATGAAAGAGTTGACCCTAACCTCGCAAATGTTGACGGCCGTACCGCGCTGATGTTTGCGTCTCATGAAGGGCACTCTGAGGCCGTAAAAAAACTCCTGAAGCATAAAAAATGCAACCCTAATCAAACAAGTAACAATAGCTTTACCGCGCTGATGTTTGCATCTCAAGAAGGGCACTCTGATGCCGTAGAAAAGCTTCTGCACGATGAAAGAATTAATCCTGACCAAACAAATAACGGTGGCTATACCGCGCTGATGTTTGCATCTCATCAAGGGCACTCTGAGGCCGTAGAAAAGCTTCTGCACGATGAAAGAATTAATCCTGATCAAACAAGTAACGGTGGCTTAACCGCGCTGATGCTGGCATCTCAAGAAGGGCACTCTGAGGCCGTAAAAAAGCTCCTGAAGCATAAAAAATGCAACCCTAATCAAACAAATAACAATAGCTTTACCGCGCTGGTGTACGCATCTCATCAAGGGCACTTTAACCTTGTAAATATTCTTTTAGACAACGAAAGCATACTCAATTATACATTAAGGAGCATAATAGACCCTATCCAAGCATGGTGGCCTCAGAAGCTCAAAGACAAACCCCTGATTCTTGTTCAGTTTGTAAGTCATGCCTCACAAATCTGGGAGCATTTAAAATCCCCTGAGAAAATGGATCTAACGCCTGAACAACACATGACATTACTTCAAGATATACTTGAGCCTAGCGCCGAGCATCCGCTTCGAAATATCCTGTTCAGGCAGAAATCAAATGGAGATTTTTTTAAGTCAGAATCGAGTCTTATTTTTGAAGAAATGAAAGCACTTATCCACCCAAGCATCTCGCATGTCATAGGTGCCTCCGAAGACAACGTTAAAGCATCCAATACGAACGCGAGTATGTCGACTTAATTAAAGCGCACTTAAAGCCTATGTTTAAAAAAACTAAAGGGAACTCTTCAGAGCATTAAACCCTGAAGAGTAACTGATATTCAAAGACCATTAAAGCTAACAACTGCCCTTTATTAGCTACAACTAACTCATCAATATAAAGATATAATGCTTTTTATGAAGCATTTCGCACCTAAATAAAGGCAAGTTACTCTTTTTTTGTCCGTCAGGGTGTAAGCGCCCAGGGCAAGATCATCTAAATTTTGATCAACTAAAAATTGCATTTTAACGTGCACAGGATCGACAATACAACCTCGTTATGATCTACTACCCTCCTGATGAATAGGAGGGTATAGAGATGCAAAAAGGGTTAATAGAATGT
>JAHZKF010000021.1 GCA_022600575.1 Gammaproteobacteria bacterium | reverse complement strand
GAGACGGGTCATGGAAACGATGATCCTGCGCCATAAATGATAATCAAGGGGCTTATATCCCTTCTTATGGAGAACTAACGTGGCATATGAAAGCAGATTAAGAGGCATACTAAGAGGATTGGGTTTTGGAGGGGAGTTTTCGGAGGTAGCTGCGCATAATAAAAATGTTGATCATTTTTGCAGTACGGTTAATGCAGGTTTAATAGCTGCTTTTTTTAAATCAACGCCAGAAAACCTAGAAGATAGAATCAAGTATTTAAGAAATGTACTGGCTCAATCAAACGTATATTTAAACGATACGCAAACCAACGACATAAATAAAGCAGCACTGCAAAAAATAAAAAAGGCTTTTTTACGGCACGAAAAGGCAGTCGCGTTTGGAGATGAGAGAGACTTATATATTCTGAAAGACTTTTTCATTATGGCTGAAGCAGGGCCGCCTGCAAATATTAAACAATCACAAGATTTGGTCACACGCTGGCTAGGTGTAACGCTTGGACATACAAGGCTTTTATTAGAAGCATATGATAGAGACAAACCAGAATGCCTTTCAGATGAAGACAAAGAGCGCTTTGCGGCACTTGATAGGACTTTAACTGAGAAATATCAGAAGGCTGTTGAAATTGGCCGGATGATGTCAGAAGAAAGCATCATAATAGCGGATATTGAAACATTTATGGGTAAAGTAAATAGTCCTGATGCGGTAATGACAAAAGAAAACATCAACGAAATACAAATTAAAATCATGAAGCTTTTGTCTAATCAGCAATTGGCTCAATCCTTAACAGATGAGCATCGAGCCTATTTAAATGCCTCTCAAGTCAGGTTGACAGAAGTATTAAATGCTTTAACAAGACAAACAGTGCCTACGCAAGAAAACGGTGACTGGCAAACCATGATGGAGTTTGAAGAGGATGGGAAAGATGAGGTGTTTGTCGAGCATTTGAAATCAGAGCAGGCAGCGATAAAGCAGCGATTGCAAGAGGAACGAGGCGATGAAGAAGATTTAGAGGCCAATGATGATCCCACCCATACGGTTTAAGGTGGTTAGAAATGATAATTTCACTTACTGGTCTATAATTAAACTAATAGAGTTTTTTTGAGGTGTTATCATGGCAAACAAAGATGGATTAAGAGGTATATTAAGAAGAGGCTTAGGCTTTAAGGATGCGCAACCCGCAGTTGATATTTCGGCGTTTATTACAGAAGCGTCGCGTGTCCCATCAGATAAAAAGCTATATGAGAGGGCGACGCAAGTACAAGATAATATTCAAACAGCGATGAGGTATTTAGAGAGTCCTGAAATCTCAGAGAGTGATAAAGAAAGGCTTAACGGGCTGATACCCGGTTTAATGGTTGTTTATAACACCTTGGTTTCTGATGATGGAAAAATATTAAAAAAGGATGGAGAATCATTGATAGCACTTGAAGCGAAGGTTGAAGAGGGCCCACCCGCTGAGGTGAAGCAATCTCAAGAATCACTGGTTGATTGGTTTTCTGATCATTTAAAAGTGGTTGAAAAGCGGATTTTAACAACGCCTGATACAAAGCCAGAACTAATAGCGCGTCTTAGCGTTGTACGAGATACATTAGCAGAGCAACATGAAAAGGCTAATCGTATTTATCAAACCATACTGACAGAAATAAGCCATCAGACGAATAAAATGAAAGTTGAAGAAAATCCAGGTTATAAAAATATAGCGATAAGCAGCATCCGAGAGCGTTGGAAAGAGCTTAATGCACTTAATATGGACTTACTCGATGGAACTTTAGAGGATAACATAGCCGCCGTTCGGACGGTGCAAAAAGATGTGACTCATTTGTTACTGAGTGAACATTTACAAGAACCGTTAACAAGCGAGGATAGAGTATTTTTATCAGTTGCTCAAACTGATTTAAGCAATCTTTTAGGCCCTTTGATGCGCAAAAAATATGGAGAAGTGCAAGGATCATCTGATGAAGAGTCAGATGCACCTTCATTTAAAGAAAGACATCAAGGTAGGCTGGATGCAGGCGATGATACTGAAGAACCAGGGGATCCATATCAAAAGCTATGATTGATTTGTAATTAAACCATATGATCTGTTTTGGAGTGTAACGATGGTACGTCAAATACAGGATTTAGAAGTTCAAGCACTGCGAGAGGCGTTAGATAATCGTCCAGAAAACTTAACAGCAGAGAAGCAACTTGAATGGGCACGTGTACAACATGAGATGGTGCGTGCAATGATAACAAAAAAGGCACCTCTTGCTAAAGTTGATGAAGCAAGTAGGGCGGCATTGCAAGTGATGTCAGATGAAACGCATGAGCTGGTAGCTAAGGCATTAAGACAAGTACAGGGTAGAGAAAAGGTAGCAGAAGTTGCCGCAGAAGCGTCACAGAAACCACCTGTTTCTAAAGCAGAAGCCCGACATATGAAAGTGGTTGAGCTGCAAGAGAGAATGAATAGACAGTCGTCCTATAAAGCGCTAAAACCAGATGAAGAGATTAAGGATTTTTTAGCACGTATCAAAGCACCTTTAGAAACATTGGATTTAGATCACAAAATCAAATGGGTTCAAGCACAAAGAAAAATGATTTTGGACTTGGTTGAAAGAAAAAATAACCCTGGGAGAGTATTAGAAAGTGATGTGCTGCAGTTAAAATGGATGGTAGATGAAAATGATGCGGCACTTAAAAAGCTCATTGAGAAAAAGGGAGAAGGTGAGCTCCCCCATTCACCTATAAAATATACAACCGACTATTTAACCTACACAAAAGCCGATTATTTAGATGATGAAATAGATTCGGTTGAAAACCATTTATTTAATATAAGAAGTTTACTATCTGACGGCGATCTGAGCCAAGCAGATAGAATGACTTTAGGAAGAGCGCATTCTCAACAGCAGAGTAGATTAGCCGCTTTACAAAGTGAATTGCTTCATGAAGGAATTACACATTTTGTTGAGATGATTCGTAAAGGGCCTCCTGCCGATTTAGAGGATACAGCGTTTAAAATCAGTTGGGTGAAGCAACATATTGGGATAGCGAAAGAGATTCTCTCAGAGAATTCAGATATCGGTTTTATGGATGCGCGACGTGTAAATCAGGCAAAAAATCAGCTTCAGGGCCAGTTGGATGTTTTATTGAAATTAAAAATTGTGTCTGAAATAGATAAGCTTGAGCGTGATTGTTTAGCGGAGCTTACGGGGAATATAGAAACACAGTTTGCTAAGGTCGAAGGTTTTTATCGAAGGGGGCAAGCGCTTTTACAGGATTCAATGCTCGGCTCGAAAGAACGAAGGCGTTTGGATGATATAGAAAATAGGGCAACTAAACGTTTTGCCTCGCTTGAAAGTGAATTTAAAGCGAATCTTCATCGTCAAATTGAGGACTTTGCAGAGGCAGTTCAACAGGGTCTATCATCTGATGTAACAGCAGATGAACAAATAGAGTGGATAAAAAATAAAAATACAAGTGCGGCATTATTATGGCAAAAAGCACTGAAACCCAGTGAGGCGTATGGAATCATGCTAATGGGCTCACAAAAGCAGTTAATGGACCAGTTGAGTGTTTTGATGCAAGCAAAATATGGTGTGGCGGGTCCAGATAGAACAGCCGATTTTGTACCACCTGAACAAAATATTGAACGTCACTCACCATCAACTGTTGTAGCACCTGAGGTGGTTGATGATGAGCCAGAAGGTAAGGTAGCCGCATTACAAAAAGAGTTAGCAAAAGCAGCGGTCGCAGCAACACTGGTTTCTGGGAAAGCTACGAGAAAGCCACCGCCACCACCTAGAAAGCCTGCAGAGCCATCTGGTATGGTTAAGCGTCAGGAAACGTATGATCTTCATGTATTGGTTCAGGCTTTTAAAACAGCACTTAACATGTCTCAAGCTGAGACAGCAGAAGACTCAAAGGTTGAAGAATCTTTAGATTTAATTAGAGCAGGAGGCGATGGAGAGGTTACAAAAGAAGGGATAGAACAAGTTAGAGATTTTTTAAGTGAAAAAGTAGACGCTGAGCTTAAAACAGTGGAAGGGTCATCTAACTCTAGGACAGAAAATAAAACAGATATAAAGGTTTTATCGGGCTTAGCGAGTGATTTAAAACAGATAAAGTTTAAGTTAGAAATGCCAGGTAGTGTCAAGTTGCTTGAGCGTTCAGGTCCGGCACCTTCAGTGGAATAATATGGGGAGCATGTATCGCTGTGCCGTGGCACTCGCAAAGATGACATGATGAGGTTATAATCCTTTTCCAATCTATCGCATCATGGAGAATCTTATGGCACGTGGCGTTAACAAAGTAATTTTAATTGGGCACATTGGTGCCGATCCTGATTTAAGGTATATGCCAAGCGGCAATGCTGCAACCACTTTATCGGTTGCAACCAATGAATCCTGGAAAGATAAACAAACCGGCGAGCGTCAAGAGCGTACCGAGTGGCATCGTGTGGTGTGCTTTAATCGTTTAGGTGAAATTGCTGGTGAATATGTAAAAAAAGGTTCAAAAATTTATATCGAAGGCAGTTTGCGTACGCGTAAATGGCAAGATCAACAAGGAACTGACCGTTATACCACCGAAATTGTTGCATCAGATATTCAAATGTTGGATGCCAAAGGCACGATTTCAGGCGGTGACTTTGCAGATATGGACCAAAGCCGAGCGCCACAAGCAGCAAAAGCAAAACCAAAACCAAAGGCTGAGCCGAAAGCATCGTTTGAAGCTTTGGATGATGATATTCCGTTCTAAGAATTTTTCATTGTCGTAATCTTAACTTGTCATTCCCACCTACGCGATAATGACAAGTTAAGATATCTCCACACGAAAAGCGAATAAATTCTATGTACTCTATATTTGACTTTAACGAAGACAACACACCTGAGAGTGATATACAGCATATTAGCTCGCTCACAACACACCGCGAAGGGGACCGTGTTACTGTAGACCTAGATTGCCCGAATGCTCGGGTTTATCAGTAGGCGTGTCACATATTAGCGCAAAAGAGAACCAAGCTCGATTTTTCTTATTCGAGTTTTAAAGAAGTATATAATATTGTAATTTATGCGAACGTGGCTGAAACAGCAAAACTGTACCGGGTGATTGATAGGTTGCATCAAGCAGGCTTATTGGGGCCTTCAGAGGCGTTTAATTCTATAACGCATGATGATGTAAGGGATGAAGAAGCACTCGCAGCACAAGACTGGACGCAGAGACAATTTATTTAGGCAGCTGAGAGGCTGATTCCTTTCTTTTTAAAGCGTGTTGTGGCACTAAGCCACAAGGCTGCTATAAGGGCATTCACAATAAAAACACCTGCATGACTATAATGCTGATAGAGTAGGCCTGCTAAACTTCCTCCCACAAAAATTCCTAAAAACTGACTGCTTGAGTAAACCCCCATGGCAGTTCCCTTGTAGTCTGAAGTTGTTTGTTTTGAGACAAGTGATGGCAACATGGCTTCGAGTGCATTGAATGCTAGAAAATAAATAAACATAACCACGCAAAATAAAGACCAAGACAGGGTCGTATAGGTTAGTATGACTTGGCTTAAACCGGTGAGTCCTATGGCAATTGAAAAAACAAGTTTGCTTTTGCCGCGTCTCTCAGCCAGTAAAATGAGGGGAATGGCAGCAAGAAAAGCAATGACCAATGTAGGCAGGTAAAAATGCCAAAGGGTTTTGAGCGCGTGGGTATCAATCGCTGTTTGTAGTTTGAGGGGTAAGATAAAAAAGGTGGCAGTAAGAATGGCATGCTGACAAAAAATACCGAGGTTTAAGCGTCGGAGTTTTGGGTTTGCAAGCACATGAAGCAGGCGTTTTTTTTGAGGGATTGAAGGTGTCGAAGTGATTTTTTGAGGGGTTGGGATCACCGTCTTTAAAAGTAATAAACCAAGACAGGCAAGACTTAAGGTGACGATAAAAATGCCAGAAAGACCGCTATGAAGAGCGAGGGGTGGGCTAATGACCAGGGCTAAATTAAACGAAAGGCCAATGCTGCCACCAATAATTGCCATGGCGGGGGTTCGTTTGGATTCGGGCGTTAAATCAGCTAACAGTGCCATCAAGACACTGCCAATGGCGCCCATGCCTTGTAGAATGCGGGCTAATATCATACCCAACATTGAGTCTGTGATAGCGCCAAGTGCACTACCGAGTGCAAATAAAACAAGGCCCATCATGATAATGGGTTTGCGGCCGTAGCGATCAGATAGCATGCCAAAAGGAATTTGAAGGATACCTTGGCTGAGTCCGTAAGCACCTAGGGCAAGACCAATAAGGGCGGGAGTGGAGCCTTTCAGTGTTGGTGCATAAAGGGTAAAAACGGGAATGAGTAAAAACAAACCGAGCATCCGGCAGGCAAAGATAGCCGCAATAGGACAAACCGTTCGTAACCAAATTGATTTCATGAAATTTCGCGAGGTTGTTCGTAAATCGATGTGCAGATGGTACAAAGAACGAGCTTGCATGTAAAGTGCTCATGAGGATTTTATGGATTGACAGTTATGTGTTGTTCGCGGTAGTTTGAGTGATTTTTTACCGGAAGGAATAAACAGATGGCCAACACATTAGAAAATCAGGTAGCACTCATTACAGGGGGTGCGCGAGGTATTGGACGTGCAACAGCCATGAAATTAGCACGTGCAGGAGCTGATGTTGCCATTGTTTATTTTAATAGTTCGGATGAAGCTGAGGTCGTGGTTGCTGAAATAGAAGCTCTGGGTCGAAAAGCGATAGCAATTCAGGCGAATGTTGCAGACCATAGTTCCATTAAAGCCATGTTTGAGGAATTTAGAAAGCATTTTTCAAAGCTTGATATTTTAGTGAGTAATGCGGCCAGTGGCGTGTTAAAACCAGCGCTTAAAATGTCGACCAAACACTTTCGTTGGTGTATGGAAACCAATGCATTAGCACTTAATCACTTGGTGACCGAGGGGCATGCCTTGATGTCAAAAGGGTCAAGTGTGGTAGCGCTTTCAAGTTTGGGAGCACATAGGGCGATTCCTAATTATGCGTTTATTGGGGCTTCTAAAGCAGCACTTGAAGCGTTGGTACGTTCGCTTAGTTTAGAATTAGCAGTGGATGGTATTCGTATCAATACCATTTCGGCAGGGGTTGTCGATACGGATGCATTGAAGCACTTTCCTAATCGTGAGTCATTGCTAGATGAGTACCAATCACGCTCGCTGGTTGGGCGTCCAATGACACCTGAAGACGTTGCTGATGGTGTATATTTGCTCTGTTTGCCTGAGTCAGCATTGATTATGGGGCAGACCATTTTCTTAGATGCTGGGTATGCAGTCACAGGATAAGCTTGAATATATCCCATGTCGTCAAAACTTGTGCTACAATTCGGAGCTTTCATAATTATCTATTTTGATGCGCTTGAGGGTTGTGACAATGAATGTAGAAACCGTTTATCCTAAAGTCCGGGAAATTATTGCGGATGTGTTAGTCATCGAAGAGGATGAAGTAAGCTTAAATGCACGCTTGATTGCAGATTTAGGAGCTGAGTCGATTGATTTTCTAGACTTAGTTTTTCAGCTCGAAAAAGAATTTTCTGTTAAAATTCCCCGGGGTCAGCTCGAAAAAAATGCACGGGGTGATTTAAGTGAAGCTGAGTTTGAGCAAAGTGGTGTGTTAACTGAGCAGGGTGTGAAGGCGTTAAAATCTTATTTAAGTGAAGTGCCTGAAGCGCATTTTACTTCGGACATGAAAGTAAATGAAATTCCAATGCTTTTTACGGTTGAAACTTTTTGTAAATTAATCGTGCTTGCAAAAGAAGCAAAACCAGTTGAAGCAACAGCGGCCTAAAAAGATGCATTTTTTATTCGTTGATCGTATTACTTTGCTTGAGCCAGGTGGTAAAACCCTTGGCATCAAGCATGTGACGCCGGATGATGATTATCTTATTGCAGATGAAACCGGTCGTCGTTGTTTTGTACCAGCATTGGTAGGCGAAACAGTGGGTCAGCTTGCAGCATGGAATGTGATGGTGAGCTGCGATTTTACCAAGCGCCCTGTAGCTGGTATTGCAGAAGTAGCGCGTCTTCACAGGCCCGTTTATGTCGGCGAGACATTACTGCTTTCCAGTGAGTTAAAACGACTCGATGACGCGGTGGTTCAATATGTTGCTGAGGCCCGTGTAGGCCAAGAGCTTGTGTTTGAACTCTCTGCTTTAGGGCCTTTGCTACCGATGGATGATTTTATTGAACAAGATGTGGTGCGTGCACAGTTTGATGCGTTGAATCGGCCAGGTGACATCACTGAAGCACTGCTTTCGTCCAAAGCTTTGTCTGAGCCTGATATTCAAATTAACCCTCGCGTTGCCTCTCTTGTGCAGTTTGATAATATTATTTCACATGAGCCTGGTGTTTCAATTCGTGCTGAGAAGCGTATCACTCGGGCAGCACCTTATTTTCAAGATCATTTCCCTAAAAAACCGGTGTTGCCGATGACCATTTTGCTTGAGTGTATTATGAGCTTAGGTCGGCAGTTTGCGAATGGGGCGGGGTTTAACAAGCCTTATGTTGTACAAGAGATGAGACGCATTAAAATGAACGACTTTGTGTCTCCTGGTGATATTTTAATAACTGATTTGAGTATCAAGTCACATAAAGATGATGTATTGGTCTTAAAGTGTCGTGTGAGTCGTTTTGAGAAACGTGTGTGTTTACTAGAGTTGGTGATGACCACCCGGGATGTGATTGAATGAGTTTAAAACGTGTGGCCATTACAGGCCTTGGTGTGGTATCGCCTTTGGGTGTTGATGTTCAAAGCACATGGCAGGCGTTAATGGACAAACGCTCAGGCATGGCGTCTATTCAGCAGTTTGATGCGTCTGGTTTTCCGGTTCGTTTTGCAGCCGAGGTTGAACCATATCAACCGCAATGTCATCGTACAGGCAAGCATCATCGTTTTACGATGCCATTTACACAATTTTCATTAGATGCAGCAAGTCAAGCCTTAGACGATGCTGGTATTTCTCCTAAAAACATCCCTGACGCCACGCGTTTTGGAGTGGTCACAGGCAGTGGCATGATGACGGGTGATTTTGAACATCTTAAGCGCTTTCAGCAAGTGGCAGCCCCTAAAGGTGAGGTTGATTGGGCGGCCCTTAATCAGGCAGGTGATGCATTTTATCGTTTAGATGATTTTGGACGTACGGCGTCAAACAGCGGCTTATCATTGTTGGTACAAGAATTTGGTATGACAGGGTATGCTAACTCGGTGCATACAGCATGTGCCTCGGGTGGTCAGGCACTTGGACTTGCGATGCAAGTCATTCAGCGAGGTGAAGCCGACTATATGCTTGCAGGTGGATTTGATTCGATGATTAATCCGCTTGGGGTGTCGAGTTTTTGTTTATTAGGTGCTTTATCCTCTAATAATGAATCACCTGAAACCGCGAGCCGACCATTTGATGGCACGCGTAATGGGTTTGTTTTGGGCGAGGGAGCGGCTTTTTTAGTGCTTGAGTCGTGGGAGAAGGCCAAAGCGCGAGGGGCTCATATTTATGCTGAACTTGCAGGGGTTGGTAATAGTTTAAGTTCGTACCGTATTACTGACTCACACCCTAATGGTGATGGCGCGATTCAGGCGATTGAAGGCGCATTAAAGAGTGGTGGTGTTCGTGCGTCAGACATTGATTATATTAATGCGCATGGTACCTCTACAAAAATGAATGATTTAAGTGAAACCAATGCCATTAAAGCAGTATTTGGTACGCGTGCAAAACAAATTCCTGTGAGCTCGACCAAGAGTCAAACAGGACATTTAATTGCAGCAGCAGGAGCGTTAGAAGCTGTTATTTCAACGCTTGCAATTGAGCATGCCAGAGTACCCATGACCCAAAATCAGATTCAGCCAGATCCTGAATGTGATTTAGATTATGTTGCCGAAGGCCCACGTGAAAAAGCGTTGGGAGCTGTGCTGTCTAATTCTTTTGGATTTGGGGGCTCTAATAGTTGCTTGCTTTTCAAGCACCCTGAGTTTGAGGAGCGAGGCGCATGAACAATCAAAGACGTGTGTTTGTAACAGGGGTAGGCAGTGTGAGTGCTTGCGGCAATACCACGGACGCCTTGTGGGAGGCAGTGCTTGCCGGTAAAACAGGGATTGCGCCTATTCAAAATGCAAACCTCTCAACCTGGTCACATCAATTAGGGGGTGAGCTTAAAAGTTATGAGCCCCGAAAAATGCTACCCGACCGAAAGCTCTTAAAAGCCATTTCAAGACAAGATGTTCTGGGTATTAATGCGGCAATGCAAGCGGTCGAAGACAGCGCATTTTTAGAGCATCGAAACAGCATCGAAGCACCAGACGCAATTGAGGCCTTTAATGATGCAACCGGCGTATATGTTGGTTCGCCAGGTAATAAATATTATCAGCAATATGATTTTTTACCTTTAATGGCTAAAACAGAGAGCGACATGCAAGCATTTGGTGAGCAGTTTATGGATGAAGTACATCCGATGTGGCTGTTACGTATTTTGCCGAACAATGTCCTTGCTTATGTGGGAATTAGCTACGGGCTTAAAGGCGTTAATCATAATGTTGTGAACCATGCGACAGGGGGCATGCAGGCCTTACTTGAAGCGTATCATGCTATTCAAGCGGGAGACGCTGATCGTATTGTGGTGGTTGCTTATGATGTAGGGACTGATGAACAAGCGCTTTTTTATTATGAGCGCCTAGGCCTTTTAAGTGCTGAGCATTTAAATCCCTTTGATGTGACACATAATGGGACAGTTCTTGCTGAAGGAGCAGCCGCTTTAGTGCTTGAGTCAGAGGCGAGTGTTAAGGCGCGCAATGCGAAGCCGTATGCAGAGCTAACCGGTGGTCTTGCTCGTAGTGAAGCAGCAGGTTTATTTTCGATTGAAGCAGAGGGTGAATCACTCGCGAAACTCATTCAAGACACACTAGAACAGCAGCAATTAAAGCCAGACGATTTAGCATGTGTGATAGCGCATGCCAATGGTAATCCAAAATCAGATGTAAGTGAGGCACGCGCCATAGCTCACATGCAAGGTGAGCTGAATATTCCGGTAACCGGTTTTAAGTGGGCTATGGGTCATACGTTGTGTGCCTCAGGTGTGATGGACGCTGTATTAGCAACACATGCACTACGGTCAAAAACCATTCCTGGATTACCAGGATTTAACCAAGCAGCACCTGGGTGTGAGGCTTTAAATGTGACTGAAAAAGTGCGCACAATGGAAAACACCTCAAAACAGCACGCTTTGTTATTAAATCGAGGTTTTGGCAGTATGAATACAAGTCTTGTGATGAAAGTTTGTGAGTGAATTAGCAGAGCAAATAGAAGCTTTGCCTGTATCCAAAGCGGGGCGGTTTGTTGCAGCCTTTATGCCGTATCGAAAACGCGTGATTCTAGAGAATATTCATCATGTGTATGGTGATACACTGACGGCACAGCAAAAATGGCATTTAGGCAAAGCATTTTATTCGCACTTATTACGCTCGATTAAAGAAACCATTCAATTGCGATTTATGCGTGAAAAAACGCTTAAGGCGCGTGTTGAGGTGAAAGGCCATGAGCGTTTGCTTGAAGTCGCGGCTGATCAAAAAGGCGTTTTAATTCTAACGGGGCATTTTGGCAGTTTTGAGTTTGCACCTATCGGTGGCATATTAAATTTCAAGCAATTTAGCGGTCAGTTTCATTTTATTCGCCGTAAACTAGGCAGTAAAATGCTCGAGCGTATTTTGTTTCGTCGGTATTATCAAGCGGGCCTTCATGTGATTACGAAAGCCAATGCGCTCACACATGTCACCGATGCACTCGAGCAAAATCATGCAGTGGTTTTTGTGCTTGATCAGCATGCTTCTCTTGCTAATCGAGACGGTGTCGCGGCAGAATTTTTTGGTCAAAAGGCCGGAACGTACCGAAGCCTTGCAACATTTGCACGTCATACCGGTGTGCCTGTTGTACCTGCTTCGAGTTATCGCCTGCCAAATGGACGGCATGTGCTTGAGTTTCATGAGGCTATTCCGTGGGAAGAACATAAAGGCAATCACGCGGCTATTTATCAAAATACGTGTACTTATAATCGTGTACTTGAGCAAATCATTCTTAAACATCCTGAACAATGGTGGTGGATGCACCGCCGCTGGAAGCTTTAGGGGTTGTTGACGGTTGCTCCTCCTAGTTTCAAAAATTTTATCAAAACCATATTTTAACTGTGACAAAAATAAAGCGGTATGGTAATATATTGACGTTTTTGTTTTTGTCGAGATGTATTTATGCCACAGTCAAACTGGACCCAAACCATCGCACACAGTATTTTCAATGCCATTAATCAAGACTTAAGTTTTGTATGGATGAGTCATTATCAAAGTGAGATAGCCGGAAAAACCCAAACAAAGCTAAATGCCGAAAAAGCGGGTATCGCACGTAAAATTAAAGCGGACTCAGAGAGAGAGGCTGCTACAAATAGAGCAGCTCATGGTGATGGAGCAGTTGCTGAAGCTCGGCCAAAGCCTACGGTGGTTGTTGCAGGGGTACGTATATTAGAAGAGGAAAAGAGGAGGTATGAACATAAAGTAGAAAGCAAGAAAGAAGAGATTGAAACTGATATAAGAGCTGAATATCAAGCGGCCTTTGAAAGGCATTGGGACACTCATATTTTATCTAAATTGCAACGCGAACTTGACCAACTTAATCCAGATAAAATCAAACAAGACTTATTAAGACGGCACCCTTGGCATCAAGAAGGTCAAGCAGCTTATGATACACTTTATCCGGTTCCCGGAGCGTTTAGAACTTTATTAAGAGATCATTTTTTAAAAGCACTTAATCCCTCTTTGCAGAGTTGGTCCGAGATAACATTTGCACAAATTAAAGCGGCTAATTTCAGTTGGACACCCAAAACAGCCCAATGGATTGAAAACTATGTTAATGGGTTTCCATTTGTGGATGTACAACATGATTATCCATTTGCTTCATTTTATGAATATCCTCAATTCTCTGTTAATCAACTGGGATATTCATTAAATCGTTTGGATGTTTTTCGTTTTTTAGTTAAGCAACATGCAAATGAAATGAGATCACAATCTTGTAGTGGTGTGATGTCGACAAGCATGATGCCGGCTGACGCTCATGATTTAGCAAACTTAACGGCAGCGCAATTAAATCATTGTCGTTTTATGGTATTTAATCTAAATTCTGAAGCTGATCCCCACTGGATTTTTTTACACAAACAATCTCAAGGTCAATGGACGGCTCATGTTCCCCCTGACCTAGAGGTTAATACCACGATTTTTAGTCGTTTAGGCGCGGTCACAGTAAACCGGGTTAATTACTTAGGTAATCGACGTTCTAATGATTTAGAGGCTGATGGGCTTAATGGATGGGTAGCATGGCATGCTGTTTTATTTGCTCGAGTCGTGCCCGCCTCCATTGCGAATCAATCTATTGATACCTATCGCGCGAACACCCCTTTACCGATGTTGCATCAGCATGTCCTAACACATTGTCTTAAAACTTATGGGTCTTCTGATAAATTGGCTCGTTTAAGAGATGCATTTGGGGTGCGCCAACCATTTACTTCTAAACGCGGGAAGCAGTTTTTAGAGTCTAATCCTATTTTTAGCCGTTATTCTTCGGGTACACCGGAAGTCACTTTTGGCGAGTTATCGGTAAGCGACGTTTTATTTGATAAGTATGCCGTAATCAATAATCGTTTGCGTTCAATTGATCATGTGAATGATACCTTAAAACTTTTTGATAAAAGCGGTAGTACAAGTCCCGTTTCTTTTTCAAACGAGCAGCAAACCTTAACCTGCAACATTAATTTAGACCGTGATCAAGGGATTGATGTATTGAGTTTATTGTATCACTACCAGATTCCAAAGTTTGTTGTTAAAAAAATGATGGGGGAGAAAGATTGGTTTGATTATGCACCCCATTTGACGGTTATCACACATGCTCAAGGCTATCGGCCTGCTAACAATTCTACTGATGGCGCGCTGTTTAATCATGTCTTTTCAATTGCTGCACGTAATCGTTTCCTTGCTTGTTATCAACCTGATTTGATACAGGATGCTCAAGAGGACATGCGTGTACGTAAAGTGTTATGGCGGAACGCGGGTCACCAAATGCTGACATTTTATAAAGCATATGGTGCACAACTTGATTTAGATTTTTATGAAGCCAATAAAGAAGACAATGATGCATGGGTGCTTGGGGGATGCGACCGAGAAGGTTACGTCACGTATGAAGAAGATGAACAACTGACCTGGCGCTTTAGGCAAATCGCCCAAATGGGGACAAAAGGCTTAGACGAACTTTTTTCGGCCTTAATGCGTGAACATACGCTGAGATGGAATGCCTTGTTAAAGGAGCCTGCTCCGGCACTTGCGTGTTTGTTTGATTTAAATGGACACAGAAACGAAACCGCTAAGCACTATATTGAATACTTAGCTACTCAAATTAATCGATTTGATAGTCGAAAGGTGGGGGTGTCACCTTTATTTAAGCCACTATCTCTTATTATGCCCAAAGATATTGATGCTTCTTTACAAGCCTTAGGGAAGCTCTTTCAAGCTTTGGAGAAACGTAGTGTAGAAAACGAGGATGAAACCCATGAAGTGTTATTACATGGACTTGATATTAATCATCCAAGTAGTGCGAGGCTCATTCAGGTACTTAAGACAGTTGCAGACCAAAAGAAACTGAGTATTTTGATTCGTATTCCGGCATGGGATCGTGCGGCTTTTGAGTCAGCACCAAACGAACGCTTAAAAGCATCTTATAAAGCACTTCAGAATACATTACTTGAAAATCAGCGGGCACAAAAAGCAGAGGTGCTTGAAGAGAATATGCAAGTGCTCGTGGATTATGAAGAGGCGCCATCTGAGCCCAATTCAACGGTCATTGATCCAACCATTTACCAGCGTATGCAACCATGGGGTGATTTAGAAGAATTACATCCATTGGCCTCTGAAACGCTCGGGATTCAACAACAGCAGCAGCAACAGCAGCAGCAACAACAACAGCAACAACAACAGCAGCAGCAAGAACAAGAACAACAACAGCAAATTAATGTGTATGCGGGTAATTTAGATGCGTTGGTCACAAGAGAAACGATTGACCGAGATAACACCTGCCAAGATTTGTGGGATAACCTGCCAGAAAAGATTAAAAAGATATCAGGAAGAGAACGACCAGCGTCTACAGGGGCATCATCAAGTTCGGCTGATCGAAATTTAAGACATTTATTCTCATTATGGGTGGGGAGTCAGGAAGACGCGAGTGAGGTCATTCGTTATATAGAGCCAGAAGCGGTTGAACGCATGATGTTACATGCTTCACAGTTTAAATTTGGTATTGCAAAAGATAATTTACCCGCTGGATTTTATTTGGCACACAGGTCTAATAGTTCAAAGAACTTAGTGCTTTGTTTTAGTAAGCGACGTGAAAAAGAAGCCTTACTTGAAGCTGAAAAACTACCTTTCTTTATCCCCGAAAAAACGTTAGGAGAGGATGAAGAAGCATCAACGGTCATGGTTCGTAACCCATTCACAGTGACTTTAAGTGACCCAAAACCAAGTGCACTGTTTGGAGGAGATTACCGCCAGTTTGCATTGTTAGAGGGGCTTACAAAAGATGAATTGCAAACGGTCTGGAAGTTTTGTGCAACAGAAGACAGTGACCGAGCGCGTCTTGGTGCGGCCCAAAGTTATTTAGAACGCACTGGCGAATGGGTTGATTCAGATGTTGATGCATCGGTGATGATGCAGCGGATTGATGTTGAAGGCACGCGTGGAACTCCGGGGGAGTATGAAGACTGCTTGGCTATTTTAAATGATTGGGGTGCGCGTGGTGACTATGCTCGCGTTTCAGCACTTTTATTTGATGAAGCGTCAGAGCATGTATTAACGCCTGATAACCTGAAAGCGTTTGGACAGTTGTTTAATCACTATGATTCTAAAGAGGCATCAGGGGTTCATGCCTTACTGCGCGTTGCACAGCAAGTACTCGATCATTTTGGTGAAGATGCGTTTGGAATTTGGAAAAAACGTCTTTTAGACCCATCAGAGAACTGGTCGGAATGCCTTGATAAACTAGAAATGGAATCAATGACGCATTCTATGCTTGGGTTAAAAGATAAGCCTGAATTACAAAAGATATGGTGGGCTTTGGTTGATGCGCATGGTGAATCTGTTGGATACATGCACTACGCTGCGTTGTGGTATGCGTTTAAAAATGTTGTAAGACACTTAGATGAGCATGACTTGTCGTTTAGCCCAGAGCAGACGTTACCCCTTCTTAGACAATATCGAAATGAACCTAAATTTAATGGGCAGGTCTTTTTAGATCGTTTAGCAAGTGTACTGAAAGGAAAAAGCTTGGCAGGTCATACAAGGCCTGTGCCTATAGATGTTCAGGCGATGATTTTAAAACAGATTGATGAGGTTAATTGGCTTCATAATGGGTTTTATTACGCAAGCTTTAATGAAGATTACCCGTATTGGGATGAAGACTTAGAACTCGAGCATTTTGAAAGAAGTTCTGATGATGATAGAGGGCAATATGAGGTGACCTGGCGCCCAGATGCGAGCCTTACGCATGCATATAGACATGCTCTTCGATTTGCAGCGCAGCGTATGCAGCTGCAACGCGAGCCATTTGAAGGTTTGAAAGCGCTTCTAATGGCTGTTTATGCTCAGACAACACCCGCGTCGCTCCGATTATTCATGGCCTCTTTATCGATTGGGGTAGACACACTAGAAGCGCTGCCAGAGCAAGACGTACTTTTAGCGTGTTTTGAGGCACTTAAAGGCCTTCAAGCTGCAACATTGTCATTATTGAATGAGGCCCTCATTTTAGATGGTAACTTGCGTGATAGTCAGCTTCAAATGCGATTTGAGAACCTTGCCTTGTTTGGGAGACTTCTTGAGTCAGACTATGTATTCAAAGCAACCTTTAGCGGTAAATCACAACCTGATCGATTAAAAATGATGAATCAGTTTGGTAGAGCCTGTGATGCCTTTGATTGTATGCAAAAAGATGAGTATAACCCAGGTTATACGGGCGCCCCTGCTTTAAGGACATCAAAGTTTGAATTTTTACAAAGCTTGATATCACTGACCCAAACAGGCATGGCTCAAGGCGCTTTACATTACATGGGATATACACCAGAAGTTGCCCCTGTTTTAGAAACGTATTCATGGTTGCATGATGAATATAGCGGAAATGCTCGTATTCTTGATGCACGAAAAACACGCTCTATGTGGGGTGACTCAAACTTATCTCGAGAAGTAGAAGACTTTGAAAAACAGTTACGTGCAATCGACTTTAAGGTAAGTACCTACTTGCCAGGCGAAGAAGTAGTGCGAGGGTACATTCAAAGCATAAAAGGTGCACGGGACAAGGCTGAACAACGCAGGGGATGTATTCGGGCACTGCGTGACAAAGGTTGCATCATCAATTATCAAAATGCACGATTTAGAGCGCTTACCCCTGGAGAAGCAGATCAATTTGAACGGCTTTTATCACCAGAATTAAAGGTTATTTTTAATCAGCAAAACACACCTTTATGTAGACGATTTTTAAAAGAGTTCATTGCAATAGATACAACCAGTCATGTTGAGCGTCAAATGCAGCCTCTGATTGGATTATTGGCTTATTTAGATAATAAACCTCACTTTAATGAGCTGGGTCAAATCATTGGTGTATTGATTGAAAAAGCGCAACCCAATAAGCGTTATGCGGTGCCACAATTGGTGCACTGGATTGAAGCACTATTAGACAGACAGCAGTACAAGAGAGAGC
Organism: Gammaproteobacteria bacterium; assembly: GCA_022600575.1. Taxonomy (GTDB): domain Bacteria; phylum Pseudomonadota; class Gammaproteobacteria; order Legionellales; family Legionellaceae; genus JAALKW01. Next base: position 6,194 of record JAHZKF010000021.1, on the reverse strand, counting down.
ATTTCCCCAGTCATTTATTAGGGACACTGGTTGAATCAGATGTCTTATCGACCTTGCTGCAAGGGCCTGATGGCTTAGATGAACTGAGACCAGAGGTTCGGGATTTAAATTTAAAGAACACGGTCAATCGTATTGCTTGTTCATCGCTTGAGAGTCAATACAAACCCGTATTAATTGAGCTCGCCCTTGCAGAAAGAAGCGTTTATCGTACCAATTCGAGGCAGGCAGAAAGAACGCTGAATCAATTGCATCAGAGGCATGTATCGTCAAACTATTTAGATGCCGCAACGCGTCTTTTAAAGCATGTGCCAATTGCAAATAGGGACTATTCAGAAACGCTTGATGCTTTGTGCTTGACAGAACCAGGCTCAGAAAAAACACAGATTAAGTTAATTGATGCGTTTATTGCAGGACACATCACGCTTAACGAGTTGGAAACACATTTTAATCAAGCCGACGCTGCTATTAAGCACATTGTGGTGACAGCAATGGAAAATGAGTTGGCACGTGATTCAGTTACGGCAAAAGAGCGTGTTTGTCGTGTTAATCAATTACTACTGACTTGGAAAGGTAAAGCGGGTGAAGAAGCGTTAGACCAACTCTCAACTTATTATGAAACGGTTCCTATTCCATCTCTTGAAATCCTAGAAAGCATGTTAGGCCAGGATGAGCCAGAACTGATGTCAGCAAATGAGATGATTCATGAGTTTGAGGCGGTCAGGCAAGGTATTAAACCAGAAGGTGGATTAAAGCGTCACTATAGTGTGACAGAAGAAGAACGTCATGACTTAATGCGGGTGCTTGATGGCTTTAAGCGAAAAGGACAAGGCTTTATTCGCACAGATGAACGAAACCAGCTCCTGAAATTACTGTATTACACGAATCAGTATAGCCAAGTTAAAAAGCTGCGCGAAGTACGAATGCCTGTTTTAATGCAGCTTTTAGAAAAAGCACGTAGAACGATTGCGTCACTGGATGCGACACCTGCACAAAAGACATTAGCATCGGTTGAAATGCTTGCTTGCATGCGAGAGATTTTACTGCGTAAAACAGGAAAATGGGCCAATCACACACAAATGCTCGATTTGATTTATGCAGCACTGCATAACGATGAAGGCTTAATTCATCAAGTGAGAACCGGGCAAGGAAAAAGTATTATCACGCTTATGCGTACAGCATATCTCGCATTAAATGGTGATATTGTCGACGTATTTAGCGCGAAAGATAGTTTATCGCAGCGTGACCACGAAGAATTTGGCCCGGTATTTGATGCTCTTGGCATTCGTAATGCTTATATCACACCAGGCTCTGCAGCAAGTGAGTATCATGCTGAGCCTATAGAGGGTAAAGGGGCTGTTAATTACATGACCATTTGTAATTTCAGTTTGTTCCAGTCAGCACATGTTTGGAATGGTAAGCACAATATTCCGTATGATGCATCAAAACGTGTAGCCTTTTTGGATGAAGCAGATTACATTTTGCTTGATGAGCAAACGCAGGCAAACTTTTCGCACAATGGTGACAATGATGATGTATATAACATGGATGAGTGGGTTTACCGTGTTGCCTATGATTTTTATCTTGAAAGCGAAAAGAGCGAGACGCTAGTTAAAACGGGTAGTAAAGGGGTAAGTGTTAGAACCCAGCACTTAGCAGACTTATGTCGCCTCTTGCAAGAGCATGCGCAACACGCACCAAAACAGTCAACCTTTGTTCAGCGTTATTTGTTGCCAGCGCTTGATGGTGATGTTAAGTGCGTTGCAAAACGAGATGAAAAATTAAAACAGCTCTTAACGGCGGCACATACAGCGCATGCACTTGGAGAAGACAAAGATTATTGTATTAGAGAGCAGTACAAAACGCTCTTTGAAGATAAAGCAACGGGTGAGAAAAAAACCATGCAAACCCGTTTTGCAAAAGTTGTGATTGATAGCCAAGTGCGAGAAGGTTCGACCTACAGTGACTTGGTACAACAATTTTTGCATGTGCGTCTCAATAAAGAAGCGGCAGAACAAGGCAGCACGCCTAACTTTTTTGTAGAGCCGTCAAGTCAAATTGCGTTATCACAAAATGCAAAATACTTATTACGTAAGCACTATAAAAAGCTAGAAGGATGTACTGGAACCGCGGGAGACCTTGCTGATTTAGACACTTACGAAAGAGATTACCAATTGGGACATGTGATTAAACTCCCAACCCACGAAGTGTTAAAGAGTGCGTTTTTAGCGACAACCTATTGCAGCGTGGGAGAGCGTGAAGGAGCGCATATTTTGAATGCTGATGCAGACCTTCAAGCGATGTACGATGAAGATGCAAGTAAAACTGATATTCAAGCAAAGCAAAAAGCTATTTTGTTGAATACAGCAGAAGAGCGTCAAGTAACAGCAATATGGAATGTGATTAATGACCGAGAGCGTGCTGAAGGTCCTATTTTAATTACTTGTGAAGATGACATTGCAGTTAAACGCTTAGCAGAAAAGCTTAAAGCACGCGGTGGGCTTGATAGGCTGGTGGTCGATACCAATGACAGCCCTAAAAAAGAGAATGAGGTGGTTCCTTTTGCAGGTGAGGCAACTGCGGTTACGATTAGTTCACGCATGGGGCGTGGTACAGATATTAAACCGAAAACCGACGCAGGTCTTCGGGTGATTCGAACTTATCCTGCTATTCCACGCGTGACCAAGCAAGAAAATGGCCGTCAAGGGCGTAATGGGTGGGATGGTAGTTGTCAGGAAATCATTAACTACCAGGCGATTCAGGAGGCGTATAATGCGATTATTTTGGATGACTCCACTGTTTTTGAGGGTGATGATGCTTACAGCGATAGATTATACGCTATTTATGTTCAGCAAGAAAAGCATTTAGGCGACATGCTTAAAAAGCATTATGATGAAGGCGACGATACATGGGATAAAGACAAGTTTCAGGCCTTGTTTGCAAATGAAGGCAAAAAACAACACTATTTAATCACCCGTTCGGTCATGCAATTTAAGCATGAACTCAAAGCAAAACAAGACCAATTTTTACGTCAAAAAGAAGCGTTTATTGCTGAATGCACCGGTCATGTGATGGATACATTGGCGCATTACTTTGGCCGTAGTGATGATAAAGAGGTTTTAGCAGAGCTGGCCGACAACTGGATGCAATGTAAAGAAGAACTAGATGCTTTATGGAACATGAGACTTCAGGGAGGCATGCTTTCAGAAGAAGCAGCATTTAATAAGTTCATGGAAGCTGCAGAAGAGCAATGGGGGAGCTTAACGGAGAGTTATGGTGGCTATATTGATACAACGATTGATCCCGTTAATCAAACACCTGTTGTTGTTCACACGCGGCGTCATGGTGCAGACGTTCCTGATATTTCAGAGGTGGTTCAGAGTTATCAAGACTGGATAGTGGGCTCAGAGCATGTGTATTTTGAACCCGGTATCGATGCTTCTTCTGATATTCTTAAAATCATTTATGGTCAAGATGAGGCGGGACTAAAGCGTTTTTATACATTAATGGATGATTTGAGTAATCAGTTTGTTGCATTACCTGAGGAACCTGAAGAACCTGAAGAAGAAAAAGGAGATGAGCCAGTAGCTGAGCCAGTCAATCAAAAAGCACGTATGCGTCAGTTTTTTGCGCGCTTTAGTGCTTTAACAAAACATGATGCTTGCTTTGTAGTGGCTTGTGATGAATGGACGCGAGTCATTCAGCAGTTAATTAATCAAAAATTAAACCATCCTGATTACGAAAAGTATTTAGACTGCCTAGATGCGTTTTTAGCGCAATCTTGGTTGACTGAGCCTTTACCGCACATGCAAACAGCAGACAACATTGAAAAAATTAAACATTTGTTTGGCTTAGTGATGCGCAGTGTTTATACCGTGTATGTTTCTAAAGAGGGGCTTGGTTTGCCTGGGGATGCTAAAGATCCAACGCTTACCTTTATTCGCAACTTAAGCGAGGTGATTCACGAGCATTTATGGGATGATTTTACTGGTGAATTTGGCACAACCATCGAAAGTTTGTTTTGTAAAGATAAAGCCATTACTAGTCTTTTAATGAAGCATACAAACCAAGGCGATTTAGGAAGATGCATTGAATTATATCATGCAGCGAAGCAAGAGAACCGCGACACATTACTGGCGTATTTAAAAGACGAAAATGATATTCCACCTAATACGATTCGCGCTTTATTTGAGTTGATGTTGGAAGACAATCAGTGCCCAGATCCAGGGCAAATGTTGCCACAGAATCTTCGGTTATTGCCAGAAGAAAACGGTCAATTTTCGCCGGAGACCAACACAAAGGTGTGGCACTTTTTAAGTCGGCGTCCAAGGGTGAGTCAAGCGGGTATTCATGCCTTGATACAACCCATGTTAGAGCATTCTGAAACACCTGAATTTATGGCGAATGTGATTACACCGCTTTGTGAAACCCCTGCGTATGTTCCGCTTGGGTATGTGACACAACATGCAAAATTCACAGCCGGAAAGCACACAACAGAAGAGGCTAAAGTGCGTCTTGCTGCGATTAAAAAAGCAGGGACTGCATGGACTGAGTGCATGATAGATAGGGGGGTGATTACATCTGTAGATGAGTATCAAGCGATTGATGACGACCAAAAAGACACATTCCAAACGTTCTCAGATGCGTTTACTAAAATGGAACCGTCACGAAATCAGGCGTTTTTTAGTCAGATTTCAGAAGCACCCGAATTAGACGCGGATACCGTCGGTGAGTTGATGACAGCTTATGCGGATAAAAAATGCCCTAATAAAACGGTATTAAGGCATGGGATAAGCACCGCACGGACCATACAAGCATTACCCGAAAGTGGTGCAAAAAAATGTATGCAAGCAGCATTTACTGCAACTTTGGGCGAAGACTTAACAGATGAGAGCCTCTCACCCACCGCACGGCTTAATCAGTTTGTGGCGGCACTTCAAGCGGTAGAGTTGCAAGAAGCGAATTGTGCAGCCATTAAAGCGGCGTGGGATGCTGAAGATATTCAAGATGTGAGTGAGTTAAAAGAAGCCATTCGTGTGGCACAAATGGCCGAAAAACTCCTAAAAGATAAAAATTGGAGTGACTTTTTCTCGAATGCACATTGCAAGCGTCAAAAAGACAGAAGAGCTATCATGCAGCACTTGGCACATGGTCTTTTGTCACTTGGTGATGCATTCAGTTCACGTTGTTACAATGAATATCAAGCGCTTGCCCGTAAAGTACAGACAATGCCTTTAGGGCAATATAGTCAAGCAGAGCGTCGTACCAAGATGCGTGCAAGCTATGCTGCAGTGATTTGTCTAACAAAAGAAATGGATGCGATTTCAACCCATCCGTATGGAGGAAATGTTTTGAAATCGGCAACAGGTGTCGTGTTTGGTAAAAATACGGGAGATTTAGCGTATTTTGACAAGCAAAAAGCGGCTTATGGAAGCGCTTGGTGGGTCAATAGGGCACGTAGAAAACAAGCGAATAGTTTATTTTCTAAGCTTTCAACGATAAAGGGTGATGCACTCGATGTAGCTGATTATTACCAAGATGTTTTAGTGACTATTATGAGAGCGCAAGTTAACTTGCTGCGTAGTGATGAGCTTGCGGGACGCACTTTAAATGGAAAAGGGTACAGTCGCTTATATGACATTATGGATGAAATGTTTATATCAATGGCACATAACTGCTTAACGGATGACAAAGCGTCTTTCCAAAGTAAAGGGTATGTCAAAGTCCTGTTCCAAGAGCAAATGACATTCCAAATTGGGCTTTTACAGCGTCGTTTGCCTAAAGAGCATGTCTTAAAGCTAACAATAGAAGCGTTAGATAAACGTGCAGGTGGTACATGGTCTGATGGCTCAACTGAGTTACATGACTTAAAGCAAGCACTGGATGGCCTGAATAGAAAGCAAGTGCCAAGTTCATTGCACTACATCTTAAACAACCTTGATTGTTTAATGCATTTATCTAATGAAGTGGCTATGGATGGGTCTGTTGCTGGGGCATCTTCTCCTGCGGCTTAGTTCTTGATTTCCCTCATCCGCCTTATCAGCACCTTCTCCCGCTTGCGGGAGTCACTATGCTGTTATTGAGAGGATTAAAAAAAGGGGCGCTGCCCCTTTAAATCCCCGAGATATTTAAGAAGGGAATTTAAGCATAAAAAAGCGGCTTAAGCCGATTCAAAATTCCCTTACGGTCATCGGCGT
>JAHZKF010000020.1 GCA_022600575.1 Gammaproteobacteria bacterium | reverse complement strand
TCACGTGCGTATTCTCTTAATGTGGCTTTTTCCATCGCCCTCTCCCCAACCCTCTCCCTGCCATAACCTCAGTGTTTTAGCGTGTTTACCGCTGAGGGAGAGGGGGTATTCTCAGGGCTTAAAGCATTCTCAAACTCGCAATTTCATTGGCAATGGGTATATATATTACGTCGTTTTGATGACAAAGTACCTGCTGTAATATACGGAGGTGGTAAGCCATCACAATCCACTTAGCCGTTTACAACGGCGCGTACAAAAAACTCATCCCCACTTTTGAAGGGTAAACTTAAATTAAGCGGGGATCGTCAAATTTCTATGAACTAAAAGTACGAGCTGCTACAATATCCCGATTTTGTCCACAGTCTGTAGGGAGAGCAGGGATGATGAGCATGAAAGGGATGTTTTTTTTATTGGCGGCACTCGGCCCTCTGGTCGCACAAGCAGCTTCCTCAGCGCCAAGTATTCTCAAAACGGATTTTGGTTCACATGCTTATCAGGCTGTTTCCTCAACGCCAAGTGCTATCAAGACGGATTTTGATTCACATGCTTATCTTGAGCAAGAAAACCAAGCCAAAACATCATCCCCACATTTGTGTATGAGCGCCCCCTTGACCAGTTGTTTTTGGCCCAATATAGAGAATTACTTTACTCAAATGCCAGGCGACCTGTGGGGTGTCGCCAAATATCCATTTATGGAGCGCAACTATGTACCGGTGGCTTGGGGTCTTGCGGGGAGTATCGGCGCGATAGCTGTAGACAAGCCCTTCACCAAGGCTCTCGATGGAGCTCAGGAGACGACAACCAGCGTAGGATTGACCGAAGAGGACTTCGACCCGAAGTTCTGGTATGTTCCAGGTTTTATGGCTTATGACACGGTCTTTACTTATCTGCTTCCTGTCATGTACGGTTATGCGATGCTGGCCGAGAATCCCAAGCTGTACCATGCGAGTTTACTCTCAATCAAAGTTTGGAGTTACACACTTATTTATACCATTCCTATTCGTGTCGCTTTTGCGCGTGATTATCCAGAGTGGGGCCCGTATGGTGAGATCCTGAACGGTAACTTTTCGTCGTTTTGGGGAGGGAATGATCAGGCTTCAGATTACTGGGGCTTGCGCTTAAAGTCTTTCACCTCTTTTCGTAGCTCTATGTGGTTTGGTGTCGCCGACGTTTTTGCGGCCGAGTATGATAATTACTGGATTCCCTACGGCCTAGCCGCAGGTTTTACTGTGCTGGGCCGCGAGAGTCATTGGTTCTCTGATCTCGTGGTTGGTGCCCTTGTTGGGGTTGGTATCTCAAGAGCTGTCCAGTATCGCTATTCTTCCGATCAGAATTCCAAAGGTCAAGCCTCGAAGTGGCAGTGGCGACCTATTATCAGGCCAAATTTTGCCGGCCTGCAACTGGGATGGAAAGAGTAGAACACTAAATACAGGCCCCACAATTCATTAAAGCAACATTTCGGGAAGTATGTCTGACAGCCGAACTGATTTAAAAATGGTTTGAAGTGTTGTATACTGCGCTGCCTCTTTTATATTTAAAGAAAGAGGTGCTTTATTCTGGTCGCAAGATAAAGCATTTAATTTTTTGGAGATGACATATGTCAGAGATTGCATTAGAAGCCGAACCAAGAGCGCTGATTGGGAAGGGTGCGAGCCGCCGCCTGCGCCGTCTTGATAATAAAGTACCGGCTGTAATATATGGCGGTAATAAGCCATCACAAGCCATTCAATTTTTACAGAAACACGTACAAAAAACGTTAGAATCTGAAAGCATTTACTCAAGTGTATTTGATGTTTTGGTTGACGGTAAGAAAGAAAGCGTTATTTTAAAAGATATTCAACGCCACCCATATAAAACGATTATTTTACATATGGATTTACAGCGTGTGTCTTCTAAAGATGTATTGGTTAAAATTGTACCTTTACACTTTATGAATGAAGAAGAAGCACCTGGTGTGAAAGAAGGCGGGGTTGTAAACCATACCATGACGCAAGTTGAAGTGCGTTGTGAAGTACGTCACTTACCAGAATTTATTGAAATTGACTTGGCTGGTTTTGAAATGGACCAAGTGTTGCATTTGTCTGAAGTGAAATTACCTAAAGGCGTTGAGTTAAGTATTGACCCAACCACAGGTGATCATGACCATCCTGTTGTGAGCGTACATGAGCCACGCGTTGTCATCGAGGAAGAGCCAGAAGTTGAAGCTGAAGAAGGCGAAGAAGGTGCTGAAGGTGCTGAAGGTGAAGCAACTGACGCATCAGCTGAAGAAGCTTCTGACGAATCTAAAAAAGATGATGCGAAAGAAGACGGTAAAGACAAACCAGCTGCTGAATAAGTGCTGAGCGTTTTATGACGATTAAACTGGTCGTTGGATTGCAAAATCCGGGTGCCTCGTATGAGCGCACCCGTCACAATGCGGGCGGGTGGTTTGCCCGCGCGTTAGTGGAACAGCTTGGCGCTTCATTCCGGTTACATAAAAGTTTTCACGGCGAAGTGGCTTCTGTTGAGTTAAATGGGCGTCAATTTCATGTGTTACTTCCTAATACCTGGATGAATCAATCAGGCCGTTCGGTTCGTTCGTTGTGTCAATTTTATCGCATTGAACCTGATGCAGTTTTAGTTGCACATGATGAATTAGATTTACCCGTTGGTACGGCTCGCCTTAAAACAGGTGGTGGACATGGTGGGCATAATGGTCTGCGTGATTTAATGGCACATGCAGGAGGTGCACACTTTCATCGTTTGCGCTTGGGCATTGGCCATCCGGGGCATAAAGATTTAGTGCATGATTATGTTTTAGGTAAACCATCAACCGGTGATAAACAACAGATTGATATGGCTATTGAACGCGCGATGGATGTGATGCCTGAGATGATTTCAGGACAGTTATCAGTCGCGATGAAGGCCTTAAATACGACAAAAAAACCTGACAAAAAAGAGGAGTAAGCCATGGGTGTACAATGCGGCATTGTGGGCTTGCCCAACGTTGGAAAATCAACCTTATTTAATGCCTTAACCAAAGCGGGTATCGAAGCCTCAAATTATCCTTTTTGTACGATTGACCCACATGTTGGGATGGTCACCATACCCGATCCGAGAATTGATACCATTTCTAAAATTGTATCGCCTGAACGTGTGGTACCTGCTGCGATGGAATTTGTAGATATTGCGGGACTTGTGGCGGGCGCTGCTAAAGGTGAAGGTCTTGGTAATAAATTTTTAGCAAACATTCGTGAAACAGATGCTATTTTGCATGTGGTGCGTTGTTTTGAGCAAGAAAACGTGGTGCATGTACATGGTAAAATTGACCCACTTGGCGATATCGAAACCATTAATACAGAGTTAGCCCTTGCCGATCTTGAAACCATTGAAAAAGCGCATCAAAAAGCGTCTAAAAACAGTAAAAGTGGTGATAAAGAAGCGATAAAAGATAAAGCTTTATTTGAAAAAATCATAACGCACCTAGAAGCAGGGGAACAGGTTAGAAGTATGTCGTGCCTTGAAGAGGTACAACCGATTTGTAAACGTTATGGACTGCTTACTGCAAAACCGATTCTTTATATTGCGAATATTGATGATGATGATTTAGAGAATGAGGCATTGCTTAAAGTGCGCGCACTTGCCGAAAGTGAAGGGGCTGGAATATTACCTTTATCACTTGAAACTGAAGCAACACTCTCAGAGTTAGATGATGAAGAACGCGCAGAATTCATGGCAGATTTGGGGCTAGAAGAGCCTGGTTTGCATCAGGTTATTCGTGCAGCGTACGCGCTTTTAGGGCTAGAAACCTATTTTACGGCAGGGGTGCGTGAAGTGCGTGCCTGGACCATTCATAAAGGTGCGACAGCGCCAGAGGCTGCAAGTGTGATTCATACTGACTTCCAAAAAGGCTTTATTCGAGCAGAAGTAACGGCTTATGATGATTTTGTTGCCTGTGAGGGTGAGCAAGGTGCTAAAGCTGCTGGAAAACTTCGTCTTGAAGGTAAAACGTATATCATGAAAGACGGCGATGTGGTGCATTTTTTGTTTAATGTTTAACATTAAAGCTGGTCATCTTTTTTAGCCTGCATTATGATAAAAATGTTGTGTTGATTTATGGAGATGTCTCATGGATGTTAAATCTAATCCCTTGTTCCAATCGTTTGATTTAAAAGGGCTTAATTTAAGAAATCGTGTTGTGATGGCACCACTTACACGATGCCGAGCAACGCATGGAACAGATGCGCCTCATGCGTTAAATGCAGAATATTACGCACAACGTGCGGATGCAGGTTTGATTATTGCAGAAGCAACTCAAATCTCGCCGGTTGGTAAGGGGTATGCCTGGACGCCGGGTATTTATTCACCTGAACAAATTGAGGGATGGCGGCTAGTGACCGATGCAGTGCATGCAGAAGGCGGCGCTATTTTTTTGCAGCTTTGGCATGTGGGGCGTGTATCACATGCATCAATTCAGCCCAAGGGAGCGGCACCTGTCGCTCCTTCAGCGATTAAACCAAACGGTTTAAAAACATTCATCGAAGATGGTGGATTTTCTGAAGTAGGTATGCCACGTGCGTTTTTGCTTGATGAAATCCAAGAAACAATTAAGGCCTATCAAACAGCTGCAGAAAACGCGATAAAAGCAGGCTTTGATGGGGTTGAAATTCATGCGGCTAATGGCTACTTAATTCAGCAGTTTATGAGTGATATCTCAAATCATCGAAAAGATGCTTATGGCGGCTCAGTTCAAAAGCGCCTGCGTTTTGCTTATGAGGTCGTTGAGGCGATTGTCTCAGCTATTGGAGCACATCGCACAGGTATTCGGATTTCTCCTGTGAGTCATAAGGGGGATGCTCGTGATAGTTCACCGGATGCGATTTATTTTCCTTATGTGCAAGAATTAAGTCGCTTAAAGCTTGCTTATGTGCATGTCATTGAGGGGGAAACAGGGGGGGCGCGTGATTCACAGGGGTTTAATTTTCATGCACTGAGGGAGTCATTTGATGGCGCATGGATGGTGAATAACGGGTATACGCGGGCGATGGCGATAGAAGCACTTCAAAGTGGTTATGCCGATTTGGTCGCTTTTGGAAAGCCTTATATTGCGAATCCTGATTTGGTTGAGCGATTTAAACAAAACGCCCCACTTAACTTGCCAGAACAGTCAACACTTTATGGCGGAGGCGAACAGGGATACACGAACTATCCGATATTATAAAAAAATGTGAGATTATCTATCTTTACTTAGGCCGTATTTGTTGACTTCAGTCGCAGTTATATTTTCTTGAGCATCACGCTCAATTTCATCAGCTCTTAGCTTAAATAGACTATATGCTACTAAATTTGTAGCGTTGAAATTTGCCACTTCTTTTGCTGGTTTAATGAATTCATCCTCTTTTTTAGCACTGGCAAGCTGGATTGATATTTCTTTCTGGAAAGATTTAATTGTAAAGTTAAGGCTCTGTTGTATAGGTTCATCAAGAATGATTGATTTTGCAAATTGA
>JAHZKF010000019.1 GCA_022600575.1 Gammaproteobacteria bacterium | reverse complement strand
TCAGTTTTTTAGCGTGTTTACCGCTGAGGGAGAGGGGGTATTCTCAGGGCTTAAAGCATTCTCAAACTCGCAACTTCATTGGCAATGGGTATATATCTTCAATAAGATCATAATATATGAGGCGTTCACCACAAAAGACAAAGTCACTAGATTGCTTCATCCTGCCGCGCTACGCTTGCAGTTTTTGCAACGACAGGTTCAAAGGTTAAGCAAAAAATTCGTGGGGATCTGTCAGCTCGCAAAAGCAGCTTAATGAAGGCTGCTAGAATGCCCCATGTCTAGCTCCTCATCATCCTCATCATCTGAAGTGCCTCCTGTAGCACCACTGTCAGCCTTTGCTTTCCGCTGTTCTTCAGCTAAATCAAGCTGTGCCTTAAAAAAAGTTGGGGCACCTTTAAGGTGTAGCGTGCCATCGCCTTTAGAAATAGCAATTACCTCTCCCGCATCATCATGAGCTGTAAATTTTCCGCCCTCTTTTGCTAACTGACCTAAAAAACTATCGCGCGCGCTATCATTTGGAAAAGTGAATTTAACCCCTTCTGCTTCAGGTGTTGGCTCACTAAAACCAGATTTATACTCATCCGCAGTACCTGCTTTCTTGGCAAGCAGATTATATTTTTCAATGAATGGCGTAATGGATTCGTTTGGCGCCGGCTCTACTCGTGTTTTAGCTGGAAGGCGAGGTGGAGGCGGAGGAGTTGGTGTTCTTGATAAATTTGCATGCTGATCTCGCAAAAATTGCTGCATCTGAGCTTCATCGTTAAAGGAAAGCTCTAAGTATAGTCCATTTTTATCACTGCTTTCATTTGGTTCATACGAACCAGGTAGGAATGCTACACCGTGTCCATCAGCACCACCGATTGCTAGCTTAAATTGATGGTTATATGCGGCTTTAATCGCATCATATTTTTTTCTATCTTCTTCAGTATTCTTGAAAAATAATTTTCTCTTTGCTGGCATGACCTCACCTCTTAAAATATTTAAAGTGATGTTTTAAGCGTAGTACATCATGTCAGTTTCACTTATTTTCAATCAGAATCCAGCTGCTTTCGTCTCATTTTCAGCTAATCTTGCCTCTCGCTCTTCATCCATAGATGACGCATCTACAGGCCTAGTAAACCACGCATTTCGGCTTGCTACCCCTTCAAGCTTTTTTCTAGGAGATATAAGCACCCCCTGGCCCATTGCAACAGAACGCTTGTAAGCTTCTTGCATACAATCATCAACGGCTGCCGCCACACGCCCATCCATTAATGCCGCAAGCCCCTCTTCAGTCGTGCCATCAGGCGATGTCACATTCTCTCGTAATTCAGTCGGTGTTAAATCACTCTGTGCTGCAAGTTCCGCCGAACCTAAAGCCGTTTGATTGACCAAAACAACAGCTTCTTCACGACTAAAACCAAGCTTCATGGCAGACTGTATCATGCACTCTTGTACATAGAAAAAATAAGCAGGACCGCTACCCGAAACAGCTGTCGCCATATCTAGCTTTTCCTCAGAATCAACTTGCATTTCACGACCAACCGATGCAAACGCTTCTCTGACTGTCAGCAGTTGACCGGGGGTTACTAAATCATTTGCATACCACACGGTCATTCCTTTTTGCACCAATGACGGTGTGCTCGTCATTGCACGAACAATCGGCACATCATCACAACCAAGCCCTTCTTGCATGGTCTTAATAAGCTTTCCGGCGGCAACCGATACAAGCACGGGTTTTTGCTCACGCGCTTGAATCTCGGGTGCTATTTCTTCGCATACTGATTTAATTTGAGCAGGCTTTGTTGCCAACACTAAAAAGTCGGCCCACGCTGCAACGGCTTGATTATTGTCTGCAACAGGAAAGGGAGTGCTCCTACGGCCATTCATTAAACTTGGACTACATACTAAAAAATGTTCTAACTTAAAGTTTCCACCACGCATGCCTTCGGCTATTGCCTCACCCATCCGTTTAAATCCAATAAACCCAATACGTCTTAATAACATAAACTGAAAACTCCTACTTGATTATTCTAGATGTAGTACCTGATTATTCTTAACTTAAATGTGTACGACGATCGCGCATGGTTTCTACGCTATTTACAACGGATTGGTGACAAATACTTCGCATAATCGGGATATCTCTTAGTGGTACACCCGACTGTATCGCATGCGCAATTAAAAGGCTATCTTGCCAAGCTTTCTCATTCTTTCGAGCACCTGCTTTAAGCCACAAAGCAACCCATAAAAAATGAAACACCCACTGCGGGCGTGCTGCCTCCATTTCATGTTGAAAAACCTCTACCATCGCATCTTCAAAGCGACACACTTTAACGCCCTCAACAAGACTACAACAACGATTCACATGTTTATCCAAACGTCCATTTTCAAGGTACCACGACACTGCAAATGGCTTTGTTTCAAGCCATTTGCTGGTACGCTTTAACGCCGTTTCCATTACCTCTTGCGTAAACGGCTCAATTTGAACACTTAATTGCGCCATTAAACGAGGAACATCTAACAATTCAGGTAAAAAATGAACGCCGAGCTCCTCTTGTAACTCTAAAAAATGTAACCCTGGCACGCTGCCTTTTTCAAGCGTCACCGCTAAGAAGTGATTAACCATTAAACAGACATAATCTAAATCTACACGCCGCAAAGTCACGCCATCATCTAACACTTCTTTACAATAACGTGTGACTTCATCCACCGTAATTCCGGGGGTTATCCAAGCATCTTTAATCCCAAAACCATCTTTAAACAGAACACCCGCAAGTCTTACTGCACCATCCCTTTTCAATTGTAAAAAGAGGCCTTCAGCCCCTCCGCCATCAATTTCACTGGCTTGTATTTTCACTAGTTTTGCAGGAACTGTTTTAGAAAATATAACGCCTTTCTTACGCTGCGCACGCAACCAACGCGTCACTGTTTCTTGATACGCGACCGGCAGCCATGAATGAATCGCCTGCAAACGTGACAACGACAATGAGCTTAAAGTAACGTCAGGTATCACTCTATCTAATGCTTGCACCACCACATCTCGAACCTCTTCTCGCGGGTGCAATAAGGCCAAAATCGCTGCATCTTGACCTTCTTTAATACTACATAAATCAACCACTAAATCGGCAAAAAAATCCGCCGGCATCGCATGACTCTGCGCAAAAAAGTGAGCCGCAAGCTCAAATGTTGATAAATCAGATAATTCTGCAATTAAATCTCGCATCGATTGAAGGTGATCAAACCCTTCTGTTTGAAACGCCTCACTTTCTTCCTCAGCAAGTGCTAAATACATTTCTTGAAGCGCTGGCGACAGAGGCACCTGTGCATCATAAAAAGCACTCATCATAGGCAACCAAAAATTAATGGTTTGCGATCCTTTCTGAATCACACCCACCAAATGATCCATCAACAACTCCACTGCCGCTGTTGCACGCTTGTTTCCATTTTCAGATGCAAAATTAAGCTGTGATACACATATATCCAAGGCAAACAAACAGGCTGAATAGAGCGCTTGATTGTCTGGCAGTGATTTTTCGTCAATGGCTGCAATCATTTGAACCAATGCGGGTACCAACGTTGGCTCTTCTAAAAATTGAGGGGGTTCCTCAGATAAAGGTTCATTCCCTGCTGCAATTAAAGACGCGGCATCAACAATCCATTGACTCAAAGCCTCAACCGGTGTCGTCATATGTTCTTCTTCTTAACAACTCTTGGACGTCCATGCTCATTAATCGCAACAAAGGTAAACGTCCCTTCTGTCACTTGTGATTTTTCACCGGTCACAAACACTTCTTTCCAGACTTGAACCTTAATGACCATAGAGGTTCTGCCAAGGTGCATCAACTCAACATAACAACTTACAACCTCACCAACATGTACAGGTTGCAAAAAATGCATCGAATCAATTGCAACCGTTGCTGCCCGCCCTTTTGAATATTGCTTGGCTAAAATTCCCGCTGCTAAATCCATTTGAGAAACAAGCCACCCACCAAAAATATCACCGTGCGCATTCGTATTCATTGGCATTGCCAACGTTTGAATGGCTAATTCGCCTTGTGGTAATTTTGCTGTCATGATGAACCTCGCTTAAGCTTAGCAAATGCATCTGCCATCGCCGTATTAAGTAAGATCGGCGCCTTTTCTTGCTTGTCTATTTTATTTTTACGTTTTTTCTGTGGGACCTCAAGTAAACGGTTCGTTTTTTCTTCTGATTTCATGCCCAAACCAATTCGTCGACGCACAACATCCAGCTGGATGATCGTAACACGTACGACATCTCCCACATGAAGCACTTCATGTGGATCGCGCACAAAACGCGTGGTCAGTTCTGAAATATGTAGCAACCCTGGTTGTTGAACCCCAATATCAATAAAAGCACCAAAGGTTGTAATTCGACTCACAACCCCTTCCAACTTCATACCCACCTTTAAATCCTCGAGGGTATTCACTTGTTTCTCAAACGTTGGTTGCTTAAAAGCAGGTCTTGGGTCACGCCATGACAAGCGCTGTTCTTCTAACACGCGACGCACATCAGACGACTGTGAATCTAAAGCATCTAACAATGCATAATCTTTAGGATGAAGGCGCGTTGCATCTAGGGCATTTTTGCCATGAACAATTTTCAAAAAGCCGGCTGACTGCTCAAAACGCTTCGCATCCATACCCGGAATTTGCTTTAAATCTTCCCGTGTCTGAAACAAACCATTCGCTTTGCGAAAATCAATCAACGACTTTGCCAAAGCTTTATCAAACCCCGACACATAGCACAAAACATTTAAAGAAGCCGTATTCGCATCAACACCGATTCTATTCACAGTGTCTTCTATGACACCCGTTAGTGCCTTTGACAACCGCCGTGGATTCACCTCTTCTTCGACACCGCCCAATTGCATTTTAGCAATAGGAACTTCTAGTAATTCAAGTAACGGATCTTGCAATCGCCGTACAATCGAAATAGCGCCAGGTAAAGCACGCACCCCCCGCAACATGCCCGCTTCATCAACAGCTATAGAGGCTACTGGCATATCCGGATAACGCTTCATAAAATCAGCTAACAAACGTTCTAATTCTTGTAAATGTGCACCATTCCCAACGCCAATCAACCGCACTTGATAGGTTGCCACATACTTTGCAAGGACTGTAATGGCATCATGCCACCGAAAACCTTGTGCTGATGGAAACAATGTACACGTGTCTAGAAGCCCACCTGTTGCATCAATCACCGCAACACCAAGGCCTGAGGCTCCATCAGCATACAAGCCCATTAATACACCAGACGGTGCCTTAGGCCTTAACAGTAAACCTTGCAATTGCTTCTGAAGACCGTAAATCATCTCATCATCTGAAAGTGCTTGTAAACGAGCTAATGTCTCAACTTCAAGCTTTGGCAAAATCTTTTTTTCCCAGAAAGACTGTATTGCTTCTTTCGATTCATCTCTCAATTTTGAAGCCAGATAACGTTCACCGTAACCTTCATCTAAAAATGATACATGCAGCGAAAGCGCTTGTTCACTCCGTCCTCGAAATAGGACATGCAAGCGACGTTTAGGGATAGTTTGAATAGGTGTTTTATGATACACATATTCAGCCCATGGAAATTTACGCGCATTTTTACTCTTCTTAGATTTTTTGGCCAGTTTAGGCAGTACCACCGAAGATAAAACGCCTTCTTCCCATAATTTGTTTCTAAAATGCTCTAAAATAGTATCATCTTCGCCTAAAACAGCTGAAAGTACATTGTGTGACTCTTCTGACTTTAGGTTCTTTTTTTGAACCTTTTTGTTCAATAAACGACGTTCACGCTCAGCATCTACAGTTAATTGCTGCAATAACTGTCGCAAAGCAGCCGCCTTCATCCCTTTCGTTTGTACTTTCCGATAACATGCAATAAACGGAACGCTTTCTCCTGCACGAAGCAAGTCAATGGCCGTATTCACTTCTGTCTGATTCAAGCGAAAACGTGCAGCCACTTCAGCTGCAACACGGCTCATCCCATCAGTCATAACACACCTCAAAAAAAACTATATTCTACTCAACCGTAACTGATTTCGCCAAATTACGCGGCTGATCCACATCCGTCCCTTTTGCAACCGATACATGATACGCTAGCAACTGTAACGGCAACGTATAAATAATAGGTGCTATCCAATCTCCGCAAGCAGGCACCGCCAACAACTTGGCACCATTTTCAGTCCACTCTGCCGAATCGTTCACAAAAACAACCAGCTGCCCACCTCGCGCACTCACTTCATGCAGATTCGACTTCACTTTTTCAAGTAACGCATCGTTAGGCGCCACTGCAATCACTGGCATTTCTTCATCAACCAAAGCAAGTGGCCCATGTTTTAATTCACCTGCAGGGTATGCTTCTGCGTGAATATAGGAAATTTCTTTCAGTTTTAATGCGCCTTCAAGCGCAATCGGGAACAAGACACCTCGCCCAAGAAAAAGCGTGTGCTCTTTATTCACAAAAACGGGGGTCAATGCTTTGATTTCTGAATCAATCATTAAAACACGTTCGGACTGTTTGGGCAGCTGCCTCAATTCAGCAAGCACTTCATGTGCACGCACCTCATCAGGACATAATGCTGTCGCCAACATCAGGAAAGCCGCCAACTGTGTTGTAAACGCTTTCGTCGAGGCCACACCCACTTCAACCCCAGCACGCGTTAAACAAACAAAATCAGATGCACGCACAAGCTCACTGGAGGCCACATTACAAATAGCAAAGCTGGCCAAATAATTTAATTTTTTCGCTTTATACAATGCGGCTAAAGTATCTGCCGTTTCACCCGACTGTGAAACAGTGATAAAAAGTGTATCGTCTTGAACCACCACATCCCGATAACGATATTCGCTTGCTATTTCAACTTGGGTTGAAAGACCTGCTAATGATTCAAACCAGTATTTAGCGACAAGCCCTGCATGATAACTGGTGCCACAGGCAACAATTTGTACTTGTTTCACATTATCAAACATGTGAACAGCTTCTTCTCCAAAGCTTGCACGCAATACTTGAAGACTCGCCAGGCGACCTTCCAATGTATCCGACAATACTTGTGGTTGCTCGAAGATTTCTTTCAACATAAAGTGTCGATAACTTCCTTTGCTCACCGCATACGCTTCATCAAGCATAGGCTGCGCTTCTCTTGCAACAGCTTCATTATTCACATCAAACAACTCTACCTGTGATGGTGTAATCCGTGCACTATCTCCCTCTTCAAGGTAAATCATTGATTGGGCAAAACCACGTAATGCAAGTGCATCAGACGCCACAAACTGTTCATCCACGCCCAACCCCACCACAAGTGGACTCCCTTTTCGAAAAGCAACAAGCTCTTCTGGGTGTGAGTGATGTAGTACCGCTAACGAAAAAGCCCCTTTCATTTCTGCTGCTGCAGCTCGAACCGCTCGCAGTAACGATGCATCTTTAACATAATGGGAATGAATCAAATGCGCGATCACTTCGGTATCTGTCTCAGAAGCAAAAGTATAACCCGCTTCAGATAATGCGACACGTAGGGAGTCGTGGTTCTCAATAATCCCATTATGTACCACAGCAACCTCATCTGAAGAAAAATGAGGATGCGCATTTCCTTCACATGGTTTTCCATGTGTTGCCCAGCGTGTATGGGCTATGCCTGTTGCACCACTTAAATTGACTTCTCGCATGGCATCAGCCAATACTTGGACTTTACCCATAATACGAACGCGTTCCAACGCACCATCCGGCTGAAGCACTGCCATTCCCGCTGAGTCATACCCGCGATATTCTAAGCGTCTTAATCCTTCAAGTAACACTTGCGTAATATTTCGTTTTGAGGTTGCCCCAATGATTCCACACATCATCTTCTCCTAAACTATTTTCATTCCTTTTTACCCATCTTAATTGGGCTTCATCAATCGCGAATGGGCTCGCTGCCATTCTCTATCTTTTGTCGTTTCGCGCTTATCACGCGTTTTTTTACCTTTAGCCAAAGCGACTTTGACTTTAATTTTGTTTCGTTTCCAATACAGCGACAACGGCACCACCGTATAGCCTTGTCTTTCAATATGTCCTAAAAGTCGCCCTAACTCTTTTCGATGCAATAACAGCTTACGGGTTCGTGAAACATCAGGGCTTGTATGCTGTGATGCCGTTGGCAAAGGCTGAATTTGCATCCCTAATAACCATGCCTCACCCCGTTTTAAAATCACGTGCGCATCAGACAAATTGACTTTTCCTGCTCGTAAGCTTTTAACCTCCCAGCCTTCTAACACCAAGCCTGCTTCATAATCTTCTTCAATAAAATATTCAAACCGTGCTTTTCGATTGTTTACAATTGTTGCACTGTTTTTTGACGAACCGCTCATTGCCTTGCTCACCTAAATCTTGTCATCACAAAAATCCAACAAACAATAGCATGCGTTGACCCTTGACGCCACAAATCCACCCCCGCACAATAAGGTTTCGAAGTTTAATCCACATCAGTGAGACTAGAATATGACCGCTGAAACAAAACGATATAAATTATTCATCCTCGACACCAATATTTTAATGCACGACCCAACCGCTATTTATCACTTTGATGAACACAATGTTTATCTCGCAATGGTTGTACTCGAAGAACTAGACCAACATAAAACCGGTTTGTCTGAAGTAGCCCGAAATGTACGTCAAACCAATCGTATGTTAGTCGAGCTCATGAACAATGCTTCTCACCAGACTTTATCCGAGGGTTTACCCCTTTCTGGTGCATTGGCCACAGACTCAACTAAGCGCTGCGGCCGCTTATTTTTTCAAACCGATGATGTAGAACAAGTCTTACCTCAATCTCTACCAGGTCATAACGTCGATAACACCTTACTGGGTATAGCACTCGGCCTACAAAAAAAACATCCCAATCAAGACATTGTTATCGTCTCTAAAGACATCAACCTTCGCCTCAAAGCCGGTATTCTTGGCATTTCTGCCGAGGATTATCATAACGACCAAGTCCTAGATGATGTTAATCTGCTTCACAGTGGCTTACACCATTTGTCAGACGACTTTTGGGAAGCACATGCTAAAGACATGAATGCCTGGAAAGAAGACGGCCGCACCTTTTACCAAATCAATGGGCCACTGACCGAGCACTGGAACCCCAACGACTGTCTCATCACAAACGATAACCAATTCCAAGCCATTGTCCAAAAGCAAGAAGAGGGCGAGGTCGCCATTGTACAAATGGCTCGTGATTATACGCAATCTAAAAATACCGTTTGGGGTATTACGGCCCGCAATACCGAACAAAATTTTGCCCTTAACCTCTTGCTTGACCCAGATATTGATTTTGTCACGCTACAAGGCTCTGCTGGTACCGGTAAAACCTTGCTCACCATTGCAGCAGGACTTACACAAGTACTCGATGACAGCCGTTACTCCGAAATTATCATGACCCGAGTCACTGTTCCTGTGGGTGAAGACATCGGCTTCCTACCCGGCACTGAAGAAGAAAAAATGACCCCTTGGATGGGTGCGCTTATGGATAACCTTGAAGTGTTACACAAAGAGCAAGAAGGCGGAAACTTTGGTCAAAGTGCCACGCAAGATTTATTACAAAATCGCATTAAAATCCGCTCGCTAAACTACATGCGCGGACGCACATTTCTAAATCGTTTTATTATTATTGATGAAGCTCAAAACCTGACTTCCAAGCAAATTAAGACTTTAATCACTCGAGCAGGCCCGGGAAGTAAAATTATTTGCTTAGGTGATATCAAACAAATCGACACCCCTTATTTGAGTGAAACGACCTCTGGGCTTACGTTTGCGGTCGATCATTTCAAGCATTGGGAGCACAGTGCACACATGACATTAACACGCGGAGAACGCTCAAGGCTTGCACATTATGCCGCTGAGCATTTATAGTACGATGTTTTAGACCAAGGTAAATTATGACCATACTCGCATTAACCTATGACGATGTCCTACTCATCCCGTCCTATAATCATCATGAATCACGACGGGTTGTTGACATCAGCAACACCGACAGGCTTTCAAAATTAAAGCTTGAATTACCCATCATGAGTTCTAACATGGATACCATCACCGAAAGTGGTATGGCTAATTTCATGCATGAAAAAGGGGGTATTGGCGTATTACATCGTTTTTTGAGCGTTGAAGATAATATCAAACAGTTTAAAGACTGTATCGGAAAAACCTTTGTATCGATTGGCTGCACTGAGGCCGAACTTGAAAGAGCCGAAGCGCTCCGTGATGCAGGGGCTGACTTTTTTTGTGTGGATGTTGCACATGCGCATGCTAAGTACGTCGGAAAAACACTCAAAAAATTAAGAGCACTCCTCACCGACCGCTGTATTATGGCCGGCAACGTTGCAACCTATGCAGGCGCTGATTATTTGGCTTCATGTGGGGCTGACATCATTAAAGCTGGTATTGGTGGTGGTTCTGTTTGTAGCACCCGTATTAAAACAGGCTTTGGTGTTCCGATGCTGACCTGTATTCAAGATTGTGCTCGCACCGATCGCTCCATTGTTGCTGACGGGGGGCTGCGCACCTCTGGTGACATCGTCAAAGCACTCGCCTTTGGTGCCGACTTTGTTATGATTGGTGGTATGTTCGCAGGGACAACACCAACGCCTGGTGAAGTCATCACCAAAGAAGATGGCTCGAAAATTAAACGCTACCGTGGCATGGCATCACGCGAAGCACAAGAAGGTTTTCTTGGGCATATGCATGAGTGGAAAACAGCTGAAGGCGTGTCTGCTGAGGTGCCATACAAAGATAATCAAGAAGCGATTATTGGTGACATCATTGGTGGCTTACGCTCAGGCTTAACCTATGCAGGCTCTGATAGTATCAGTGAGCTACAACGCAAGCTAAACTACATTCAGGTGACCACTGCTGGTCGCCATGAAAGTTTGCCACATAAATTACTCGACTAACCCATACCCCCTGGCGTGGGAGGACTTCCTGCGCCACTCGTCATATCTGGCCCACTGGATGGCGAAGGTTTATTGCTCGCCGCTTGTTGCTGCTGCTGAAACATATCAAACTTATCACCATCTGCTGATTTCCCTGCATTGTTTGATGGCGAAGGAGAAGGTGTATCGCTCATACCTTTCATTTGCATACCCCCCATTACAGATGATTTTAGCTTATCCACATTCGCTTTCGTCGCGTCCGCAATCCCTATCATGGCATCTGCAGAACTTTCTTTTTTATCGTCTGCTGAATCATCTTTTTTATCTGTTTTTTTATCGTCATCTTGATGCTCTTTCTTTTTCTTGTCATTTTCTTCTTCAAATTCTTCCGACGCAGATTTTGGTTGAGGCTTAGGTGTCGGTGTATCACCCATATTTTGAGTTGTCGCGGGCGTCGAATCTTGATCAGGGTTTGGTGCTGGTTTAGGTGTAGGCTGACTTGGCCCTCCTCCCGCTGGTATGTTTTTTCCGTCCGTCATAACGTCATCCTCATTGATCAATTATTATGATTTTTTTAAGCCATCCGTTGCATCTGGGTCGTCGGATGTCGATGGTTGAGGTTTAGGTGTCGGTGTATTAGCAACCTGCTGCTGATGAAACGAATCCATTTCTGGTGATTGCGCCACATTTTTCCCTGGCGAAGGAGTAGGTGTATCCGGCATCGCACTCGGCCCCATAACGGCCTCTTTCAGCTTACCCTTCAGCTTATCCATATTCGCTTTCGTATCATCCGCAATGCTTATCATGGCATCTGCAGAACTTTCTTTATCATCTTCGTTTTTATCATCCTTTTTATCTTTTTTATCTTTTTTTTGCTCATCATCTTGATGCGCTTTCTTGTCCTTTCCATCCTCAAATTCTTCCGATGCAGATTTTGGTTGAGGCCTAGGTGTTGGTGTATCTGACATCCCTGGTGTTTGCATCGAATCCTGAGCAGGATCTGGCTTTGGCTTAGCCTTAGGCTGGGTTGGGCCCCCTGCGGCTGGTATGTTTTTTTCGTCCGTCATGACGTCATCCTCATAAAATATGCTTGCGAGCAAAAATTAAAACCCTTATGATCATTTATTATAGACAAAATGCTCAAAATAATTTAAATCATCCGGATTAACATGTTTCAAGCAGAAAACGTTCAAGACACACGCCCTTTTTTCTTTGATACTTGGGAAAAACACAAACACGCTAAACCCTTAACACCACTTGAGACGCAACTACTTGACGTGATACTTGCACACCCCGAATATCATGCCGTACTCGATAATCCAAGTTTAGCTGCCAACCGCACTTATTTTGCTGAGTTAGGTGATGCCAATCCTTTTTTGCACATGGGCCTACATCTTGCTTTACGTGAACAAATCAGTACAAACCGACCTCAGGGTATTAACAACGCCTATAAAACCTTAAGCACACGCTTAAAATCACCTCTAGAGGCCGAGCATCAACTCATGCGCTGCCTTGAAGACTGTCTTTGGCGCGCACAGCAAAATAATACCATGCCAGATGAAGCCGCATACTTGGCTGAATGCCTTAAACTCATTTGACGAATGT
Organism: Gammaproteobacteria bacterium; assembly: GCA_022600575.1. Classification (GTDB taxonomy): domain Bacteria; phylum Pseudomonadota; class Gammaproteobacteria; order Legionellales; family Legionellaceae; genus JAALKW01. Next base: position 4,260 of record JAHZKF010000019.1, on the reverse strand, counting down.
TGATTTCTCCCCTATATCCATCCTATAGGATGATTAACTTCAATCAGGAGAAAACATGCTTGCATCTGCCGCCATGATGGTTCTTGCTGTTTACTGGAAACCTTCTGTTCCACCCGATACCGGTTTAAACCCGCCTATGACCATTCAAGAAGACCAAAAACTTCAACGTGCAACCGCACAACCGGCCAATCCTGAAGAACAAACCACAGGAGATGGTACGGTACAAGATAGGAATGATACTGATCAGACCGATGCAGGCCTTACAGTCGATCCAGAAGCAGGTGATCGCGTCGTTATCCCACGTGAATAATAGGATTTAGGCAAAGATTCGGTTAAGATAACAAACGACCTGAAAAAATCGAATCAACACACATGCCGCATCCAGAAAAAAAAACCCATTTTGGCTTCGAATCGGTTGATTGGAACGATAAAGCCAACAAAGTAGGCGACGTTTTTGACTCCGTTGCCGAGCGTTATGATATCATGAACGATCTCATGTCTCTTGGCATTCACAGGCTTTGGAAACGTTTTGCCATCGCAAAGAGCTTGGTAAGACCCGGCCACCAAGTACTTGATTTAGCCGGTGGCAGTGGCGACATTACACAATTACTAGCCCAAAAAGTCGGACAAACTGGACGCGTTATACTGGCTGATATTAATGCTTCAATGCTAAGCGTTGGACGTGACCGACTCATGGACAAGGGTTTACTGAACACCGTCAACTGCATTCAAGCAAATGCTGAGGCACTTCCCTTTGCAAATAACCAATTTGACTGTATTACCATCGGCTTTGGACTGCGCAACGTCACAGATAAAGCCCGTGCACTTCAATCCATGTATCGTGTTTGTAAGCCCGGTGGAAAGCTGCTTGTACTTGAATTTTCAACACCAAATTTTCCCGGTCTTAAACCTATTTATGATGCTTATTCATTCCATGTGTTGCCAAAGCTTGGCGAATGGATTACAAAAGACACAGAGAGTTATCGTTATTTAGTTGAATCCATTCGTATGCATCCAACGCAAGATGCTTTAAAAGCCATGATTGAAGATGCAGGATTTGAAGATTGCACTTACCATAACCTAAGTGGCGGCATTGTTGCCCTGCACATTGCCTATAAATACTGAGAACTTAATTTATGCTTAAACACTACTCACTTTCGGCTTTACAAAAAGCCATCAATCATGCCCTGGCACTTGACCCCACCACACCTCAAAAAATTGAGGCGCTTAACGGCAAAATACTTCAAATGATCGTAAGTCCGCTCGATGTACATTTTTTTATGTGCTTTAACAGACAAACCATCGAACTCTTAGCTGATTGTGTGGATGAGCCTAATACCACTATCTATTCAAGCCCACTTGGTCTGATTCGATTAAGTCTATTGCCTGCCTCAAAAGTACGTTCACTCTTTAACGACCAAATTAGAATGACAGGAGACACCGAGTTCGGACAAGCTGTTAAACAATTATTTGATGGTATTGATATTGATTGGGAAGGCCATTTGGCTCATTTTACAGGTGATGTTGTAGCACACCAAATTGGTCGCTTTATGCGACGCGGAAAGCGCTTTAAACAATCCCTTAAAACCTCCCTTAAACAAAACCTCGGCGAATACGTACAAGAAGAGGCACGTCTCTCCCCCCCTCGCGAAGAGATTGAAGATTTCATGAATGATATCGATGCCTTAGCGCTTCAAGTCGAACGTCTTAAAGCCCATATTAACCAACATTTAGCTGCTCATGAAACGTCTTAAACAACTCATTCGATTACTTCACATCAACTATATTTTAGCAAAAAACGGCTTAGACCAGGTAGTTGTTAGCCTACGTTTGTTTGCGCCCTTTCGCTTTATTGTGTACTTGAATCCCTGGAACTGGTTTCGCAAAAAAAAATATTCTCGCGGAGAAGCACTTAGACGTACACTTGAAGAATTGGGACCTATTTTCATCAAATTTGGACAAGCACTATCAACACGCCCAGATATTTTCCCCGAAGATATCATTGTTGAGCTCAGCCAACTTCAGGATAACGTCCCCCCTTTTAAAAGCGAACAAGCACTCGCTATTCTTCAAAAAACCTTTGGCAAATCAGCTTTCGATATTTTTGAGCAATTTGATCAAACAGTCCTTGCTTCAGCCTCAATGGCTCAAGTCCATGCTGCAACCCTTAAAAGTGGCGAGAACGTGGTGGTCAAAATTCTGCGTCCTAACATGCGAAAACTCATTAACCGTGACTTAAGTTTACTGAAAAGCATGGCTTCACTCGCACATCGATATTGGCCTGAAAGTCGGCGTTTAAAACCGAGAGACGTGGTTCGTGAGTTTGAACAAAGCTTACTCGACGAGCTTGACTTACAACGAGAAGCTGCCAATGCAAGTCAATTAAGACGTAATTTTACTCGCTCACCCTTGTTATATGTTCCTCAAATATATTGGGATTATGTGCATAAAAACATACTGGTTATGGAACGCATTCATGGTATCCCAGTCACCGACATTCAAGCATTACATGATCATGGTATCTGTATCAAAACACTTGCTGAGCGCGGCGTTGAAATCTTTTTCACCCAAGTCTTTCGGGACTGCTTTTTTCATGCTGATATGCATCCTGGTAACATTTTTGTCTCGCCCAAGCACTTAAAAAACCCACAATATATTTGTGTTGATTTCGGCATTATGGGCACACTCAACGAAAATGATAAACGCTACTTGGCCGAGAATTTACTTGCTTTTTTCAACCGAGACTATCGACGCGTAGCCCAATTACATATTGAGTCAGGCTGGGTTAAACGAGATACCCGTATTGATGCCTTTGAAAGTGCCATTCGAACTGTATGCGAACCCATTTTTGAAAAATCCCTCAAAGACATCTCATTTGCACTCTTGGTCCTTCGTTTATTTCAAGTGGCACGACGTTTTCATATGGAAGTACAACCTCAACTTGTCTTACTCCAAAAAACCTTACTGGCCGTTGAGGGCTTAGGTCGACAACTCGACCCTGATCTTGATTTATGGCTTACCGCAAAGCCATTTCTTGAAAAGTGGGTTCGCGCACAAATGGGTCCACGGGCACTGTTCAAACATCTTCGCGATAACCTACCGTTTTTAATCGAAGAATTACCGCATATGCCAAAACTCTTGAACGATATATTGGTTTTAAACAAAGCACGTCACATCCGCGCACTCGATGCCTCTCTTCCAGCTCCTCCCTCTTCTTCTATGCGTGGCAAGCTCGCAGGCGCGCTCATTGGTAGTGTCATCACACTTCTTGCACTCGCAGGCCTACAATATGTACATCTCCTTGGAGGTTAAGTAAACCATGCAACACAGACCACGCAAACGTTTTGGACAAAATTTTCTTGAAGATTTTCACGTCATTCAAAACATCATCAAAGCCATTCACCCAAAACCAGATGATAACCTGCTTGAAATTGGACCTGGTCTTGGTGCTTTAACACGCCCACTACTCACACACGTCAACACACTCACAGCCATTGAAATTGATACTGATCTGCATGCACATTTAGCGACCCTTTCTGAGAGCACACATACCTTAAACCTGATTTGTGAAGATGCTTTAACAGTCGATTTTAAGCAGTTTGGAAAAAACATTCGAGTGGTTGGTAATCTTCCTTATAATATTTCAACACCGCTACTCTTTCACCTGCTGGACTATGCGCCCTCTATCCAAGACATGCATTTTATGTTGCAAAAAGAGGTTGTGAATCGTTTAAGTGCGTCACCCGGCACAAAAGCCTATGGTCGCTTAAGTGTGATGACACAAGCCCAATGCACCGTTGAATCACTTTTTTTAGTCCCACCAACAGCGTTTAATCCTGCGCCCAAGGTAGACTCTGCTATCGTACGACTGACGCCTCTGACAATACAGCTTCCTAAAGCGCTTCTTAACACGCTTGAAAGCTTAGTACTCCAAGCCTTTTCGATGCGCCGTAAGACATTAAGCAACACCTTAAAAAACTTACTCACACAAAAACAACTCATTCAACACGACATCGACCCCAAGCGTCGCCCAGAAACATTATCTGTCGAAGAATATATCAAGCTCGCGAAGTATCTTACGAAGGCATGACGACTGTAAATTGCCAGCCTTTATTTTGTCGTCGTTGCTGTATAGGTTACGTCATTCGTTGATAAAGTACGGTACAATTTTGAAACCGTCGTTGCGAAAACTGCAAGCGTAGCGCCGCAGGATGAAGCAATCTAGTGACCTTGTCTTTTGTGGTGAACGCCTCATATATT
>JAHZKF010000018.1 GCA_022600575.1 Gammaproteobacteria bacterium | reverse complement strand
TCACGAGGTTTTACAATCTACAGAAGCTGTTTTAGCAAGCATTCATAAGGCCCTCTCCCCAACCCTCTCCCTGCCATAACCTCAGTGTTTTAGCGCGTTTACCGCTGAGGGAGAGGGGGTATTCTCAGGGCTTAAAGCATTCTCAAACTCGCAACTTCATTGGCAATGGGTATATTACTCGTTCTGCCTATGCCATTAGTAAAATTACACGATTAATGCCTTTGTGCATTCTGATTTATGAAACGCAGCGTTATCCATGATAATTGTGTAACCAGGCCCTAAAATCGGGAGCAAAAAGTTCTCAAGCCAAAAGTTAAACAATACCGTATCGCAAGTACCTGTAAAACAAAGTGGCGCAATTAATTCATTATTGAGTAAACCCGCAATAAAACTTTCTCTTGTATAACGCTTACCTGAAATTTCTCCGATGATGCGTTGATCTCTAACGCTCCTACCATGTTCCCTAGAAATAAATTTATCTATACCTGATTCATCAATATAAACACATTTTTCTGGAATATGATCTGCTAACACCTTTAGAAAAGTCTCTCGTTTTATTGCATCCCGCTCTATATAAAGCGACGACTTTTTTTTCGTGTTATTTTTAGGCGTTTAAGTGCACTCCATATGCCTGGAGGAGTTACTCCAAACGCTTCTGCTATTTCATGTAAATAAGCATCTGGATGGGCTGCAATAAATTCGCGTAACATCCTCTATTGTTCCTCTATTCTTAATACTATAGACGGCATTAAAGTTAATTGCCTCAATCATGTGGGGATTTCTCGAGGATGAGGAGAGGATTAACGAAGATCGGGGCCAGATTCGGAGCAAAAAAAGCCCTGACGGTCCGACCCGAATGCTAATTTTTTATGTAGGGTTACATGGGGGACCTGCTCCTATGCAACCATAGGGCAAGCTTGTAGAAGAAGTTGTGCTGGCTAATGATACACCTGGAGTCCATACACAGGGAGCAAAGTAGGCATTATAGTAGACCAGGCCGTTTTGAAGGAATATTTCCGGGAGAACATGATCACCATGGACGATACCGCAGTTATTTCGTGTAACCTCATTACAGAATGCAAATGTTGTATTTTTACAGGTTGGGGGCGTATAGGTAAGAGGATTTGGTATAGTACAGGGCTCTGCGCTAACACAAACACCCATGGTACCTTCGGCATTTAAAACATTGGGTTCCCACTGACAATTCGTACCATAAGAGGTGAAATAGTCACTACAAGTTGAAGCAGTAATTCCAGTTAAGTTACAGGCGCCCACTAGATATGTTCCAGTACAGGAGGGAGTTGTTCTTGTGTCACTGGTTGCCTGTATACTGTTTGTCGATGTTGTTGTTGAGGCAGTAGAAGAAGTGGTTCCATCAGGATTAATTACACTAACAGTTGGTTTTTCAATTACTGTAGTGTGAAGCAAAGCAAGTATTGCGCCACTGATAGTAATGTGTGCTACACATGTGTCATTAGGACGCATAAGATGTTCTTCGGAGCATTCAGGTAAAGCATATGGCACACCAGCGTGAGGAAGTAGTTTCACAGCAGGTGAATTAAATTTTGAAAGTCTTAAGTGCCTCGTGTTTTTAGTATTGTTTTTTATACAATAAAAAACATGTTTTTCATGATCACTTGAAATAGAACCTTTGGGTGATGGGCTGCCAGGACAGGGGACAATACTAAATAAAGCATTGGACTGTGTTGTAAATGCCTCTGGATTTTTAAATATCTCAGAAAAGCCTGATTGTGAAAGCAATATAAGACATGTTCCTAGAGCTATTCTGTTAAAATAATGCATGGCAACTTTTTCTCCTAAACAAAAAAATATATAACAAAATCCATTGTAGCGCCTTTTATTTTTTCCATTTTTTATTTTTTTGAAAAATCTACACTGGGCGTGTTTACAATTTATCACCAGCGCCTACGTGCTGCGGTACCTCGGACAAGCCGTGGCACAAGCTTTTTTGTCCGCGGCATCCAAAAGATAGTTAAATATAAAACAAGCTTGCAATGGCTAGACTGATGCTCAGTGACAAGCTCTGGTCAAAGCTAAAGGATATCATGCTACAACACCAAATTTATAACAAGCCTAATCTCCGTATGATGATTGAAGCAATATTATACCGCATGCGCGTTGGCTGCCCTTGGCGCGACCTACCTGTAGAGTTTGGATTCTGGCATTCTATTTATCAGCAATTCAATCGTTGGTCCTCAAAAGATAAATTGATGAAGATTTTTAAAGCTCTCGTATAAGATTCTGACCCTGAAACGAGTAATAATGCTTATTCAGGTAAGCTGATATAAATTTTATTTTTTCATCCATAGGTTCAGTCTCTATTCAAGGCATCACAGACTCCTCAATATTTGTCTAGATGTAGGTCAACTGTTACCTATGTCTCAGGGTCGGACCGGGTCATTGCCACTAAAAAACGCGTATCAATAGCACGTGGTTTAAGCCCGCGGGCTTCGCGCTTTTGATTATCCATCTCAAAGCGCGCTGTTTGCTGCTTTGCATCGGTTAACTCATGAAACCCATTCGCAAGCTCAATGCCTTTGTAATACACTTCGAATCGCTCGGCTTTACCATTCCGAACGCATGCAAGGGCTGCCTGCGATACAGGAAAATCAATCACGGCCACCGGTGCATCATATCGAGCCCACACTGGCTCTACCACATGACTCATTAATAAAAATAAATATTGCTACTCTATACTTAATACTATGGACGGCATTTCATAATTATAAAATTAACGCATCTTATATTTTTTAATTCTAAATTGATTGATTGTTGAACTTTCATAAGGTAATATTCTTTTCAGATTTACTAGGAATTAGTATGAGTCTAAAAGAAGCTGTACTTACAGGTCTCGCAACAAGTGCCGCCATACCTTCTGTCTTTGTAGGAACCTGTGTTGGCACACTGTTTGCACCAGGACTCGCTGCCACAGCAGGAGGAACCGCGGTGGTTTTGGGTGCTACCGCAATCGGCTTAAAACTTGCTTTTCTTCCCACTGTCTTTTTTAGCAGTATGGCAGCACTATCAAGCAATCCTATTTCTAGAATTGGCTTTTCAATGTTAGCTGCGGCGTCCTTTACCGCCGGCATTGCTTTAGGTGCTGCCATTTTAGGTTTGTCTACCCAAGCCTTACTCCCTTGTATTGGCCTTGGTGTGGCAATAGCTGCATTAGGTGCACTCACTATCATCGGACTGACCCGAATCTGTCTCAACTCCTTTTTAGAAGAACTGAACGAAACGTACACGCCTGCTAATATCTAGCCACATCACTCCAAGTCATCTTACTTAAATCCATGGCTTCTTCTCCAGGGCGTTTTTGTGCAGCTTCCAAAACAATATCTCCTACCTGTTCAAAAAAAGCTTTTTCGTCCTTACTTTGCATATTAGGGGTCGTATCTACATACTGAAGTAAATCAGCCTCTTTGGCTCTTTTTCGGAACTCATCTCCGAGTGTAGCGCCTTCAAGTACAATGACAGAACCATCTACTTCACACATCGATTTCGCAAGTGTTACTAAAGATTGAGCAATCTCTAACGTCGCTTTCCTGCTTTTCTCTACACTTAATAAGGTTTGAACCATCTCAACACGCCCTGCAAACGCTGCAAGCATTAAAGATGTACAATTATCCCTATTTTGCATGAGCTTATCTGCACCTGCATTCAGTAAGATAAGAACAATCTCAAATTTCCCACTCCCCGCTGCATACATCAAAGGGGTACAACGTTGAAAGTTATTATAATTTACATTTATTTGGTCCGATGCCAATAATGCTCTCACCAGGTCAGGATTATTCCGCCAAACCGCTTCTAGCAAATCCATGCTCATACAACCCACTCCTTTATCTACATTCACCTACATTAAATCAATTCAAGCTCTAGACACATCAAATGCTAAACTGTCCTGAATATTTTTGTGTTTGGATGCCAAAGCAAACAGTCGATCAACCCCCAATGCAACTCCTGTTGACTGAGGTAAACCATGTTCCATCGCAGCCAAAAAACGGGTATCAACGGCGCGCGGTTTAAGCCCACATGCCTCACGCTTTTGATTATCGTTAAAAAAACGTGCTGCTTGCTGTTTAACATCTGTTAATTCATGAAACCCATTCGCAAGCTCAATCCCCTGATAGTACACTTCAAATCGCTCGGCTTTACCATTCCGAACGCATGCAAGGGCTGCCTGCGATACAGGAAAATCAATGACCGCGACCGGTGTATCATACGTTGCTAATTGAGGTTCGACCACATGACTCATCAATAAAAATAAATATTGATCTACATCTGTTTCATCCGTATCTAAAATATTGTCTAACTTGAAATATTGCAATCTTTTTTTTAACTGCTTAAGTGTCACATCAAACGGATTGAAACCACAGGCTACTTCAAACAATTCTTGATACGTTTTAATCACAAGCGGTTTAGTATTTAAGAGCCGTTTAAATAAAGCATCGATTTCTTTAAGCATCTCATGATAATTGATTTCTGGGCGATACCACTCAAGCATTGTAAATTCAGGGTTATGCCATCGTCCTGCCTCATCGTCTCGAAATGCACGTGCTAACTGAAAAATCGGGCCGCTGCCCGCCGCAAGTAACCGTTTCATATGATATTCAGGAGAAGTTTGCAAAAAATAAGGCTGGCCTAAACATTGTACGGGTATTGATTCAAGGTAAACATCCGTGACGCCAAAAGCCGCCATACTTGGTGTTTCAACCTCAAGATATCCACGTTCAGTAAAAAATAAACGAATACACGCCATCATCTCAGCGCGTGCACGCAGTGTTTCAATAGATGCTGAAGGGGTCCAGTCAGAGACTTGCATGCTTAATAAAACATCCCCAACTCAAGACGTGCCGCCTCACTCATACGTTCTTGTGTCCAAGGTGGCTCCCATACCAACTCAACCGTGCATTCTCGGACACCTTCAACTTGATTCACTGCGGTTTCAACTGTTCCCGGAAAGGTTTGGGCTACAGGACACCCGGGAGATGTCAATGTCATTTTGATATATACATGCTGTGTGTCATCAATCAACACATCATAGATAAGTCCCAAATCATAAATATTAACAGGGATTTCCGGGTCAAATACTGTTTTTAATGCTGCAATTACTGCCTCTTTTAAAGCATCTTCTGGTTGCTTCTTTTTAAACCCCAACATCAATTATTTACTCCGTTGTCACAGACGTCACTTCTTTTTTTAAAGCCGCATCTAAGGCATGCCACGCAAGTGTTGCACATTTCACACGCGCCGGAAATGCACGCACCCCTTCAAAAATAACAAGCTTTCCAAGGTTTGAAGTAGCCTTTGCATCATCTTCTGTCAGTAACGCATGAAACGCTTCAAACATTGCTGCTGCTTCTGCTTCTGTTTTACCTTTTAAGGCCTCGGTCATTAAAGACGCAGAGGCTTGTGAAATAGCACAACCTTCGCCTATAAAGCTTACTGCTTCAATCACGCCAGCTTTCAGTTTCACATATACCGTGAGCTTATCACCGCATAAAGGATTAACACCGCGCGCCTCACAGGTTGGACATGCCATCACATGATGATTACGTGGTGTGCGATTGTGATCTAAAATCACTTCTTGATAAAGCGCTGCTAAATTCATCTAACTAAACATCCGATTCACCTGGTACAAACCCTCAATACAACGATTGATGTCTTCCCGAGTATTATAAACCGCCAGTGAAAGTCTTGTTGTGGCTGGCACTTTAAAAAAGTCCATCAATGGCATGGCGCAATGATGTCCACTACGCAGTGCAAGGCCTAAGCTATCAAGCACTGTTCCTACATCATGCGCATGCACTTTATCGTGCACAAACGAAATAATCGGTAATTTAGAAGCCGCTGTTCCAATAATGCGAAAACCAGGAATGGCTTCAATCACCTCTGTGGCATACCCAAATAAGGTGGTCTCATAAGCTGACACAGCCACTCTATCTAGGGCATTGATATACGTAAGCGCCGCACCTAAGCCAATAACACCTGCAATATTAGGGGTCCCTGCTTCAAATTTATAAGGCAGTTCCGCATAGGTTGTGCCATCAAAGCGGACTTCGGCAATCATCTCGCCTCCACCTTGATAGGGTCGCATTTTGTCGAGTGACGCCTCACGCCCCCACAGCACACCAATGCCTGTTGGCCCATACATTTTATGCCCCGAAAAGGCATAAAAATCACAGCCGAGTGCTGCTACATCAACTGCCACATGTGCAACCGCTTGCGCGCCATCCACCAGTACCGGTACGTCTTGCGCGTGTGCTGCTTTAATCATTGCTTGAATAGGATTAATGGTCCCTATGGCATTCGATGCATGACTAATTGAAACAAATTTTGTTTTTTTAGATAGCTTTTCTTCAAAGCTCGTCAGACTCACTTCACCTAAATCGGTCATCGGAACCACTTTTAATACGGCTCCACTTTGCTCACAAATCATCTGCCACGGCACAATGTTTGCATGATGCTCAAGTGCCGTAATTAAAACTTCATCTCCGGGTGAGAGCATGGGTAATACAAAACTTTGAGCGACCAAATTAATAGCTTCTGTTGTTCCGCGTACAAAAATACATTCACTAACAGACGAGGCTCCAATAAAGGCACGCACTTGCTCACGCACAGCTTCGTATTTTTCAGTAGCTCGAACACTCAAAGCGTGAACACCACGATGTACATTTGCATTATCTTGTTCATAATACTGCGTCATTGCATCCATGACAGGACGTGGTTTTTGCGTGGTCGCAGCATTATCTAAATACACCAACGGATAATCATTGACGCGTTGATGTAACACAGGAAAATCATGACGAATTTCATCCGTATCTAGCACATGTGTATCTAATAAATGCTGGCTCATGATTCACTCCATGTGTTGTGTTATTAATTCATTGAGTTGGTTATCTAAACCTGAGGCCACCATCTGCCTCAAATTATCGGCCAAAAATGCTCGCATTAAATATTGATGCGCAAGTTCTGCATCAATACCTCGCGTTGCTAAATAAAAAAGTGCCTCTTCATCTAACTGACCTACTGTCGCACCATGCGCACAAACAACATCATCTGTAAAAATTTGTAACTCAGGCTTGGTATCTACTTCAGCTTCTGATGAAAGCAACACATTTTTATTATACTGCTTCGCTTCTGTTTTTGAAGCATCAGGAAAAACCAATACTTTACCATTAAATACTGCCCGCGCGCGGCCCTTTAAAATGCCTTTATAATCTTGCTCACTGACACAATCAGGTACTGCATGCTTAACCGTTGTATGATGATCGATATGCTGAGTATCGTTTGGCATATAAATCCCGTTCATTAAACACGATGCGTGAGACTCTGAAAACTCGACCGTTGTATCACTACGTGCCAAAGACGCCCCTAAACTCAAACTATGGCTTTCAAAGCGACTATTCGCTGCTTGTTTTACTGCGACTTCTCCTACGTGAAAAGCACTTGGTCCTTCACGCTGAATTTTTAAATGCGAAATCTCTGCATGACTGCCCACCATCACTTCTGTCATGGTATTCGTAAAATACGGGGTATCTAGATTGCTTTCATAGGTTTCTATGACTTGAAGTGAACTACGCGTGTCAGCAACCAGCAAATGTCTGAAACATTGCATTTTCCCTGATTGTGTCGGGGTATGAACAAGGTGAAGCGGTTCAGATGCTTGAATACCTTCTGGAATATAAATTAAAAATCCCGCCTCAAATAAAGCCATGTTTTGCGCATGAAATCCATGCGTTTGCTCCATGATTTGTCCCAAATAAGGCTTTATCAACTCAGCATGACTCCTTATAGCTTCTTTGATGGGCAATACCAAAACACCATCAGGAATATGCTTTAACGTAAGTCCTGAGTCTACCGTATTTAATTCAAACTGATGCTCGAGCAAAGCCTTCGTTGGCGTATATTTCCAATCTTCATCACGGCGTGTTGGTAATCCAAGGCGTAACAAATCAGAATGTGCCTGCTGTTTTAATTCAAGCATCCATGGAACCTCAAGTGTTAGCTGCTCGCTCATGATTTCTCCATGGTTTCAAGCCAGCTATATCCTTTATCTTCAAGCACACGTGCCAATGATTTATCACCTGACTTAATGATTTTTCCTTCAGCAAGCACGTGAATATAATCTGGCTCAACATAATTCAGTAACCGCTGATAGTGTGTCACCAGAATAATAGCTCTATTGGATGCGCGCATAGTGTTAATACCATTCGCAATCACACGTAAAGCATCAATATCTAGGCCTGAATCAGTTTCATCTAAAATTGCAAGTTTAGGTTCTAGGGCAAACAGTTGTAATATTTCGTTACGCTTTTTCTCACCACCTGAGAAGCCTTCATTGACATTTCGATATAAAAAACTTTCATCAATACCAAGCTGCTCACACTTTTCACGGATAAAACCTAAAAAGTCCATTGCATCCATCGGTGGTTTATCTGATGCTTTTGCAATGGCATTCACAGACGCTCTTAAAAAATTAATATTAGGCACACCCGGAATTTCAACCGGATATTGAAACGATAAAAACACACCCGCTTGCGCACGTTCTGCAGGCGATAAGGGCGCTATATCTTGATTCAAATAGATAATGTCTCCATCTGTTACCGTATATGATGGATGACCTGCAAGGGCCTTCGATAAGGTGCTTTTACCTGAACCATTTGGTCCCATAATTGCATGTACTTCACCTGGCTTTACTAGAAGATCTAAGCCTTTTAATATTGCTTTATCGTCTACCGATACATGTAAGTTTTTAACCGATAACATATTATCCTACTGCCCCCTCTAACGTAATTCCAAGTAATTTACTGGCCTCAACCGCAAATTCCATTGGTAATTCTTTTAAAACTTGCTTACAAAATCCATTCACAATCATCGACACCGCATCTTCTGTGTCAATCCCTCGTTGCTCACAATAAAAGAGTTGATCATCACTAATTTTGGACGTTGTTGCCTCATGTTCAATTTGGCTACTCGCCTCACGCGCTTCAATATAAGGAAATGTATGTGCTGAGCATTTATCTCCCATCAGCATCGAATCACATTGCGTGTAGTTTCGTGCATTTTTTGCTGTGGGCAAGATACGTACTAGACCTCTATAAGCATTATGCGACTTTCCTGCACTAATCCCTTTAGAAATAATCGTTGAACGTGTGTTTTTGCCGATATGAATCATTTTGGTACCGGTATCAGCTTGCTGATAATTATTAGTCACTGCCACTGAATAAAATTCACCGACAGAGTCATCCCCTTTTAAAATCACACTGGGATATTTCCAAGTAATGGCAGACCCCGTTTCTACTTGCGTCCACGAAATTTTAGACCGTTTTCCACGGCAAGCACCCCGTTTGGTCACAAAGTTATAAATGCCTCCTTTGCCCTCTTTATCGCCCGGGTACCAGTTTTGTACGGTTGAATATTTAATACTCGCATTATCTAAAGCAACTAATTCAACCACTGCCGCATGTAATTGATTTTCATCCCGCATAGGGGCTGTACAGCCTTCAAGATAAGACACATAACTGTCATCATCTGCAATAATTAATGTTCGCTCAAACTGTCCTGTGGATGCTGCATTGATTCGAAAATAAGTTGAAAGCTCCATCGGACAACGGACCCCTTTAGGAATATATACAAACGAGCCATCTGTAAACACAGCTGAATTAAGTGCCGCATAAAAATTATCCCGATATGGTACAACTGTCCCTAAATATTGTTGAACCAACTCAGGATATTCCTGCGCTGCTTCAGAAAAAGAACAAAAAATAATACCTTTTTCAGCCAACTTTGCCTTAAACGTTGTGGCAACCGAAACACTATCAAACACAGCATCTACTGCAACACCCGCAAGCATTTCTTGCTCACGCAATGGAATACCCAATTTATCATAGGTTTTTAATAGTTCAGGGTCGACCTCATCCAAGCTTTTCGGCATGTCTTCGATGCTTTTGGGCGCTGAATAATACGAAATATCCTGAAAATCAATTTGCGGATAATGAACACTCGACCATTCAGGCGTTTCCATGGTTTTCCAATGCTCAAACGCTTTAAGCCTAAATGCGAGCAAAAACTCAGGTTCTTTTTTCATAGCAGAAATACGCCGAATCACACTTTCATCAAGCCCCGGCGGAAACGTTTCTGACTCAACCTCGGTTACAAACCCATGCTGATAATCACCATCTAAAAATACACTCAGCGGTTCATGCGCTTTCGACACGATTAACTCCCATCATAACTTGCTTCATCTTGTTTAAATTTTCTGCTGGAATCACAGGCTTTGCTAATGCTTCTAAACTCACACTCTCTAATGCTGCTTCAATGGTCTGACTCATGAGCCGCCAATTATCTTGTACATGACAGACATGGTGTAATGCACACGCATCCGGCTCTAAACTACATTCGGTTAATCCGCGCGACTCATCCAAGGCATATAAAATATTGGCAACCGATATATCACTTGCTTGATGCTTCAGGCGATAACCACCCGCAGATCCACGCACTGAAATAAGTAACCCTGCTGCCGTTAAGCGTTTTAACACTTTGCTAACCGTAGGCAAACCAAGATGCGTATATGCTGCAATATCTCGTGCACTTGCAAGGCCTTCACCATGATGTGCTAAGAACACCATCACAACCGTGCCATAATCAGCCAATTTATTAATTCGCAGCATGTCACTTCTCAATATAGGACTGGTTTAGTTCTATTTAAAATTTGATCGGCCAGATCATACACTGAGTCTTAAGTTCAAGCAATCGTTCTGAATAAAAAATGAGCCCACCGCCTCTGAATAAAGCGGCAGTCAGTCTTTGCGGGCTAACTTATCCTTAATATCATATCATCCGCAAAACCTTATGCAGTGGGAACTATACTAGCACTTGAAGATGTTGCTGCTAACGCTCTACGAACAGACTCACTTTCGAGCATTTCGGACAAATGCTCTAATCTAGAAACAACGATATGATTGCCTTGGCCTTGATGAAAACTAAGACCTGCATCAACCAGTTTTTCTAACATACTATTAATAGCTGGCTTTTCTTCAGGTGCGCTTGCACTCCGTGCATTCAATTGTCGAATCACCCTAAATAAAACACCTTCTGTAGACGTTACACGTCGTGGTGAAATCAGCATATCAACAAATTTATCCAGCTCTTCAATCGGTAAATGTTCAAATAAGAGGTTAAGTCTATGATTTGAAATCAATTTATAAAACGAAGCTTGTCCACTATGCTTTCTAAAAGGTAAAAAAAGTGTTTTTAAAACTTCAGAATCAAGATCTCTCACAGTCTGAATGAAAATAGTCTTGCTCTCACGCTCACTCATTTCTTCAAAATAAGCATGAACTAATCGACGCCCCACACAAGGATCTAAACGATTGAACTCACGAAAGAGTGAAAGACCCGGGGAATGACTAGGTCTTCGATCACCCGATATAGTACTTGTGCTAGCTTGGCTTATATCATCATGAGATCTTTTCTTTGACACTTGATGCGTGGGAGAATCATCTACATTAACACCCAACTCTCTAAAAAGAGAAAGTAATACAGTACTATCATTACTTCTGAGTGCTTGATTTATCCTCGCTACATTCCTTTGTCTTGGCGTGAGCACTATAGGAGCACGGGTAGCGCTTCGACGATTAGCAGGCATCATCACACAACCGATACTCTGAGAAGAAGAACTCGTATTAATCGCTGCGGGTCTTCTTCTTACGGTATGCTTTGTTCGTTTTTCTATAGGCATCATAACCTCTTTATATAAAGAAAATATGTTCAAAATTATACCAAAAAAAACATGGTATATCAACATAAGAACAGTTGATTTTAATTTTAACCACCTTTTTGTTCTGCTGCTTTCAACATAATGCACAATAAAACGTTAAAAAATTGACAAATCCACTGCACTCATTAAATAATACCGCAAAGATTTCCAACCTCATCTAAAAAAACAAGGATTTAACATGGATAAACGCATGCTGCCACACGCCTTTTTCGCAATTACAGCACTTCTTTGTATTGGCACCAAATCATTTGCTGAACCACTTAACATTGGCAAACTGAAAACCGAGCTAAGAAGCTACTACGATACAGGCAGTTACGATAAAGAAGTTGCAGCCGTTGTAGAACAAGCAAGAACTTATATTAATGCCCGTGCAGCAACAAATGCTAAAATGGCACAACCTAAAAAACTGGCCATCGTGTTAGATATTGATGACACCACGCTCTCAAATTATAAAGATATCGTAGGCCGTGATTTTTGTGACAATGAAAAACTCATCAAAGCCGGTATTAAACGAGCCAATACACCTGCTATCGCACCCATGTTAAAACTATATAAAGAAGCCCGAAACGAAAAAGTTGCTATCTTTTTTGTGACAGGTCGCCGTCCTGACTTGCAAAAAGCAACCGAGAAAAATTTAAAAGCTGCAGGATACACCACATGGAATGGCATTTTCTTTAGACCTAAAGAAGACACCAATCGATCTGTTGTACCTTTTAAAACACAAGTACGCTCAAACATTGAAGGACAAGGTTATACCATCGTTGCATGTATTGGCGACCAAGCAAGCGACCTTGCAGGTGGCTACTCTGAAAAAATGTTTAAACTACCAAATCCATTTTTCGCCATGTGGTTTATCTTCTTTCACGTAGTCCTTCTGCTTAACATGGCATCTATCATAATGCTCTTGGCAATAACTACCCTTTGCAATTCGTGCACCACAAAATGATAGATTACCATCCTTTGCGTCACCTTGCGGAAATCTGCACTGGTAAGGCTTAAGGTCACATAATTTGTACCCACCATCAGGAATAATCTTTACAACGTTGTCACGCGGCTTTAATTCGGGTTTTTTGCGTGGTTTAGGTTTTTTCCGCACTACGGGGTTATTTAACTTCATACGGTGGATTTTACCAAGTACCGCATTTTTTGTTGTTCCGAGTTTTTCGGCTAAATCCTTCGCTGATAAATCGTTTTTAAGTTCAATTAGTTGGTCTATTTTATCTTGTGTCCAGAATGACATCACTCCACCTCATAGCATTGTTTAAATGTTTCATCATGTTAGCAATAGATAGCACGGGACCAATTTCATCAGCAGCATAAATTAAAATAAATTTTCCTTCTGCAGCATTAATGCCTGTTGTTACTGCATTTAGTACGCCATTGCCTAAGGTATTTAATTGGTGCGAGATATTGG